>NZ_JYGZ01000001.1:0-117926 GCF_000967805.1 Flavobacterium sp. 316
TTTTTTGTTTTTAAAATTTATTGGATCGATTCTTGTGCTAATTTTATTTTCATAAAGTACTGTTTTTATGCCTCTTAGGGTATACATATTTTGGTGTTATTTCACCTCTATCTGAATAAAATATATGATATAGAGTTGTTTTTCTATTATTCTTAGCTATTACCAAGTTTACACATATTATTGTTGAGTAATTTCAACGATTATTTACTATAACATAGGTAGGTAAAATAGGATTAAATAGCAATTGAGAAAGCATTAAAGATGAAATAACCACAAAAATTGTGACTAATTTTGTGGTTATTTCATTCAGAGCTTTTAATAACTAGTGAATGCTTTTTAATAATAAGTCTTTTTACTTATTTATAGGTTTTGTATAAACTCACTATGCTTTTTAGAATACTTCGTTCTAATTTAGTATTTTAAGGTTTATTTGGAGTTATTTTATAAGTTTTATTCTCAAGTATACTATGAATTTTTTTTAATGATGATAATAATGAAGAGTTATTTTTTTATGAATTGTTATTCTATGGTAACATATTATTATATAAAAAAAACAACTTATTTATAAGTTGCTTTTAAGTTTTGAAAGTTAAAATTTTAGAATTGTATCGTAATATTCATGATGTTTTTTGAATTCTTTTATTCCCTCACTAAAAGTTAAATATCTGACACCATTTTTTTTGTTATGTGCGCTTATTTGATACATATATTTAAAATGTCTAGTAAGTTCTTTCCATCCATATAATAATGAATGTTTTGGATCATACATGTGTGTAGGTTCACTAATAGCTCCATTAATCTCTACTATTTGAAAGTTAATACCATTTTCTAAATCTTCATAATTATTGAACATTATATCCATTCTGCCAAAATGAAACCCATTTATTTCATCACAAATTTTGTTAAAGGTATCAATCATTTTGGGCGATATTTTATCACTTGCATCAACAAATTTTGTGCCTCTACAATGATTTCCATAAGGAACTAAATTGATGCTTTTATTTTTAGGTAATAGTTCGTCTATTTTATTAGGATATTCTTTTTCTAGAGCTTTTATTTGGAATTGATATCTTGGATCTTGGTTTAAAAGTTCTCTAATTGTATTTTTTCCATTTCCAGTTATA
This sequence comes from Flavobacterium sp. 316, assembly GCF_000967805.1. Lineage (NCBI taxonomy): Bacteria > Pseudomonadati > Bacteroidota > Flavobacteriia > Flavobacteriales > Flavobacteriaceae > Flavobacterium > Flavobacterium sp. 316. The sequence goes on from NZ_JYGZ01000001.1 coordinate 1,125, forward strand.
ATTAAAAATTCTTTTTGCACTATTCCAGTAATCGTTCCTGTTCTTTCGTTTGGAAGTTTTACGTAAAATAGTCCTATTTCATTTTGAAATGGGATAAGATTTTGTATCAAAAAGTTAAAATCAGCTCGTTTGATATAATTTGTGAGTTCGGTTTCATTATCTATTTTTTTAACAGCAGTACCTCTTAGTCCAATATCTGGTTTACCAATCAAAGGATAGTTTAATTGATTATTTTCTATTGATTTTTTTACAACTTCAATTGATGTGTTTTTGATGAAAAGTAACGTTTTTGGATAGTATTTTTGAGGTATTAAATCGTAGATCTCTTTTTTTGACTCCATAAAGAATCCTCCATTTTTGATAGTGGGATTTGAAGCATTAAAGAAGAAAAAGGATCTAGCTTTTACTGCATAATATAAATATTGAAAATATACAGGAAAGTATACAATTTGGTAAGGCCAATACTCCCAATTAGTTAACTTATGGAGGAATAATTTTATTTTTTTCATTAATCGAATAAATCAATATATTGTAACGAAATAGTTTCGTTTTTAATTTCTACTTGAGTGATACTAACGGTTTTTAAAATATTATTTCGGTTAATTTGAAGACCAAAATCTTTGTTTGTTGGCTCTGTAAATTGATGGAAATTTAGAAGAGAATTAGCTTTTATTTCTGAGTTTGTTACTAGAAATTTGTTGAACCAGTTATTTCGTTTTTCTCTTATTTCTTCTTCATATAGAGTTGATGAAGACCAAATGTGATTTTCATTACTGTTTAATTCAAGAGTAGTTTTTTCAATTTCATTCCACTGAAATTGATATAGTTTTATTCCGTTGAAATATATTATTGTAAATGGTTCAATGTTGTTTAAATCAATTGAATGCCATTCTTTTAAAGGGTTATCAGTAATTATTAAATCAATTAAAATAAGCCCTCTACTTTTTCTGTAATTCGTTTTTGGAATATGTTTTTCTTTTGCTCCGTTCAGTAGAACTAAGATGTTTTTTTTATCATGGGCAAACCATGTTCCACCTGCTTTTGGATCTTTTGGAAAAACTATTTCTTTATTTTTTATTATGTATTTTGTAGGATGAATAGCTCTTTCTCTAGCAACTTTCTCATCTCGACTTGATGTAATACAAAAACTATCTTTTAGACGGACAAAAGTTACTGTGCACATTGTGTTTTAAATTCTATTGTAGATTTAGCAACACCAAAGTTATGAGAAATTTCAATATTTTGGTTTTTTATTATAGCTACTTTTATTAAGGCTTGATGATGTATACTGTGTTCTAGGTTATATAGAAGTTCTCTAAAATAGTTTGTATCAACACTAAAACGTATTTGTAAAGTTCCTTGTTCAAGAATTAGCTTTTTATTTGGGAGTTCTATTTTTGATAAAATACTATTTATTGCTCTTTTTGCTTCTATAATAGAAGTTTGAATTAATATGTTTCTTGCTCTTTTATCATAATTTATAACTCCAGTATTATAATTATCAATTAAAGCTTGATAAAGCTCAATTATATGTCTAGTATGCTCTCCAATTGTAGCATTACTTAATTCTGGGTGACAAAATATATAGTCTTCATCATTAAGTTGATTAAGTAATTCTATAATTTCTGAAAAATTTTCTCTGATTGAAGTTATTAGCATATTTATATAATATAAGTTTAGATGTTTTTGTTTTGGGCTATTTATTATTTTTGGGAATGAATTTTATAGATACAGAATTTGTACAGAATCGTTTTCCAGTAGTTTCTTTTGGACCATCATCAAAAACATGTCCTAAATGACCACCACATTTTGCACACATTACTTCTGTACGTATCATTCCAAAAGTTAAATCTTCTTTATAAATTACAGAGCCTTTTATAGCCTGATCAAATGATGGCCAACCACAGTGTGATTCATATTTTGTATCTGATGTAAAAAGTTCATTTTCACAAGCAGCGCAGACATATTTTCCTTTTTCAAAATGATTCCAATATTTACCAGTATATGCTTTTTCAGTTCCTTTGTTTCTAAGTACTTCATATTGTTTTTCGGTAAGTTGAGATTTCCATTCAGAATTACTCTTTATTATCTTGAGTTTTATTTCTTTTTTTGTTTGTGATTGACACGATTGTAATGCAATTAAAATTAGAATAAGATAAATTTTCATAATGTTATAATTTTAATACTCAAATGTAATAATTAAAAAAATGAGAAAATGTTACATATCTAACATACAAAAGCGCTATTTATGTGTTCGTCTCTAAGTCATTTATATATTCTTCATGTTCATAAAAAAACCTTTCAAAAGCATCCATTTTTTCATTAAAAAAATCAAATATTTCGTTCCAAGTATTTTTATTATTAATGCTTATATTTCTTTTTTCAACCCAGATTCTACTAACAATTTTACCTGATTCTAAATGATAATCTCGTTCAAATATAGCATCATTTATGAAATCTTCAAAGAGTATAGTCTTTAAAGACTCTATTTTCTCATAATATATTATACGTTTTTTTTCTTCTTTTGGTTCTATTTCTAATAAAACTTGAGCTTTTTTATTGTCTACAAAGAATTTAAATGATACATCTTTAATTTTTGTGTTATATAAAAGCCATTTTCTAGGATATTCTTCGGCAAATTGTATCCAAAAGTCTTTTTTTATTCTTTGTGCTTCTTCTTTACTGTACATTATTCTTTAAAATATTAATTTATATTAAAAAATTGAATTAACTTTATCTGTTCAAAAAAAGAAAAATGTTATTTCAGAATTTTATTAAATATGTTCCAAAAATAGAAAAAGAAAAGTTGTTATCAACAGAAGCTCACTTAAAAATGGCTCCTCTTGAGAGAATTTCTTTTTTGAAAGAAATGGATTATCTTGAAAAGGAACCAAGAGAAGCGGCTGTATTAATGCTTTTTTATCCTAAGAATGCCCAAACACATTTAGCTTTAATTGTTCGAAATACTTACCCTGGAGTGCATTCTTCTCAAATTGGATTTCCTGGTGGCAAGGTAGAAACAGAAGATAAAAACTTAACGGAGACGGCTCTAAGGGAAACACATGAGGAGGTTGGAATTTCTCCAGATAAGATAGAGGTAATTAGACCGTTTAGTAAAGTTTATATCCCGCCAAGTAATTTTTTAGTTTCTCCTTTTATGGGAATTTCTAATGAAGAGTTAAAGTTTATTCCTGATTTTGATGAAGTAAAAAGTGTACTTGAATTTCCTTTATCTTTATTTTTAGATGAACGAACAATTACTAAAGTAAAAATGACTACTTCTTATGCAACTGATATTGAAGTACCTGCTTTTATGGTAGAAAAGTATGTAGTTTGGGGAGCTACAGCAATGATGATGAGTGAATTAAAAGAAGCAATTAAAAATGTAATTCAATTTTAGTAATTGTAATTTAACTTTTAGTTGTTTTTTAATAAATAAGAGATAGGTTTTATTACATTTGTAGCCCTATTTCTAGACTTAAATACATAAAAAACTATGGGATTGATAAAAAGAAATCCTTTTGGACATATATTATTTTTGAAAAAATGGTTAATTCGTATAGCAGGTGTTTTTACTCATAAACGCTATAGAGGATTTAATAAATTACATATTGAAGGATCTGAAATTATTAGATCATTACCAGATACAAACGTATTATTTATATCAAATCATCAGACTTATTTTGCAGATGTTGTTTCTATGTTTCATGTTTTTAATGCCGCATTGAAAGGAAGAGAAAACAATATAAAGAATGTAGGGTATTTGTGGCAACCAAAAATGAATATGTATTATGTAGCAGCGAAAGAAACAATGACAGAAGGATTGTTGCCAAAAGTTTTAGCATATGCAGGAGCTATAACCGTAGAACGAACATGGAGAGCGAAAGGAGAAGATGTTAAAAGGGATGTAAACCCTAATGATACTGAAAATATTAAAATTGCTTTAGAAGATGGTTGGGTTATTACTTTTCCACAAGGTACTACACGCTCTTTTAAGCCTGTAAGAAAAGGGACAGCTCATATTATAATGCAACATAAACCAATTGTAGTTCCTATTGTAATTGATGGCTTTAGACGTTCTTTTGATAGAAAAGGACTTAGAATAAAAAAGAAAGGAATTCTGCAATCTTTTGTTATAAAACCACCTTTAGATATAGATTATGAAAATGACACTGTTGATAGCATTGTAGAAAAAATTGAATATGCAATTGAGCAACATCCATCTTTTTTGAAAGTTATTCCAGTAGAAGAATTAGAAGAACAAGCAAAACTTGATAAAGAAAGAATGTGGAGATATTAATAGAATATCCCGTTATTTTTTGATAACGGGATATTGTTTTTTTATTTAATAGGCTCAACATTATAACCTTGCTTTTGTAATAATTTAATAACACCATTATTACCTGCTAGATGACCTGCTCCAACTCCTATAAATGTTGGTTTTTCTTTTACTACTTTTTCAATAATAGGAATCCAGTTTTTATTTCTTTTTATTAATAATTCTTCAGAAAATTTAGAAGTTATTTTATTATCTGAATCTTTGGTTAGTTTTAGCATTTCTTCAATGTTTTCACTTTTGTAAACCGTTAACATCTTTTGAATTTCTTTTTTATCATTAACTAACCCATTTTTTGCTACTTTCATTAGCTCTTCAATTTGTACTTTATAAGGTATTCTATCAAAAACAGCTAGCTGATCTTCTACAGTTTCTAAACCAAAAGTTTCTTCATTTTGTTCCTTAGATATTTTCATTAGTTCTAAATCTACTGCTTTCATTGGGCAATCGAGTAATTTAGGTAAATACATTGTTGAGACCATGAATGGTTTAAATGTATTGATTAGGCTTAATGAGTATCCAACATTTTTAATTAAAAAAGCATCTAATAGTTTTGCATCATCTTCAGATATTAAAGAAGTAATTGTAATACCATCTTTCATCATAAGCCCATTCATCATTGAAGCTTGTAAGTTTGGATCATCCATATCTAATTCTAAATATAATTGATCGGTTTCTTCAAATGCTTTCATTACATCTTCATCTATATTTGTTTCACAAACAGCATGCATTGTTCCGTATAAGTAAGAAGGTTTTTCTAATCCATTTCCAGAAATTTTCCATAGGAGGCTATTGTCTAATTTCTGAGCATTAGTAACCAAGGCAATAATAAAAGAAGTTATTGTTAAAATGATTCTAGTTGTCATAAGTCTAATTTTTTAAGTTCTTTATAATTGTTGTTTAATCGTTTTAGTAAAATGCCATAAATTAATTTATAGAATAGCCATATTAAAGCTATTATTATTAATGCAATAATTATATAGAAAGCGAATAATAATATATAGAAAATATTTGGATTCATACTTTGTGACGTTTTTTCAATAAGGTTATTTAAATTAGCGTCATATTTAATTTGGAAAGAAAACACTAAAATAAACATCAAAAATGTCATAATAAGGTTGTACCAAACATAGTATGTAACAGTTTTTCGGGTTTTTAAAATAGATTGCATTAATTTTTTTACAGTTTCAGTAGTATTAATATTTTTGAAATTTTTATAAAATAAAAAGATGAAAAATAGTATTACTGAATAATTAATAATGCCTATAATAGGTATTATAATATTTAAATGATATGTTTCAAGTGTTTTAAAATAGTTTTCATCGGATGTTATAAAGCTTAAAGTAGTCCAAAATAAAATTTCTAAAATACTTATAATCAAAATCCATTTCACAATAGAAGAAGACTTCTTGTGTATCATCTTATAGATGTCTGTTTCCGTAAGTTGGTTGAAAGAATGATCTCTTTTTTTCCAATCTTTTTTTAATATATCTAGTTCATCCATTGGTTACGGATTTAATATTTTTTTTAATTTTCCTTTTACTCTGTTCATTTTCACTCTAGCATTTACCTCACTAATACCAAGTGTTTCTGATATTTCGGTATAATCTTTATCTTCAAGATATAAAAAAACTAATGCTTTTTCAATATCATTCAATTCACTTATGGCACTATATAGGAGTTTAAGTTGCTCTTCCTCTTCAAAATTGTAATCTTCTTGTTTTACTTTATGAAAAGTATTATCAAATTCAATTGTATTTAATGTTTTTTTCTTCTTACGATATAATGTAATAGCTGTGTTTAATCCAACTCGATATGCCCAAGTTGTAAATTTAGAATCTCCTCTAAACTTTGGAAAGGCTTTCCAAAGTTGAATAGTTATTTCCTGAAATAAGTCCTTATGTGAGTCTTCATCAGTAGTATATAACCTACAAATTTTGTGGATTATATTCTGATTTTCTTGTAATTGTTTTACAAAATGTTCTTCCGATGTTGAATTCATATTCTATAAGTAGTTATTTTATGAATGTTGTTACAAAGTAACATGAAAAAAAATATTCTTAATTTTAAAATTTAAAAACTTTGTATCTTTGGGACACATAAAGAGTGACTCAAAAATGAATATACCACGTAGTAGTTTCCCAAGAATTGTTATTATTGGAGGAGGATTTGCTGGCATTGCTTTAGCCAAAAAACTAAGAAATAAAAAGGCTCAAGTTGTATTATTAGACAAACATAATTATCATAATTTTCAACCGTTAATGTATCAAGTAGCAACAGGAGGTCTTGAGCCAGATTCTATTGCATACCCTATTCGAAAAGTTGTTCAAGAACATAATGATTTCTACTTTAGATTAGCAGATGTGAAGGAGATTGATGCTAAAAAAAATAGGATAATTGCAGATATTGGAGAATTGAAATATGACTATTTAGTATTAGCTACAGGTTCTAAAACTAATTTTTTTGGTAATAAAGAAATGGAGCGAAATTGTATGGCGATGAAAACAATTCCTCAATCTTTGAATATTAGGAGTTTAATTCTAGAAAATTTTGAGCAAGCATTGTTAACTAATGATATAGAAGAACGAAATAGTTTAATGAATTTTGTTCTAGTAGGTGGTGGACCAACAGGTGTGGAGTTAGCAGGAGCTTTAGCAGAAATGAAAAAAGCAATTTTACCTAAGGATTATCCGGATTTAGATGTTCGAAAAATGGAAATTAATCTTATTCAAAGTGGTGATAGAATTTTGAATACCATGAGCGAACATGCTTCTAAAAAAGCAGAAGAATTTTTAGTAAAACTAGGAGTAAGTGTATGGAAAAATGTGCGTGTTACTGGATATGATAGTAAAACAGTTAGCACAAATTCTGATTTGTCATTTGATAGCGCAACAGTAATATGGACAGCAGGTGTTCAAGGAGCTTTAATAGGTGGTTTAGATGCTAATTCTTTAATTGAAAGAGCAGAAAGAATAAAAGTAAATCAATATAGTCAAGTAGAAGGTTATGATACTATTTTTGCGATAGGAGACATTGCAGTTATGGCTTTAGAAGATTTTCCACAAGGTCATCCTATGATGGCTCAACCCGCAATGCAACAAGGAAGACATTTGGCTGATAATTTAGTTCGTTTGCTTAATAAAAAAGAAATGATTCCTTTTGAATATAAAGATAAAGGATCAATGGCAACTATTGGAAGGAATAAAGCAGTTGTAGATTTACCAAAATATCATTTTAGTGGTGTTTTTGCGTGGTTTGTTTGGATGTTTGTGCATTTGTTTTCATTAATTGGTTTTAAAAATAAAGCAGTTGTATTTTTAAACTGGGTTTACAATTATATTCGTTTTGATAGAGAAGCAAGATTAATTATAAGACCTTATAAAAAGAAGCAAATAGCGAGTTTTACAAGTGATGAAATATAATTTTTATTATATTTTTATAGCTTTACTTTAATTAAAGAATTAACAATATTATATTTTATAAAAAAATCCGATTATGTATAAATCATAATCGGATTAATGTTATTTAATTACCTAAAATTATTTTTTATCACTCCTAGTTATAGGGTTATAGTTTGGATTAGGGTTAGGATTTGCGACATTGTCATCTCCGACAGGACTACTTGATTCCGGATCATTATTAGGATCTGTTATTAAACCTTTACCAGTTATAGTATAAAGTTGATTTTTTTGAATTAGCTTTTCATTGAAATCGCTAATTTTTTTTAGATTTTTTTTCATGATTATTATATTTAAATGTTTAAGATTAAAAAAGTTATTGATATCATTCTTTAATAAATTGCTTTTTATAATTCCCTTTGTCAGTTTCTATATTAATTATGTAAAGTCCTTTTCTTAAATTGCTTAAATTTATTTTTTGCGTGTTAGATTCTGAATGAAATTTACTATTTAGATCAACTGTAAATCCTGTGCTATCATAAATTGTATAGGAAATTATTTTTTCAAATTCACCTACTGTAATTGTGATATTATCTTTAGTTGGATTTGGATAAATGTTTATCGTAGTATTTGTTTTATCATCTTTAAAATTTTCTAAACTAACGCTTATGCAATTTTGTACTCTAAAAAATTGAGCTGGTGCAGAATGCCAAGTTGGACCAACATCAAAAGTTACAATATATAATTTAGTAGGGTCAAATGATCGAGATGTCCATCCATTATTTGCAGAAGGTGTAGAAATTAAGCTTGTTAAGTTTATTGAATTAGGAGCTGTTCCTGAACCAACCCAACCACTGTAATAATCTGCTGGTATAAATTGCCAAGAGTTAAGATTGAACTCAGCAATTCTTATATGATAGCCTTGTTCATTTGTGCTGCAACTTCCATCAATTTCAATTTGAGGTAAACATAATATTTTTACGGATGTAGGTCCATACAAAGATGGTTCAGTTTGTTGACTATAGATGTTTTTAATGGAAAAACAAGCTCTTGGACAGTTTTTTACTGTTATCGTAGTACTCTGTGTTGTTGAGCAACTATATTTTGCACCATTAGTAACTTTGAAAGTATAATTGGTTGTTAGAGTAGGAGAAAGAGTTATAGGATTGGAATAAAAAGTTCCTACTAACGAAGCTCCATTATACACTTGCACAGGCCAATTACTAGTTGAAATGGTAAAAGAAGCACTATCTCCATTACAAATAGTCTGATTAGGAATAGGATTTAAAGTTGGTGCACAATTTAAATAGATTACTTTCGAAGATTCTACCCATTCACAAGAAACATTATTGCTGGTTGCTAGCTTTACTCTATAATATTTATTACAAGGTAAATTTAGACTACTAGGAAAAGTGTATGGAGACGGATTTCCCCAAAGCCATTGATTATGTAAAGGAGAGCCTATTAAAATAGTTCCATTGTAATTACATTCTTGTATTTCCCACATGTGAGTTAATGAATTTTCACCTGAAGGTATTGATCCAGAAAAAGTTAGAGGAGTATTTGAACAATAAAATTTGGAAACATTAATTATTGGATTTATATCTACTTTTTTTAAGGAAACATCATCTAAAAATATTCCATTAACTCCGCTTTGTGCTTTGATTCTAAATTCTATTCTATCATAGTTTTTTGCAGCAGCAGCACAATCAATAACAAATGAACCACCAGACTGTTGCCAGCTTCCCAATGTGTTAATTTGTGTAGAAGTCCACATTACAGCAGAAGATGAATTACATAGATCTGTTGATTTTCTTAAAATAACTTCAATAGTGGCTCCGGGATTGTTTGATGGATATGTTGTGTTAGATCCAGCACAGTATCCTTTTCCTTGCACTTTTGAGCCATAGAATGAAACGTTATATGTTCCTGCGGTTAGAGGTTGATTTAACTCACCAATTATAGACTCCTTTAAATTAAGATTTTGACTATAACCACAATAAACATATCTTGTTGTTCCTGCTGTTCTTACAGGTAAGTTTAATGTATGGTCACTGTTTGGAACTTTCCAATAACAAGCTGTTGCTCCAAGAGTTAATATGTCTGGAGTGAGAAGATTACCTAGAACATTATCAGTGTCACAGCCCTGTCTCCAATAAGGAACATTTTCAGGGAAATTACCAATATAATCTGGAGAATAGGTAGGGATTGTTCCTTGTTCAAAGCCATTATTTTTTATTAATTCTTGACTATAGGTATAATTAATAAAAAGTATAATTGCTATAAAGTATAATATTTTTTTCATCAGTATAATGTATTAAAAGCACTCTCTTTTTAAAATAGAGTGCTTTATTGTTATTATTTTTTTATTATTTTTTTGGTAGTTGTTATTGTATCAGATGTGATTTTTACCAAATAAATCCCTGAATTGTTGTTTTCTAAACTAAGTTCAAAATTCTTTTTACTCTTAAACTCTTCTGTGTAAATTATTCTTCCAGTAATATCTATAATTTCTAGTTTTCCATTACTTTCATTTTGTAATTGAATTGAGAAATCACTTTCTATAGGATTTGGATAAGCGGTCATAAAGTTTTCACCTATTGTATTCTCATCAGATTTACTTACAAATAATTGTGAGCTACGACATGTTTTTACTGTAAAGAATACATCTGTTGAATGCCAAATAGGGCCAACAGCAAGTCTGAAACGATAAACGACACCAGTTTGTAAGTTAAGATTTGTACCTAAGAGTGTGCTAACATTTAAATAATTTGGGACTGTTGTTCCTCCTGGAACCCAACCAGAATACAATGGAGATCCAATATCTGACCATGTTGTTAAATCAAATTTTGCTAATTCTACAAAATATGAGTTCTCATGATGACTTGCTGAACCGTCAATAATAGCACCAGGTAAACAAACTTCAGGAACATTAATTGGACCATACTTTGATGACATTGAATTAATTCGTTCACCGTTAGTAATTGACATTATAGCAGTTGGGTTACAATCTTGTATAGTAACTGTTATGCTGTTTGATGGAGTTTTGCATCCTGACTTTGATATGGTTACAGTAACCGTACTTCCATTTCCAGGAGACATTTGTAATGTAGTGCCACCATTTTGAACAACAATACCATTTATATACCATGTAATTGTATAACCAGAGTTTCCAAATATTTCATAAGGAATTGAAATTGTAGGCATTCTTTCTCCTTTACAAACAACAATGTTACTTCCTAAATTTGGTTGAGGGATAGAGTTTGTAACACTAAAATGATGTGTTTCAGAACAGCCATATTGATTTGTAACTTTTAATAAAAAACTACCATGCACGTTAGGAGTAAAACAAGAACTAGTACTAAGTAATGTTGAACTATTACTTCCTGCTGATGGTCCCCACCATTGATACGAATAATTAGAACCTACAGGTGCTAATGGAGCACAAATCTGTTCAAAATTGTTGCACATTGAAAAGATAGTAGGAAGTGGTATTTTAATACTTTTTAATAAATTAATAGTATAGGTTTTAGAACATTCTTCACCCGAATAGGTCATATAGGTAACAGTAATATTATATATACCAGAAGAGTTTAGTTTCAAATAATAATTACTATCAAAATAATTATTATTTGTTATATTATAATTATCAAAAACAACCAAATTATTAATTGTTATTTTTTTATAATTATAATCAAAAACGCTAATGTCACTTAAATAGGGTAAATTACCTCCACAAACATAGTTGTCAGAAATTAATTCAAATTCAGGTTTAATTATTTTTATTGAAAAACTGCAATTAAAAGAACATGTACCATTACTTAAGGTAACACTGTAATTTGTGTTTTGAGTAGGAGTATTTATTCTAGGATCATTTGGAAGCCAATTTGAAGCTGTTATTCCAGATTCTATTCCTAAAAGCATATTAGTTATTGATTCTCCTTCACAAATGTTCTTATTTGTAATGCAAATAGGTGCTTTTTTTACTTTAATTTTTAATGCTATAACTCTTTGACAACCAGAATTAGAGTTGTAAACTCCAGCAAAATGTCCATTGAGTACAGGCGCAATTAAAATAGTATGATAAGCATATTGTCCGGAACCAGTTGAGTTCGGAATTGTATATGTTATTCCAGTATTATTATTCCATATTTGATTATCAATAATTGTCCCAGAAGTACTCCATGCATTATCAAAAGATAAATTAGGATTTGTTTTATAAGTATATCCTGGTTTAACATCCCATAATGTAGTAGAAGTTAAGCTATAATTCCCAATTGAAGGAAGTAAAGACCCATTTGAAAAATTTTTAATAGTTATTTGATCTCCTTCACAAACAGATTGTGATAAGTCTATTTGTTGAGTATATAAATACCAACTATTTGCATTGTCATATTGAATAGGTGTATTCACTCCTATTTGTGTATTATTTGTATTATAAAATTTAAAACTAAAATTAAATTGAGCAGAAGCAAATAATACTGAGAACAAAAAAAAGAGAAGGACTGTTTTTTTCATGTTAAAATGTTTAAAAGTTTGTAGGATAAAAGTAGTACCTATATCGCATAAAGAAGCTTATTTTAAAGCATTTGTGATTAAACAGTATCTAAATAGTGATGAACAAATTAAGAAATGTGACGAATTGGTATTATAATGTGATAAATGTTTTATATTAAAAAAAGAGCTTTTCAATTTCTATTTCATAACTATTACTTACAGGAAGTTTTTCATCTTTAATTACAATCTCAGTTTTAGATTTTGATTCTACTTTGTCAATTCGGATAATGTAAGAACGATGAATTCTTAAGTATTCTAATGGATCTGGTGTTGAAGAAATGAAATCGCCTATTTTACATCTTATTGTATAGGTTTTGTTCTCTGTTTTAAGGTCAATATAGTTCCCAGAAGACTTAACATATAATATAGTATCTGTTTTGATTCTAATTTCTTTTCCAGCTTCTTTAAAAGCATAATATTTTTCTTTTCTTTTAATTTTTTTCATTAATAATCTTAATAATTCTCTAATAATATCTTGATTATAAACCAGAACTCTTGTTTTGAAAAATAGATAAATTAGAGTAATCAATGAAAAAATAGATAAAATGATAAACCAGCTTGTTTTCCAAAATGGGGCTTTTATTGAGATTGGAATTTTTAAATATTTAATGTTTTTATCTTTAAGAGATGTTAATACTGCAACTTTAAAAATGTAATTTCCGTTTGGTAATGAAGGAAAAGTAATTTTTCTGTTTTTTGTATAATACCATTTTTTATCTAATCCTTCTAAAGTATATTTATATGTTAATTCATTATTGTTTTTAAAAGATATACCTTCAAAAAACAATTCAATTCTGTTTTCATAATAGGAAAGGTTTTTTAAACTTTTTATGGATGAAAGAGAATCATTTACATATACACGATTAATTTTTAAATAATTGTTTTTATCTTCTTTTACATTTTCAAACAATGATTCTGGAGCATAGACTAATCCTTTTTTTGATGCAATCCAAACGGTATCATTAAGAATCTCAACATCATTTATACCATCATTTAGAAGACCATTAGAGCTTTTTAATCCAGTAATCTTATAATGTCCATTTTTATCAAAAAATATTTTATTCAAGCCTGAATTTGTGCAAACCCAAATCTCATTTTTATTTTCAATATGAATTTCATTAACAATATCGCTTAAAAGACCTTCTTTTTTAGAAATTGAATATACATTTTCATTATTCTTGTTATATACAATTAATCCATTACCAATTGTAGCAAAGTACAATTCGTTTCTTTCTTCATTATAATCAACATCATCAACTCTATTTTTAAATAGACTATTTATTTTGGAAAGATCATGGAGTTTTTCATTGCTATAAATGTATGAACCTTCAAAAGTACCAAGATAAATGTCATCATTCCAATAACAAGCATCATGAACCCTAAATGGGAAAGCTATTAATTTATAAGTATCATTATCTTTCCCGCTAACTAATGTTATTCTATTTATATGAGAAAAAATCAATCCTTTTTCACTGGGTTCTGAAACTTTTAATACATAAGCTATATATTTTTGCTTGTTTGTGAAATTTTCATTAATAATTAAATGATTGTGTGATTGCAGATAAATGTTATTTGTTTTAGCATCAAATTCTACAAATGCTCTTAGTTTTTCTTTTGAATTATAAATAATAGAAGAATTCCCTTTAGAATCAATTTTTAAGACTTTTCCATCATTATATCCTACAAAAATTTCATTTTTATTGTTTTTTGTGAGTGAGTTTATAGGTTTTCTTAATGGACTTTGGCTATATACTTTTATTTTGGGCTCTTTTATATAATAAACACCTGAATGAAGAGTTGTTAGCCAATAACCTCCTTCATGATCGATTAAAAAATTACTAATAGATTCATTTTCTAAGAAACTTTCAATGATATTCCCTTTTACATCAACAATTTTCCCACCACCATACAAATATCCAATGAAAAAATGTGTTTCATTCAATGCCTTTATATATAGTGGATTATAATTGGTTTTAATTTCTTTAACCTTGTCTCCATTTTTGTTAAATATAGAAATGGAATTAAGACTTTTGTGAATTAAATAATTATCATTTTTAAGTAGAATAACCTGATTTTTAACATTGTTCTCATTTTTAATAAAATTAAAGTCTTTATTTTTTACTTGAGAAGAATTATTTGATAAATAATAAAAAATAGCATTATTAGGTTTTTTTTCAAAAACAGTATATGTTTTTTCAATTGATAAATATGTGTTTTTTACCGTTTTAGTAGTAACTTTTCCATTATTTGAAATGGATAGTTTTCCATTCATAGATTCACAACCTATGTTTATAGTGTTATTATCATCTATATATAAATTTAAAATGGTTTGATTATTTTTTAAATATTTTGATAATAGGTTATTGTATTTATAAGGTTTAAATCCTGTAAAATTTTCATTAAAATAGAAAAGCTGGTTGTTAAAAGTTGAGCAGTAAACAACACCGTTTTTTTGCGGATAAAGGTTCAGAACAACATTATTTAGAACTCCATCTTTTATTCCAAATGTCTTTATTTCATAGCCATTGTAATTTGCAATACCTCTATCAGTTGCAAACCAAATTATCCCGTTTTTGTCTTGGTAAATATCATAAACTTGAGAACTAGGTAACCCTTCATTTAATCCAAACTCTTTATAAATATAATCCTGAGAGTAACCGAATAGATGTAAAAAAAATAAAGGAAGAAAAGCTATTCTAAAACTCATGTTAAGTTAAAATTTTTCATCATACCTAATCATTAATCCAACAAATTTACTATAGCTTTCTAAACCATCTTTTTGCTGATTTAATTTTAAGAAATTATCATAAAAATATTCAAAAAAAGTATCAATAGGAGTGTGGTGATCTTTCCAAAAAGTTTCATTTTCATCAAAATTTTTTAAAACACCTTTATTTAATTTTGTTAAAAAAATATCGCTTTTACCTTCTTGAATTCTTTCCAGATTTCCTAAGCAATATCGAGTGATGAAATTATAAGCTGAATATTGAAAATAAATGTCATCATTATTAATAGCAGCAATAAAACCAATAAAATTGCATTCACTTTCGCTTCCTATTCCTGTTTGATGTGCCATTTCGTGACAAGTAGTCATTGGGGAGTTAAATTTTGGCTTTAGAACATTTACTTGTGCTTCATTAGTAAAAGGATTTAAATATCCTCCAAAACCCATATAACTTAAAGGATAACTTAAAAGAGAAGCTTTAATACTTTTGTTTGTATATTGAAAACATTTTAAATTTTCAGGCAAATTTTGATACCCATTTACAGCTAAATTAAAGATTTCTGTATCAGAATAAGGTATTTTTACAGCAATAGAATCATTCCCTGTGATTAATTTTTGTAAAGCATTTGTTTTACTAATCATTTTATAGGTAAAAGCTTCTAGCTCATCAATACTATACTCTTTTTTGATATTTAATTTTTCGTTTAGTGGAATTCTATAATAATTCATTCCCCATAAAAAGTGGAATAGAAAATAGAAAATAGAAAACCAACTTAATACTGTTAATCCATTTGTTTTCCAGTTTTTAAAAAATCCTTTTCTATGCTTCCAAATTGAGCGAATTAAAAGAAAAATCAAAATGAAATAAATTATATCTCCAATAGAGAAAGGAATCCAGCCTAATATTCTTCTAGAAAGAAGAGCCATTTTAGGGTATAATCCATTACTATACCATTCTTCAATGAATGTTGGAAATTGTGCTAATGTTTTTACAAGAACAATTTGAAGTACTAATAATAAGGGAAGTATGTGTTTTTTTTGCAAAGCTGTAATATTAAAACGTAAATATAATTAGAAATCATTTATTAAAGAATTTAAACTTTGTAACTTTGGCACTTTATAACTTTTGAAACTATAAAACACAATGAGCCAAGAAGTAAGAAACCTTGAACCAAAAGCCCTTTGGAACAAATTTGCCGATTTAAATGCTGTACCACGTCCATCTAAAAAAGAAGAACGAGTAATTGCCTTTATGATGGAATTTGGTCAAAAATTAGGCTTTAAAACTATAAAAGATCATGTTGGAAATGTTATTATAAAAAAACCAGCTACATCAGGAATGGAAAACAGAAAAACCATAGTAATGCAATCGCATTTAGATATGGTACATCAAAAAAATAACGATACTGTTTTTGATTTTGATACACAGGGTATTGAAATGTATGTAGATGGAGATTGGGTTAGAGCAAAAGGGACAACACTTGGAGCAGATAATGGATTAGGAGTAGCTACTATTATGGCTATTTTAGAAAGCACAGATATTCCTCATCCAGCTATAGAAGCATTGTTTACTATTGATGAAGAAACAGGAATGACAGGAGCAATGGGCTTACAAGGAGGAATGCTTGAAGGTCAGATTTTATTGAATTTAGACACAGAAGAAGATGATGAAATAGATATAGGATGTGCAGGTGGAGTAGATGTAACGGCTGTTGCCGAATATGATGAAGAAGATACTCCTGAAGGAGCGGTTGGATATACAATTACTGTAAAAGGATTGAATGGAGGACATTCAGGAATGGATATTCATAAAGGTTTAGGAAATGCAAACAAGATCATGAACCGTTTGTTATTTGATGGATTTGATGATTTCGGATTGCAAATAGCTTCGATTAATGGTGGAAGTTTACGAAATGCAATTCCTAGAGAGAGTGTAGCTGAGGTTGTAATTGCTAATGTATATGATGAAGCATTTGTATTTGATATGCAAGATGTTATCAACGAAATAAAAACAGAATTAAAAACAACAGAACCAAATCTTCAAATTGTAATTGAAAAATCGGTTATAACACCTAAAAAAGTGATGCCACCTATGGCTCAATACTTTTTAGTACGTGCTTTGTACACTGCTCACAATGGAGTTTATAGAATGAGTGCTGATTTTGATAACTTAGTAGAAACATCAAATAATATTGCAAAAGTAATTGTAGGAGAAGGAAAATTAAGTATTCAGTGTTTAACACGTTCGTCTGTTGAAACAGCTAAGTTTGATTTAGCAAACTCATTGCGTTCAGCATTTGAATTAATGGGTTGTGAAGTAGAATTTTCAGGAAGTTATCCTGGTTGGACACCGAATGCTAACTCTGAAATTTTAGATGTTTTATCTTCAATTTACGAAAAACAAAATGGAACAAAAGCAGATGTTGTTGCTTGTCATGCAGGATTAGAATGTGGTATTTTAGGCACTAATTATCCTGATATGGATATGATTTCTTTTGGACCAACTATAAAAGGAGCTCACAGTCCAGATGAAAGAGCAAGTATTTCTTCTGCCCAAAAATATTGGAAATTTGTATTAGAAATTTTGGCAAATATTCCGGAGAAAAATAAGTAAAGAAGAGAGAGTAGTATATAAAAACCTCGTTTGTAATGAACGAGGTTTTTTATTAGGATTTTGAAAGTAATTAAACTACTTAGCGAATAAATTACTTTTTATAATAGGTATTAGTCACTTTTCCACCTGTTTGTAAATTCATTTCTAAAGTTCCTTTTAATAAAGTACAATCTTTCTTATTTAAAATATATTCACCTGCAACATTATTTTGTTCTAATAATCCAGGTACTCCATCTATTACAGCGTTTACTGAAATGATTATTTTATCTTCAGTTATATCTTTAATTGTGTATGTCGATTTTGTTTTTGTCTTTGTTAAAGGGTTTGTTTTTTCATCTTCCCATTTGCTATTAATAGTTACTTTATCTTTAGGAAACACTAATTGAATGTTGCTAATATCAACAATAGCATCAGAAGAACCACTACCATCTGTATTATAAAAAGGTTTTACAATATTTCCTTTTTCATCAATAAGAATTTCAAATGTTGAATCCAAAGCATTTTTAAATTCATAATGCATACTTTTTTCATCACTAGTCATTAAAGATTCGTCTTTGTTTGAATCATATTCTTCAATTTCGCCAAACATTTTAGTTTCAGATTTAATATTAAGAACATTAGTAGTATAGGTATATACATTTTTGGCATCTTTTGCAGACACTTTAAAACGAGCTATTACTGTACTTTTCATACTCATCTGTTCATTTCCTTTAGTTTCTATCTCAGAAACAATAGTTTGTTCATCACCAACTTTTTGATTAAGAGTTAATATTATTTCTTCCTTATTTTGCGAACAGCTAATAAAAAATGCGATTACAGAGAAAAATGTTAATTGTTTAATTGCTTTCATTTAGATTTGTTTTAATTGTAAATATACTATTTTCGAGTACATTGAAAATAATTTTTTTTAACAATAAAGAAGATTACCATTATTTGAATGTTTAATATTTAGTTTAATTTTTAATTTTTTGTTTAAAAATAACTCAAAGAAATATAATTTTATGCAGAATTTGCGTTGTACTAAAAATGGTTATCTTCAAATGAAAAAATCTTTATTATTAATCCTATTTATCTTAGTTTTTCAATCGTGTTCTAAGTCTAATAAGGTTGAAAATGTGGAACATGCTTTTTATTATTGGAAATCTGATAATTGGCGTTTATCAGAAAATGAAAAAAAAATTATTGATTCGCAAAATGTATCCAAGTTATACGTTAAGTTTTTTGAAGTAGAACACAATGATTTAATGGGAAATATTCCTGTTTCAAAAAATAATTTGTCTATTTATTCTAAAGAAAATTATTCAATCATTCCATGTGTTTATATTCGAAATGAAGTTTTTCTGAAAAGTAAAAAAGAAGAACTTGATGTTTTAGCAGATAATATTATTTTTTTAATCAATAAAAAGAAGGAAGAGCATTTAAGAGATGTAGAAGAAATTAATGAAATTCAAATGGATTGTGATTGGACTCTTAAATCAAAAGAGAATTATTTTTATTTTTTAACTAAACTAAAGCAAATTTATAAGAAGAAGATAAGTTGTACACTTCGTCTGTATCCTTATAAATATCCTGAAAAAATGGGAATTCCTCCAGTTGATAAAGCTACATTAATGTGTTACAATTTAATAAATCCATTAGAAGATAAATCTAAAAACTCTATTTTAGATACTAATGAATTGAGTAAATATTTAAACAAAAATAGAAAATATCCATTACATTTAGATATAGCTTTACCTGTTTATTCATGGATGCAGTTATTTCAGAATAATGAATTTACTAAAGTTATTTATACTGATTTTGAAAAAATTAAACCCATTTTAAAACCAGTAAAGCCTTTATGGTTTGAAGTTACAAAAGATATAACCATAGCAGATGTTTATTTGCGAATAGGTGATAAAATAAAATATGATGAGATCACAGCAAAAGAAATAAAAAAAGCTATTGAAATTATCAAAAAAAACGTGAATTTTGACAAACAAACAACAATATCATTATTCCATCTTGATGAAGAACAATTAAAACAATATTCAAATGAAGAAATCTCTAGTTTTTATTCTCTTTTTACTGAATAGTCTTTCTATTCCAGTTTTTGCATGCGGATTTTATCCTTATGGAGAAGACATCCGATTTTGCTTTTCAAAACCTAATAATTTTGCTTTATATAGTTTTTCCGAATTTGATTATTCGTCAGATTTATTCTATCCTAACAGTGAATTGTTTAGAACAAGTGAAGAAAACCCAAACAATGTATTTTGGCACAACTACTGTAAAGGTAAAGTAAATTATGATGCTATTGAAGAGTGTGTATATAGTATTCCTTTGGAACAATTCAATAATAAATCGGCAAATAAAATGTTGCAATATTTTTATTTAACAAACGATTTAGAAGCTCTTGAATATTTAAAATTTGCAAAACAATGTGAAGTTTTTAATGCTATTTATAATGATCCTTGGGAAAGAAATGAATCGGTTTCGATTCCTGAAAGGGGAAAAATGATTCAGTTAGCAGAAAAGCAAGCACAAAAAGTTAAAAATACCGAATTACAAAAAAGATATGCATTTTTAGCCATTCGATTAGCTTATTATAATGGACAAACAAAAGATATAGTTCGATTATTTGACTCTCATTTCTCAGATGCGAAACAGAAAGATCTTGTTTATTATTGGAGTTTATATTTTAGAGCCATTACAGAGTCAAACAAAGCGTTACAAAGCTATTATGCCGCTCAGGTTTTTGTAAATGCACCTGACAAACGTTTTGCTGTTTTTTATACTTTTGATAAAACAATTGCTATAAAAAACATCTTATCCTATGCTAAAACTAATGAAGAAAAAGCAAATATATATGCTTTAGCAGCAATTAGGAAACATGATCAAGCTTTAGAGTATATCGAAAAAGTATCTGAATTAGATGCTTCAAATGTAACATTGCCGTTTTTGTTATTGCGAGAAGTAAATAAACTCGAAGATTGGGTTTTTACACCTTATTTCTCACTTTATGATCCATCTGTCAACAGTTTAAATGATAACGAAAAATATAGTAACGAATTTTCTTTGAATGCTATCCAATCAAGAATTACAAAAGACAGGCAATATGCTAAAAAAGTATTAGAATTTGCTAGTAAAGTAAAACTTAAAAAAATAAGTAATCCTACAGATTGGAATGTTTTAAAAGTTCAATTGTTATTTATAACAGAAGATTTTGAAACGTGTTTGAAAGAGATTTCAGATTTAGAGAAGACATCCTTTGATAAAGAGTCTCAAATATATAATCAATTACAGCTTACAAAAGCATTATGTTTGGTTTCTAAAGAAAAACAAGGAAGCGCAAAAATTTCAAATGAAATTCATGATATAATAGTAAAAAACAAGTCTAATTCTCAGTTTATTTTTGCAATAGGAAGACTATTAGAATATAAAGGAAACAAAATTGATGCTGCGTTACTATTTTCAACATTACAAGGTAACGTAACTTGGAAATCGTCAAAAAACAAAACAAGATCTTATGTAGATTATTTTTATGATTATTTTCAATATATTAATGTAATGTACTCAGTTGATGAGGTTAAAAGTTTAATTGCAGATATTGAAGAAAATAGTAAATCAAAAGATGCTTTTTCAAATTGGAAATATAGTTTCATTAAAAATGAAATCCCTAGATTATATGATTTAGTAGGAACACAATACATTAGGAAAAATAATTTAGAGAAAGCATTAGTTTATTTTAATAAAGTAGATAATAAACAATGGGATAATTATTATGGCTTATGGCAAAGAATGGATAATAATGGTAATTATTTTGATGAAAATCCGTTTTATACATTAAAATATACTCCCGATTTTATAAAGAAAAAAGAAAATTTTCAGTTAAATAAAAAAACAGTAACAGCAAAACTGATTGAATACATAGAAAAAGCAGAAAAGACAAACAATAAAGATTATTACTATTTTCTAGTGGCTAATTGTTATTATAATATGACTATTCATGGTAATGCATGGATGATGCGTCGTTTTGGGGTTTCTGCTTATGATGTAGAACCTTATCCTGAAGATGAGGCTGAATTTAGAAATGGCTTTTTGGCTAAAAAATATTATCAGTTAGCTTTTAAAAATGCAAAAGATAATAAATTTAAAGCACTTTGTTTACGAATGATAGGACGATGCGAATCTTTCGAAATTATGAATGAGAGTCCGAACATTGATTATAGAGAGAAAAATGCATATAACGATTCTATTTTTAAATTGAATAAAACCTATAAAAAATTAAAAGATGAATATCCAAATTATTATGAAGATTTAATTTATGGATGTACAGCTTTTGAAGATTATTTTAAGGCTAAGAAGTAAAAAAAAACTCATATAACAAACGTAAAGACCTCGTTTATAATTTTATAAACGAGGTCTTATTTTTCATAAAATTCAATAGATAAATTATCGGGATCAGTAATGAAAGTGAAACGGTT
This sequence comes from Flavobacterium sp. 316, assembly GCF_000967805.1. Lineage (NCBI taxonomy): Bacteria > Pseudomonadati > Bacteroidota > Flavobacteriia > Flavobacteriales > Flavobacteriaceae > Flavobacterium > Flavobacterium sp. 316. The sequence continues at coordinate 23,218 of NZ_JYGZ01000001.1, forward strand.
ATGAGTAAATTTTCAATTTTACTATTTTTATATTACTTTATGAATCCTATTAAGCGGAATAACAACACCTTGTTTTAAAATAATTCTATTATCAGTTACACCCCAAATTGTTGTTTCTGTCATTTTTATACTTTCATCATCTTCAAAATAAATTTTTATCTTAAGATGTTCTAAGTTTCCTAACGATAAAGCTCTGTCAAGATCATTTTTCCTTTGATACACCTCTTCTTTATCCTTTAATACTTCTGTGTTAGGAAAATGCAAAGAACTAATAGATTCTTTGTCTATTATTTGATATTCTAAAGTCATAGTAGAAATTAATTAGGTTAATTAACATAAAAGTAATTAAAAAAAACAATTAAATCATATAAAAAATAGTTAAAAAACAACTATTTAACGGTATTTTTAGTAAAACATAATAAGTTGTATTTGTTTTTATAAACATAAAAAACGGTTTAAAATATTTTAAACCGTTTCTTAAAAGAATTAATAATGTATTTTTAATTTATTGAACTGCTAAAGCTGCGTTTATATTTCCATATCCATAATCTGAATTTTTATTTGGATATAATGATGCTGATTGTTTTAATTTATTTAAGACTTGTGTTTTAGTCCAACTTGGATTTTTTGCCCATACAAGAGCCGCAATACCAGCAGTAGTAGCGGTTGCTACAGAAGAGCCTCCTACATAATCTGTTTGATTTTCATAATAACTTAAAACAGGTGCGCTATTTCCTGAAGATGAACGCTCCATAACAACTGTAAAATCTATTGTGCTTCCAGAATGGCAATTTGAACATTTATTATATCCAGAACCTTCTTTAATACCTGTAACAGCTACAGTCTCACTCATCCAAGCTGGAAAAATAACTCCTACAAAATTTGTAAAGCTAGTGGAAGTTCCTCCTGCACAAAATATTAATTTTCCTCTATTATTCGCATATCTAACACCATCTTCAATTCTACCAACAGAAAATATATGTCCCATTGACATTGAAATTATTTTAACTGATGAATTATTACCCAAACCAACAAATGCATTTTGTACTCCTTTTTGTTCATGATAACCTTCTAAAACCACATTTGAAGCCGCTCTGTATGAAATTAAATTTGCATTATAAGCAACACCTACAGGTAGCCCTTTATTATTTCTAGGTGCAGTAGCAGTAGCAGTCATACTTGTTCCATGACCACATTTATCATTTGGTCCATCTGTTGAAGTTGACCATGGCCAAGCTGAATCTACATAAGTTCCATATTTTTGAACTGATCTACCAGATGAACTCCCATTGTTAAAATTACTTCCTAATAGAGATTGATTTGGAGAAACTCCTGAATCTATAACACCAATCGTTATTCCTGCTCCTGTACTAGTATTCCAAGCTGTTGGTATATTATGTTTATAGAAATTCCAAGGTACTTTTGCGTTAGGTGTGATTGTTGTATAATCAGAAGAACTTAAAGATTCTGATTCATATCCACATCCTGAAGAACCAGAACTTGAACTTTTATTTGTTCCATTCTCTTGCTCAAATTGGAAAAATTTATAATCTCCAGGTTCTATATATCTTACATGATTGTTTTGTCTTAAAAGAGCTAATGTGCTTTGATCTTTTATGATTACATCAATAATATTCAAAACAGGATCTTTATAAATAAGTGTTTTCTCAGAAGAACTAGTTTCATTATCTCTAATGATTTTTAATATTTCTTCTTCAATTCCTATTGCTTTAGAAGATGCTTTTTCAAAATCATTTTGAGAACTACCATAGCCTATAGTCACAATATTTGACCCATGTTGAGTGGCACTCCAAAGCATTTGTAATGATGCGTCTTCCCAATAAAACTGACCTGTTTGCTCTAAAGTACTTTTAATTCCATCATTAATTTGCTTGGTTGTTAATAATTCTTGATTAAGATTTTCAGACTCTAAAACTGAATCTTTTTCATAATTCTCTTCAGAACATGAAAAAAATAAACCTAAAACTGCAAGACTACAGATTTTTAATACATTTTTTTTCATTTTGATAGTTTATTTATTGTTTGTTGTTACGAATATATAAAAAAATACTATCCAGTAATGATATATATATAGTTTTTTAAGTAAAATAATAATAATTTAATAAAACAAAAATAATAGTCCTGTAAAAACAATTAAGATATTTTGATATCACATTTTTCTAAGTACTTTTGTAATCTTATGCAAAAAACGGTTAACATATTAAACAAAAGAGCAAGATTTGATTATGAAATAATCGATAGATATACTGCTGGAATTGTTTTAACTGGTACAGAAATAAAATCTATACGTTTGAGTAAAGCATCAATCGCAGAAAGTTTTTGTGAATTTCATAATAATGAACTTTTCATAATCAATGCTACAATTGAAGAATACCTTTATGGTACACACTATAACCATAGGGCTAAAAGTGAAAGGAAGTTACTTCTTAATAAAAAAGAACTTAAAAAGCTTCAAAAAGATAGTGATAATAAAGGCTTAACAATTATTCCTTTACGCTTATTTACCAATGAAAAAGGATTAGCAAAACTAGATTTGGCACTTTGTCGCGGAAAGAAAAACTACGACAAAAGAGAGACTATGAAAGAAAGAGATACTAAAAGAGATATTGACAGAATTAAAAAATCATTTTAATTCTTATCTTCTAAAAGTGGAACAAAACGAAACTCACCAAATTCATGTTTTTCAAATTGTGTCTCATTTTTACGAACTAACATTGTCATAATTTGATTGTCTTCTCCTAAGGGAATAACTAATTTTCCTCCTATTTTTAATTGAGCCATTAATGGTTGGGGTATAAAAGGAGCACCAGCCGTTACAATTATACTATCAAATGGAGCATATTGAGGTAGTCCTTTATAACCATCTCCAAAAGAAAGATGTTTTGGTCTAATTCCTAATTTAGGAAGTAATAATGATGTTGTTTTAAAAAGTTCATTTTGTCTTTCAACAGAAAATACTTTTGCACCCATTACACACAAAACAGCGGTTTGGTAACCGCTTCCTGTGCCTATTTCTAAAATTTTATGTTCCTTTTTCACTTCTAATAATTGACTTTGAAAAGCAACAGTATAAGGTTGAGATATAGTTTGTCCAGCACCAATAGGAAAAGCTTTGTCTAAATATGCGAAATCCTCAAAACTTGAATTTAAAAATAAATGACGTGGAATTTTTTTAATAGCTTCTAATACATTTTTATCAATAATTCCTTTTTCCTCTAATTGTTTAGCAAGTTGATTTCTAAGACCTTGGTGTTTGGATGTATCTTTCAATTTAATCTAGGTTAGTTTTCGGTAAAAATAGAAAACTAATTATCAAATATCAATTATAAATTATCAATTTATTGCTATTTTTGTTGAAAATACTCTATTATGCTAAAAATTGGTGTTCTAGGTGCTGGACATTTAGGAAAAATACATTTACGATTATTAAATCAATCTTCAAAATATGAATTAGTTGGGTTTTACGATCCTTTCGAAGAAAACGCAATCAAAATAGAAGCAGAATTTGGTTATAAAAAATTTGATTCCATTGCAGCGCTAATTAGTGCAGTTGATGTAGTTGATATTGTTACGCCAACTTTATCACATCATGATTGTGCTTTAGAAGCTATAAAAGCAGGTAAGCATGTTTTTTTAGAAAAACCCATTTCTAATACTGTTGAAGAAGCAGAAGAGATTATTGAGTTAGCAAAAAAACATAATGTAAAAGGACAAGTAGGTCATGTAGAACGATTTAATCCAGCATTTATAGCGGTAAAAGATCAAATTCAAAATCCGATGTTTATAGAAACACATCGTTTAGCAGAGTTTAATCCTCGTGGTACAGATGTTCCTGTAGTTTTAGATTTAATGATTCATGATATTGATGCTATTTTAAGTGTTGTGAAATCAAAAGTAAAGAGCATTAATGCAAGTGGTGTTTCTGTTATTTCCGATTCACCAGATATTGCCAATGCTCGTATCGAATTTGAAAATGGATGTGTCGCAAATATTACGTCTAGTAGAATTTCTATGAAAAACATGCGTAAATCACGTTTTTTTCAAAAAGATGCTTATATATCGGTTGATTATTTAGATAAAATCTGTGAAGTAGTAAAAATGAAAGATGCTCCAGAAATTCCTGGTGATTTTGATATGATTCTACAAAATGCAGAAGGTATAAAAAAACAAATCTATTTTGATAATCCAAATGTAAATGCAAATAATGCTATTTTAGATGAATTAGAAACTTTTGCAGATGCTATCAATAATGATACTACTCCAATTGTAACCCTTGAAGATGGTACAGAAGCATTACGAGTTGCTTATCAAATCATTGATTGTTTTAACAAATAGTTTATGTTTAATAAGATTTTTAACGATACAGAAATTTTAATTGAATTTTCTATAATTTGTGGTTTAACAATTATAGCTTCATTACTTTTTGATCGTTATTTAAATCATTATTTAAGCGGAAGAACATCAACTCTAAATAATGATCCTACTAATTTCTATTTTTTTAAACATCTTTTTAAAGCAATTATTTATCTAATAGGATTTGGTTGGGCTTTATTGACTTTACCTATAACAAAAACCTACGGACATTCATTATTAGCTGGTGCAGGAGTTACAACACTAATTGCAGGTTTTGCATCGCAACAAGCATTAAGTAATATTGTAAGTGGAGTATTTATACTCATTTTTAAACCTTTTAGAATTAATGATTTAATAGAGTTTCAAGGAAAAAAAGGAAAAGTCTTAGAAGTAAACCTTCATGATACTGTATTATTAGATGAATTTGAAAATAAAATAATAATCCCTAATTCTATTTTATCAAATGGAATTATTACCAATTTTAAAAATAACATAAAATGAAACAAATAGCTGTAATAGGAGCTGGAACTATGGGTAATGGAATTGCGCATACATTTGCACAATCTGGATTTACTGTAAAATTAATTGATATTTCTGAAAAATCTTTAGAAAAAGGAATGGCAACCATTGCTAATAACCTTGATAGAATGGTTACAAAAGGAGTAATAACAGAAGATGATAAACATAAAACTATTGCTAATATTATTACTTATACTGATATTAAAGATGGTGTTGTAGGTTGCGATTTAGTAGTTGAGGCTGCTACAGAAAACGTAGCTTTAAAAATGAATATTTTTAAACAATTAAGTGATGTTTGTGATCACAATGTAATTTTAGCATCAAACACATCTTCCATTTCTATTACACAAATTGCAGCACAAGTAGTGCATCCTGAAAGAGTAATTGGAATGCATTTTATGAACCCTGTGCCAATTATGAAATTAGTTGAAATTATCCGTGGCTATAATACATCTGATGAAGTAACTAAAATTATCATGGAATTATCAATTAAATTAGGAAAAATACCAACAGAAGTAAATGATTATCCTGGATTTGTAGCTAATAGAATTCTAATGCCAATGATAAATGAAGCGATTGAAACCCTATATAATGGTGTTGCAGGAGTTTCTGAAATTGATACCGTTATGAAATTAGGAATGGCACATCCAATGGGACCATTACAATTAGCCGATTTTATTGGATTAGATGTTTGTTTGTCTATCTTAAATGTAATGTACGATGGATTTAAAAATCCAAAATATGCACCTTGTCCATTATTAGTAAATATGGTAATGGCAGGAAAATTAGGAATTAAATCTGGAGAGGGTTTCTATGACTATGCTGAAAGCAAAAAAGCAGAAAAAGTATCAAAACAATTTTCAAAGTAAAAATAGGAAACAGCTAAAAGTGATTAGTAACGAGTTATAAACTTTTGCTAATCACTTTTAACTAATCACTGAAACATGGCTAAAATAATTCCTTTTAAAGCAGTTCGTCCTTCACCTGACAAAGTAGGACTTGTTACTTGTAGAAACTATGAAGATTATAGTGCTGCTGAGCTTGCTGCTTGGTTAAACTTTAATCCTTATTCTTTTTTACATGTAATTAATCCTGCTTATGCCAATGTACAAAGTATTAGCTTAGATAAACGTTTTAAAGGAGTTGCCTTAAAATATAAAGATTTTAAAGATGAAAACATTTTCATCCAAGAAGAAAGACCAGCATTTTACTTGTATGAAATTAATACTAAAAATAAAATTTTCACAGGAATAATCGCAGGAACTTCCATTAAAGATTACCAAAATAATCATATTAAAAAACATGAAGACACGTTGGAGTATCGTGTAGAAATGTTTAAAAATTATTTGCATCAAACACGTTTTAACACAGAACCCGTATTAATTACATATCCTGACAGTATTGAATTAACAACATGGATTTTGTTAAAAAAACAAAACGAACCACTTAGTCAGTTTTCAACTACAAACAAGGAAAAACATACACTTTGGAAAATAGACACCCAAAGTGATATAGATTGGTTAGCAGATCATTTTGAAAATATACCAGATTTGTATATTGCTGACGGGCATCATCGTTCTGCATCGGCTGAAATGCTCTATAAAGATGATAAGCACTTAGGAAATCCAAATTTAGATTATTTCATGAGTTTTTTAATTGCCGAAAGTAATGTGAAAATTTATGAATTTAATAGAATAATTAAAGATCTTAATAATTACACCAAAGAAGATTTTCTAAAAAAAATAGCCCAACATTTTATTATTAAAACTAAAGAACAAGAATTATGGAAACCACAAAATAAGTTTGAATTTGGAATGTATTTAGATGGGAATTTCTATGCTCTTTTCTATAAGAATGAGAAAATTAAAAACGATTCGTTTTTAGAAAATTTAGATGCTCAAATTTTATATGATACAATATTAAATCCCATTCTTGGAATTGAAGATTTACGTAATGATGAAAGAATAAAGTATATTCCAGGTAAACAATCTATAACAGCAATTAAAGAAGTTATTGATGAGGGAAACTATAAAGTAGGATTTATGCTATATCCTTCAGATATTTCAGAAATTAAGACTTTAGCAGATAATAATTTAATTATGCCTCCAAAAAGCACCTATATTGAGCCAAAATTTAGAAGTGGATTAATTGTTTATGAATTGTAAGAATAGGATTTATTCTTCAATTTCATTTTAATATTTATAAGCTTAAACACAAAAAAGGAATACACAAATCTTAAAATTTTACAAAGACAAATAAAATGTCAATAGCAATTAATCTTAACGATATAAAATCATCACTTCCTGAGCAAGTTACTCTTGTTGCTGTTTCAAAAACGAAACCTATTAGTGATTTAAAAGAAGCTTATGAAGCTGGTCAGCGTATTTTTGGTGAAAATAAAATCCAAGAAATGACCGATAAATATGAAGAAATGCCAAAAGATATTGAATGGCACATGATAGGTCATGTTCAAACCAATAAAGTAAAATATATGGCTCCTTATGTAAGTTTGATACATGGAATAGACAGCTTTAAACTTTTAAAAGAAATTAATAAACAAGCATTAAAAAATAATAGAATTATTGATTGTTTACTTCAAATTCACATAGCAGAAGAAGAAACAAAATTTGGTTTAGACAAAAAGGAATTAGAAGAAATTCTATCTTCTGAAGAGTTTAAAAACTTTAAGAATATTAAAATAGTTGGTTTAATGGGAATGGCTACTTTCACAGAAAATCAAAATCAAATTAAAAAAGAGTTTTTACATTTAAAATCTATTTTTAATACCTTACAAAATCAATTCGAAACCTCTAATTTAAAGCTAAAAATACTCTCAATGGGAATGTCTGGAGATTATCAGTTGGCAATTTCATGCGGAAGTACTATGGTTCGAATAGGAAGTAGTATATTTGGACACAGAAAATAGAAGAAATAAAGAAAAATATAAACACTTCTAACTAAATTATACTAATTACTGAATACTAAATTTGTACGCAATACTCGACATAGAAACTACAGGTGGACAATATAACGAAGAAGGAATTACTGAGATTGCCATCTATAAATTTGATGGACATGAAATAGTAGATCAGTTCATTAGTTTAGTAAATCCTGAAAAACCAATTCAGCCATTTGTAGTAAAATTAACTGGAATAAATAATGCAATGCTTCGTTCAGCACCAAAGTTTTATGAAGTAGCAAAACGTATTATTGAAATTACAGAAGGTTGTGTACTTGTTGCTCATAATGCTGCTTTTGACTATCGCATTTTAAGTACCGAATTCCGAAGACTTGGTTATACGTATAAAAAATCGACACTTTGCACCATTGAATTGGCTAAAAAATTAATTCCAGAACAGCCTTCATATAGTCTTGGGAAATTGGTTCGCTCACTTGGAATTCCTATTGCTGATAGACATAGAGCAAATGGAGATGCTATGGCAACAATGAAACTTTTTCGATTATTACTTTCAAAAGATAGTGAGAAAGAAATTGTAAAAAGTTATGTAAAAACAGAAGTAAAAGCAGGAATTCTTCCAAAATTACTTGATATAGTTGAATCATTACCTTCAAAAATAGGTATCTATTATATTCATAATGAAAAAGGAGATGTTATATACATTGGTAAAAGTAAAAACATAAAAAAGAGAGTAAACCAGCATTTCACAGGTACTAGCCCTAAGAGTAAAAAAATTCAAAGAGAAGTCTTTACTGTAACTTTTGAGGAAACAGGAAATGAATTAGTAGCTCTTTTAAAAGAAAGTGAAGAAATTAAAATTAATAAACCAATATACAATAGAGCACAACGAAAAACATTATTTCAATGGGCATTGTATGCTGAAAAAGATTCTAAAGGTTATATAATTTTAAAAATTTCCAAATTTGATGGCAGAAAAAAAGAAATCACTTCATTTACTTCTCTTCAAGAAGGAAGAAAAACACTTTTTAAAATAACAGAAGAGTATAATTTATGCCAAAAACTAAATGGATTATATGACACTAAAAAAGGATGTTTTCAATATGATGTAAAAACTTGTTTTGGAGCTTGTATTGAAAAAGAAAAACCAGAAGATTATAATAAAAGAGTAAATGAATTTATAGATCAAAATACTTTTTTAAACAACAATATGATTATTATTGACAAAGGAAGATCTCATGATGAGAGAAGTGCAATATTAATTGAAAATGGAGTGTATAAAGGCTATTGTTTTTATGGTTTAAATTATCAAATTAATAATATAGAAATTTTGAAAAAGCTAATCATTCCAATGCAAAATAACAGAGATACTAAAAATATTATCCAAGGTTATTTAAGAAAACGAAAAGTAATGAAAGTAGTAACATTTTAATTTTTTTAAATTTGTACTATGAAGTCCGAAAAATCAATATTTAAAAAATTTAGGCAAAAAGCACATATCATAATCTATGGTACAAACACAGTTTATGGTAGACTTTTCGATTTGTTTCTATTAGTCGTAATTCTTTTAAGTGTTGTATTAGTAATGCTTGAAACAGTTCAAGGTTTTGATACGAAATATCATGATCAAGTTGTGTTTTTAGAATGGAGTATTACTATTTTTTTTACAATTGAATATTTTTTACGAGTTATTTCTATAAACAAACCATTCAAATATATTTTTAGCTTTTATGGAATTATTGATTTAATAGCAGTGCTTCCTATGTATTTGTCATTATTTTTAACAGGAACAAGCGTATTAACCATAATAAGAGCATTTCGATTAATTCGATTATTCAAAATATTAAATCATCCTCAATTTACAGGACAATCATTGCATCTTAAAGAAGCTATGCTTGCTAGTAGAGGTAAAATTGTAGTTTTTATTTATTTTGTATTAATTAGCACTGTTTTTATAGGTTCAATTATGTATGTTATTGAAGGTCCAGAAAGTGGATTTACAAGTATACCTACAAGTATTTATTGGACTATTGTTACTTTAACAACTGTTGGATATGGAGATATTTCTCCTGTTACTCCTCTTGGTCAATTTGTTGCTTCTTTTGTAATGGTTTTAGGTTACGGAATTATTGCTGTTCCTACAGGAATTGTTACTGCGGAAATGGCAAAAACAAATCGTAAGCATCCTGAAATCAATAAGAAAAACCCTTGTGCAAATTGTGGAACAGAGGATCATTATACTGACGCTGAATTCTGCTATAATTGTGGAAATACATTAAGAAATGACTAATTTTTTAATTACTATAATTGGTCCAACTGCCATAGGAAAAACAGCTTTAAGTATAAAGTTAGCACAACATTTTAATTGCGAAATTTTATCTTGTGATAGTCGTCAATTTTTCAAAGAAATGAAAATTGGCACTGCTGTTCCTAATGATGACGAATTGAAAGCAGCAAAGCATCATTTTATACAAAACAAATCCATCTTTGAGAATTATAGTGTAGGTGATTTTGAAGAAGAAGCTTTAAATAAACTGAATGCACTTTTTAAAGAAAATAATATTCAAATATTAATTGGAGGTTCTGGATTATATGTTGATGCTGTTTTAAAAGGATTTGATGAATTCCCAGAAATAGACACTTCAGTTAGAACAGAAATAAATGAAAAATATGATCAGTATGGATTAATTTATCTTCAAGAAAAACTAAAGGAATTAGATATAGACTATTTTACTAAAATTTCAAATGAAAATCCACAAACACTTCAAAATCCGCAACGTATGAAACGTTTTGTTGAAGTATGTATTGGAACAGGAAAACCATATTCAAGTTTCATTGGAAGACGAAAAAATGAAAGAAACTTCATCCCAATTATAATTGGATTAGAAGCGGAAAGAGAAATTATGTATGATAGAATAAATCAACGAGTAGATATTATGATGAAGGAAGGATTATTAGGAGAAGCTACTCAACTATTTCCAAATAAACATTTAAATGCATTACAAACTGTTGGTTACAGGGAACTTTTTGAATTTTTAGATAAAAAAACTACTTTAGATTTTGCTGTTGAAGAAATTAAAAAGAATACCCGACGCTTTGCAAAAAGACAAATTACATGGTTTAAGCGAACAGAAAACACAAAATGGTTTGATTATAAAACGAATATAAAAGAAGTTACAGACTATATAAAATCGAGAATATAAAAATGCCTATATCATCAAAATTTACATCAATACTTGAACAAGAATATGAAATTAACTTTTTAAACTGCTATCCAAATGGCTATTTAAAATATACCGATTTATGCAATTTATTACAAATAACTGCTGGAAATCATGCAGATTTAGGAGGAATTAGTTTTACAGACATGCAAGTTTATCATCAAGCATGGGTAATGAGTAGAATGCGTTTAGAAATAGATAAACTTCCTAAATGGCGTGATATTATTGTTATAAAAACATGGATAAAAAGTTTAGAAAATTCACGTTCAATTCGATGTATGGAAATGTATCTCAATGATGAAAAAATAGTTGGGTGTGAAACGTATTGGGCAGTAATTAATACAAAAACAAGGCGTCCTGATTTATTAGCGTTGCCACATGAACATTTTGAGAAATTTCAAATTAATGCAACTCAACAATCTACTATTAAAATTGATATTGATGATTCCAAAGTTATTACTACTAAAAAAATAGTTTTATCGGATTTAGATGTTGTAAATCATGTAAATAACGTAAAATATTTAGAATGGTGTTTTGATTATGAAGATCCTAAAAGAGTAATAAAGCAAGAAGTAAAATCATTAGATATTAATTTTATGCGTGAATTAAGTTTAAATGACATTGCCGAAATTAATGTTTTTAAAAAAGAAGCACATACTGTTTATAATATTACTAAAGAGGATAAAAATGCTTATGCATTACAAATAGAATGGAAATAAAAGAAGGCTTAATCAATTAACCTATACAATTAAAATTTCCATTATTTTTTTAAAATTTCAGCACCAAAAACAGTTATTGATGCTGAAATAATTGAATTTTAGTAATTATCAGGTTCTAATTTTCTGCTAGTCCTTTCCAGTTTCTAATGATTCTTGATAAGAAAAATAAAGCTACAATTGATAGTATAAAATTAATTAAAAATATTTCAGAAATATTGTTTTCCAACCATCTATATTCAGGAGATATATATTGTGAATATTCATCAGAGTAGTAATGATAACGTAAATAGTGTTCTCTTACAATAAAATAGAGTATAGGAATGATTAAAGGAAAACACCATAATAGTATATTTAAAGCTATTCTACTTAAATCAAGGCTTCTTTTATTGTTATAAATTAAGAAAAAGTAAAATGAGATTACAAGTATGGTAAATAGTGATAAGTAAAGGTATATGTTGCTTGAAGAACCTAAAGCAGAAAAAATACCTAATATAATGTTTATGATTCCAACTGTTAGTACAGCAATTAACCAACTTTTCCCTGTTGTTACTCTAAATGAAAAGATTAATAATGAAAAACCCAAGGCACCATAGAAATAAGCAAGAATTTCATCGTATTTTATGATAGGATTTGTATAGGCTTCTGAAACAGTTTCGTACTTGTCTTTCAATACATTTTGCTGTACAAAATATTTAGAATATCTTTCATTTTGTTCAGTTGACTGTCTCATTCTTGAATCATTATAATAGTTATAATATCTATTGGTTTCATATTCATTCTTATAGGGAGTTATATATAAAAAATCCTTAAATAAAGGTGATTTGTATGTTATATCTAACCATTCATTTAAAGTAAGATTTGTACTTAAATGATGTTCATTTATCATTCTCAGATAAGCAGACATTAAACTCTTTATTTCTTGTTTGTCATTATTTTGTAGCCAAGTTTTAACCTTAATCTTATTTATAGAGTCTTTTTCATTGCTATTAATTGTAAAGTGAAAAACATTACGATTTAAAAGTGAAAATTCATCGTATTTTTTACCATTAAAAACAATATAATTTTTATAAGTGTAATGCGATATTTGTTCTACTTGTTCTTCAATTTCATTAACATATTCTTCAGTTTTATCAATGGTATTATTGATTGTGGTATCATTTATTTTTGAATGATTTGATTCATCAATTAAATCTGATTTTAATGAATTTATTTCTGTTTGAGAGAAACTTCCATCTATAAAAATATCAGCTAAACTAATTATTTCACATCGTTTTTGTGTTTCTTCATACGAATAATAGTTTCGTTGGTGGAGTTGTTCTCCAAATGAAAACGGTAAGTAAAATGAAATAAGAAATGTACAAATTATAAAAATTTGAAACCATTCATAAAATAGCGCATATTTAGATTTGCTATAAAACGATTTTAATGAATTGTTTTTAAAATAGTTTACTAACCACAATATAGTGAGTATTATAGTGAGTAAAATACCAAACATTACAGATTGAAATTCAATGTCATATTTGCTTTTATTTGAAAAATCTATTGTTCCTTCAAAGTAGCCCAAAATAAAGTAGATAATATGATAGATGATACCAATTATGAGCATTGAAATAAATTTAGTATTCCAAATGAGAGGATATTTTAATAAAAGTTGTTTTTGAATATTTTTAAACATTTTGAATGTGAATTTTTAATTAACGAAGAAACGACGTGTTGAGTTTGAGATATTTCGCATATAATTAATTGAAATATTTTGATTGATTACTGTTTTCATAAAGTTGATTATATCAACATCTTCAGGAAAAATGGCAATATATGTTCCTCCATTTTGTTCTATCGATATTATATTTAATCCTGTAAAAGCTGTTTTCAAATCACTTAGATTTTGTGTGCTTTCAAATTCAATAATACAGTGTTTTGTTATGTCGTTTTCAGTGTTTAAATTCTTTTGAGATCCTTGTTTTAAAAATACAACTTGATTGGATGTTTTTTCTACTTCATATAATTGTTGAGAACTTAAAACAATAGCAATAGGTCTGAAGGGTGAATTAGCAATATTTCTAAAATCATCTAATATGGTTTGTTGTGCTAAAATATCTAGATTAGCTAATGGTTCATCAATTAGTAATATTTTAGGTTTTCTGAGTAACATTCGAGCTAATTCGAATCGCATTTTGTAACCGGAAGATAAACCACTCCAATTATAGTTTCTAAATTTTCGAAGTCCTAATCGAGTGATGATTAAGTCGATTATTAAATTGTTTTCTTCTGGTTTATATCCATAACAACTTGCCGTAAATTCTAGATTTTCATACATAGAGCCTCTCCAAGTATCTGTTCTTTGCGGAATATAAACTAGTTTGGTTCTTAAATCATAAATGTCTTCATATTCAAAATGATATCTTATATAGCCAGATGTAGGTATTAATTCACCACATAAACTACGTAGCAATGTTGTTTTTCCGTTTCCATTTTCGCCTACTAAACCTATTATTTCTCCTGTTTTAATGTCTAAATTTATAGGTCCTAATGCAAAGCTTGAATTATAAACTTTTTTTATTTGTTCTACAGTTATAATAGTTTGATGTATATGACATTCTTTTTGAATTAAGAATGTATAGAGCTCATTAAGTAAGTTTTGTAATTTTTCTTTTTTTTCAGGTGTATTTTGGTCATTAGTATCTAACCAATTTAAAAAATGATTAGTTTTAGTATAAAATGTAATATTTTCAGTATCTAGAGTAAAATCAATAACTCTTTTTATTACTTGATTATAATCTTCAAAGTTTAAAAGTTCTTCTACTTCTATATATTGTTTTTGGAATTCGGTCATATTTTTATTGTATGAAATTTCTTTTTAGTAATGAATAAATTACAGTATCTATAAAATTTCCATTATAATATTCGTTTTCTATTAAATGAGCTTCTTTTATAAAACCATTTTTTTGTAAAACGCGCTCAGAAGCAGTATTTCTAGGATCGATTAATGCTTCAACGGAGTTCATTTTCATGTTATGGAAAGCATAACTTAGTACAGTTTGAATGGCTTCTGTAACATATCCTTTATTTTGATAATCGGGTAGAAGCATATAGCCTATTTCACAACGAAAATGTTCAGGTTTTATTTTATAATGACCTATTATGCCTATCATTTTGTTATTTCCTTTTTCTGTAATAGCCCAATTTATTCCTTCATTTGAATCTATTTTGTCTTGTATCATTTTTATATGATCTAAAGCTTCGTTAATATTTGTAACTAATGGTCTAGGAATGTATTGCATATTTTTAGCATTTCCTCTAAGAGCAATTACTTCATTAACATCTGCTGTTTCTACAGCTCTATAAGTTAATCGATTACTCTCTAAATTAGGAAAAGGAATAAAGTTATATGGAGTCATTAATTTAATCTTAGATTATTAAAATGTTTTAGCAGCCTACACTTGTGTGTTTCCCCATAGGTCTAATTATAGATCCTTGTATGGCAGGTTTTGAAAGATATAATGTGGGACTTGTAGCATTATAATGTGAGGATGTATCAAGTAATAAATCTAATTTTCCATCTCCGTCAATATCTCCAGCGAATAATATTCGGATCATTTGGTAATCGAAGGATGGTTTTGCAACTAGTAATTGAGTATAATCTTTCCCATTTATTGACGCTGTAAGGTATAGTTTATAGTTAGATACAATATAATAATCTAAAATTTGTGAATCTTTTTTTGTATTTCCAGTTGCAGTTAATTTGTAATCTATTCCTAAAAAATTAAAATTCTTTGAATGGTTGGGTAGTAAAGTTTCATTTAGAGTAATGGTTTCTATGCTTTTTTCTTTTATAAATGATAAAGGTTCTATAAGTACAATGCAAGTATCTTCTATTGTAGTTTTTATATTCCAAGCTGTTTTTTCATATTCATTTTCATCTAAAACAGCATCATATACTCTTAATGCATTTAATTTAGTTTTAGCTATTGAGTATCCTTCAGATGTTTTAAAGAGACCTAACCACACTTTTTCATTATCGTCTTTTTCAATTTCGTCATTGTGGAATGTTCCTGTTGTTAATATTTTAGTAGTTAATAATGAATCTACAGGATAGTTATCACAATTATCTTTTATAGCAATACTTTTTTCCTGATTTTTATTTGTAAAAATAACTTTAGCTATAGTATCTTTTACTTCTTGTGTATTATTAGTGATCTGTTGTTTAGGATTGTTGCAGCCTATTAAGCTAAGCACAATCAGTGTTGATAGTGTAGTGTCATGTATTAATTTCATGTTTATGTGTTTGTTGTGTTTATTTGTTTATTTTGATAATTCGTCTAGCCTTCTTTTTTCTTTCGCTGACAAATTGTTTATGCCTTTTTTGTTTATCTTTTCTAATAATTGATTTAGCTCTCTTTCTTTTTCAATTTTAACGGTATTATATTTATCTTCTATTGAATAATACTTTTTATCCTTTTTATAATATGCATTAGATTTTTTATCTAATGAAAAAATATTTGTTTTTATTATTAGTATATAAACTAATATTAAAACAGGTATTATTATTAGGATAGGGTTGAAATCAGAGGAAGATGGAACAATAGGTATAAATATAATAAAGTTCATGTTTATTCTTTAATAATAAATGATATTTTTTTACGAAGATAGAAAAGTTTTTAAAATTAAGTTTAAAGGATATTTTTTTGCTTTTTCTTACTTCTTTTTTAAAGAATCAGATAAGAAAAACTATTTATATTTGAGGGATAAATATCTTGAAAATAAGGGAAGTTATAAAGAATGTTGGCTTTAAGATATTAGTTTGAAATAATCTAAAATGATAATAAAGAAGACATAAAAAATGTAAATAAAATACAATCCATTTATTATATAGAGTAATAAATGGATTGCATTTTTGATGTGACTAAGTATTTAGAAGATATGGTTATAATAAACTATAAAATTCCTCTAGCTTTTATCTCTAAATATTTGTTTATTGTATCTAATGTAAGATGTTCAGGTTGAGTTAATACAGAATAAATACCGTATTTTTTAAGTTCATTCACGATTAGTCGTTTTTCAAAAGCAAATTTTTCAGCAATGACTTTATCATATATTTCCTGTACATTTTCAGCTTTCTTTTGGATAAGTTCGTTTAGTTCAGTATTATTGAAGAAGACTATTACAAGCAGATGATTCTTTGCAATTCCTTTTAAATAGGGAAGTTGTCTATGTAAACCATCAAGCGTTTCAAAATTTGTATATAGCATTATCAAACTTCTATGATTGATATGTTTTTTTATATCTACATATAAACGACTAAAATCGCTTTCAAAGTAATCAGTTTTAATGTTATATAAATTTTCCATGATGTTTTGCATCTGGCTTTGTCTTTTTTCAGCTACTACACGATTTTCTACTTTCTTTGAGAAAGTAAACATTCCAGCTTTGTCTTGCTTTTTGATAATTACATTTGATAAAACCAATGTAGCATTAATAGCATAATCAAGTAAACTTAATCCATTAAATGGCATTTTCATAACACGTCCTTTGTCGATAACCATGTAAACATTTTGAGATTTTTCATCTTGAAATTGGTTTACCATTAATTGATTACGCTTTGCTGTTGCTTTCCAGTTTATTGTACGAATATCATCTCCTTGTACATATTCTTTTATTTGTTCAAATTCCATAGTATGTCCAATTCTTCTAATCTTTTTTAAACCATATTGGAATAAATTATTAGAGAATGCCATTAGATCATATTTACGTAATTGAATATATGATGGATAAGTGGGCACCATTTGATCTTTATTAAAAGTATAGCGCTTAGCAACTAGTTGCAATGGAGATACTGCGTAGAAATTAAGATTTCCAAAGGAATATTCACCACGCTCTGTAGGGCGAAGAAAATATTGGTAATTATCATTTGTAGAAGCTTTTATTTTTCGTTTTACTTCAAAATTTCGTTCTTGAAATTGAAATGGAATCTCATCAATAATTTTTGCAAGAATAGGAAATGTATATTTGTTTTTTATTCTGATAATTATTGAATTTTCATCACCATTTGATAATTTTTCGGGTGTAATTCTAGTAGCTTCAATTTTATTTCCAAATCCGAATAACAATAGAATATCAATAGCTGTAAAGACGATTAATACATATAGTAAATACCAAGCGGCATTGTAAAACATGGGAAAAAAGTATGCAATAGTAAATAGGGTAATTATACCCATGAGGCAATAAAAAAAGAAATTATTGAGATATAGTTGTTTTAAAAGTTGCTTCATTTATCTATTGATTTTTTTATGAATCTATTGAATTCGTTCTATCTAGGAATTTCTACTGAATCAATAATTTGTTTGATAATTTCGGTGCTAGTAATACCTTCCATTTCACGTTCTGGCGTAACTACAACACGGTGTTGTAATACAGGAATAGCAGCTTCTTTAATATCTTCTGGAGTAACAAAATCTCTATTTTTAAGTGCAGCAAAACCTTTAGAAGCATTTAAAATTGCAATAGAAGCTCTTGGCGATGCTCCAAGGTATAAAAATGGATTTTCACGTGTGTTTAATACAATTTTCGCAATATATTCTACTAAATGCGGTTCTATTAAAATTTGCTTTATTAAAGTTTGAAACGTTAAGATGTTACTTTTTGCAATAACTTGAGCAATTGGAGCTAGCTTGTCATTATTTTGTAAAACGTTCTCTTTCTGAAGAATTTGTATTTCTTCTGATAAATTAGGATAGTCAATGTTTATTTTAAAAAGAAAACGGTCTAATTGTGCTTCTGGTAAACGATAAGTTCCTTCTTGTTCTATAGGATTTTGAGTAGCTATAACAAGAAAAGGTAAATCAAGTTTGTAAGTATGACCGTCAGCAGTAATTTGACGTTCTTCCATAACCTCAAATAAAGCAGCTTGTGTTTTTGCTGGAGCACGATTAATTTCATCGATAAGAACAAAATTAGAGAAAATAGGTCCTTTTTTGAACTCGAAAGATGATTTTGATAAGTCAAAAACGGATGTTCCAATGATATCGGAAGGCATTAAATCGGGTGTGAATTGAATACGACTAAAATCTAAACTTAAAGTTCTTGATAACAATTTTGCAGTTATCGTTTTTGCTACACCAGGAACACCTTCTAGTAATACATGTCCATTAGAAAGAATAGCTACTAATAATTGGTCAACCATTTTAGATTGTCCTACAATTACTTTTGCTATTTCTTCTTTTATATTTGTTATACTTTCCTGAAGCGGTGCTAAATTTAAACGGGTTTGAAAGTTTAGATTATCATTTAAATTTTCGTTTACATTTAGATTTTCGTGTGATTCAAAATTATTTTCCATATATTTTTTCTTGACTTAATTTTATATTATTGAGACATGAGTACAGATTTGTATTTTTATAATATCTGTAAAGTCTATATTATTCTTGTTTTATATTCCCAATTTTTCAATGGTATTATTAAATTCTAATAGGTCTTTCTCCGTACTTTGTTCTTGGTTTCTATATTTTTTTATTAAACGAACAAGGTTTTCAATTTCAGCTTTACTTTTTCCGGTTTTTTGATGCAAACGATTGATAAAACTTTCATTTAAATCGAATGTGTCAACTAAGTATTCATTTCTTATTTTTTCAAGAAAGAATTTTATTTTTTTATCAATTATATCTTGATGATTTCCTTCTTGATAATACAAGTTCCCAATAGTTTTTGTGAAATCGACTGTTGTATTTCTTAGTGGCTCTTTTATAGGGATAACTCGTTGTCTTCTTTTAGCGTTGAATATCATGAAGATAAAAATACTGATTAAACTAATATACCAAGCCCATTTTAATGCAGGTTGACTTAGCCAATATCTCATAGGAGAACCTACATTATTGCGATTTCCTTCTAAATACCAAAATATTTTTTCATCTTCAATATAAGAAAGTGTTTTTTCTGCATATTTATAATTTTCTTTATGAAGCAGGTAATAATTGGTAAAAGCGGCTGGTTGTGTATGCAAATAAAAATATCCGTTTACATGTGGAATTCTGATGAAGTTTGGAACAGAATCATTATTGCTGTTTTTTTGATAACCTAGTATTTCTACTTTAGTAGAATCGTATTCTTTAAAATAAACATCATTTACGCCTTTTAAGTACTTGTATTTTTCTTTGTTGTTTAACGAAAATTGTAATGTGTCAGAATAATTATTGGCATAACCATAGTCGAAATGTAAAGTATCTCTAATAGCTCTAGAAAAATCACTAGCACTTATAAATATTGAATTACCATGAGAAGCAAAATATAGTAGTTCATGTGCTGATTCATTATCAATATCACAATTCTCATTTATATATAAAATAGTTCCTTTTGTATTATAAGTACTATCTGTATAGGTATATTTTGGATCTAAAAACTCATATGGAGTAACACCAAATTTTTCTATTTTTTGCCCCTTAAATAAATTATCTATTTCATTGTCTAAAACATAAAGCCCATAAGGAATTTTGTCTTTAACACTATAAGTTGGTGCCCAATTTACTGGTTTTGGTCGGTTTGCATCAATAACTATTACTCCTATAAAAATAAGGACTAATATGAAGATGTATATTTTTATACTTTTTGGCATTTTACTTTTCTTGTATTGCTTTTAAAAATACGGTTTCAGCTTTTAAGAAATCGGGTTCATTAATTTCAAATTCTCCATACCAACTGTAATCGTAGATATATGAGAGGTATTTGAAATTTTCTTTTGTATTTTGAGATTTTAGTTCAGATAAATAATCTGAGTTTGTTTTTTCAATATCCCATTCAATTAGCTCTTTATCAGAATATGATTTTAATAACCATAAATAGTAATATCTAATAGTAAGTCGATAATCTTTTTCTTGTTTTGATTTTTTTATAATCTCATTAAAATTGATAGAATGAATGTTTTCTTCTACCAATTCTGAAACAGTAATTTTTTTATTTTTTTTACCAAATATCCATTGTCCTTCTTTGTTAATAATAACTTTAACAATCATGTAAATAACAAAACCAATAATGATAAAAGCAATAATTTTCATAATTATTTCTAATCCAGATATAGAACGTCCTAAACTTCCAAAATCAAATAATCGTTCAAAGAAATTTTTGATTGCTCTCCAAAAGCGTTCCCATGCTGTTAGCTCTTTATTATCAATTACAGTTTCATATATAAATTCATCATCAGTATATTTTTCTTGAAAATTCGGATCAAATGTTTTTGGAGTAATGATGTAGTTTTCAGTAGAATATAATGAATCTTGATATTCAGAATAAATTTCTTCTTCAAGAGTCGAATTTGAAGAAACTGTTATTGTATCGGATTGTGAAAACCCAATGCATGATAAAAAAAGGATAAAAAGAAATTGTTTATTCGCCATCTTTACCTATTAAATCTATATCACTTTTAATACTATTATTTTCTTCTTCCTCTTTTACGCTATAATAGATTATTCCTTGATTAACGAAGATTAAATTTTGGAGAGTGTAATTTAATATTATAGAAATAACCATAACTGCTGATAAAACAACACTCATTGTAGTAAAAGTTTGATTGGTATTGCTAGCATCTATATCTGTAAACATACTCGCTAGAAAAATGCTATATGGAATGAAAGTAATGATTCCTACAACTACTTGAACTATGATATACATAATTACTGTAGAACCTACTATAGGCCAAAATTTCTTTTTGATTATTTCAAAGGCATTTCCTAATGATTGAAAATAGCCATTTTCTGTTGAGATGTAGTCGTAGTAACTTAATATCATCCAACTCATAATAGTAGGGATGAATATGAATAATAGTGGAATTCCTATTATAATAAATACTAGTAAAAACATTAAAAAACCAAGAATGATTAATAATGGAATGAATATTACAATAGAAGCAAGGAAAAAAATGATGGTTCTTCCTAATTTCAATTTCATTATTTTTAGAATGTTTTCCGTTGTAGTTTCTGTTCTACTTTCAACTAATTTTAAGTAACTTACAGGATAAGTATAATTAACAATGCTAACCAATAATATGGTAATAATTAAGAGAATTCCTAGTCCCATAAAAACCCACATATTATTAAACATGTGATTCATAAGACCATTTGGGTTATTGTCTCCTATAGTTATAGTTGAAAAAATCCCTTCGAAATATACTTTCGTTAGGAAATAAAGCGATATTACCAATAATAGTAGTAATGGACCATTTATGATGAAATAATTCTTGAAATAGTTTTTTCCATGTAATTTTAAAAACTCAAACGTATCGCTTACAAGTTCTCCAAAATTTCTTTTTTTATATAATTGAAACATAAATTAGTTCTTTATTTTTTTATTTACAATGAAAGGATATACTAAATAGTAAAAGCTAATCATTGCTAATGTGATTAATATTATACCAATACTTAATGGTTTTGGCATGTCTATAGAATAACGAGTAATATAACCTTCTAAAAAACCAGCCATTATGGTAAAAGGCATAGTACTTAAAAATATTTTAAAGGAGTTTTGAAACCCAATTTTAAAAGAATTCAATCTAGAAAAAGTTTTAGGAAACAGAATACTAGCACCTAATGCAAAGCCAGCGCCAGCTTCTATAACCATAGCAAAAATTTCCATTGAGCCATGAATCCAAATTCCTCGAACACTTTCCCAAAAAACACCTTCTTGGTAAAAAAAGTATTGAAATGAACCTAACATAATACAGTTTTGAATGAGTACCCAAAAAGTACCAATTCCAAAGAATATTCCATAAAAGTAAGACATTGCACCTACTTTTAGATTATTTAGTGTAATACCAATAAAACTTCCCCAATTACTCCCACTTTTATAAACAGCAACAGGGTTTCCGTCTTTTATGTTTTCTAATGTCATGTTAACATAACCATCTCCTAAAATAAGTCTTACAAATGAATCATCGTTCTTTGCAGAGATTACTCCTATTGAAGTAAGTAAAGTAAAGAGAATAAAAGCGTATAAAATATATCTTCTGTATGAAAATACAATTAAAGGCACTTCCGTTTTAAAGAAATATACCAATCGATTCGTATCTTCTCTTTTCGTTTTATAAATTTTTTGATAGGTTTGTGAAGCTAAGTAATTTAAATACACAACTGTCTTACTTTTAGTGTAGTAAGTCTGTGCGTATGCTAAATCATTTACCAAATGAATATATAAACTTGCTAATTCATCAGGATTTTTCTTAGATTTACCGAAAATTGCTTGTTCAAAATCAAGCCATTTTTCTTTATTTTGTTTTATAAATGCTACTTCTCTCATGAAGTGCTAAAATAAAAAATTATGTCACAATTAGCTATAACAACAACACAAAATGTTACGATAAATTTTACAGCCGCTTCTGTAGGAGATAGATTACTAGGGCAACTTCTTGATACACTGGTTAAAGCCGCTTATATTATTGCTGTGTATTTTGTTATAAATGTATTCGATTTAGATCGTTTTTTTAGAGGAATGGATCAATGGTCTATAATGGGAATATTCTCTATTATAGGTTTACCAATAATGTTTTATTCATTAATTCAAGAAAGTTTATGGGAAGGACAAACCATAGCAAAAAAACTTTTAAAGATGAAAGTAATTAAAATTGATGGTTATCAAGCAGGTTTTGGAGATTATTTGGTACGATGGTTATTTCGTTTAATTGAAGTCTTAATTGGTAGTGGCGTTATAGGTTTAATAGCGATTGTTACAAGTAATAAAAACCAGAGGTTAGGAGATATGGCAGCAGGAACAGCTGTTATTTCATTAAAAAATAATATAAATATTAATCATACTATTTTACAAGAAGTTAATAATGATTATGTTCCAGTTTATCCATTAGTTATTAAATTATCCGATAATGATGTTAGGATTATTAAAGAAACTTTTGAAACTGCTATAAAAACAAGAGATTATGCTACATTGATAAAACTTAGAGAAAAAGTAATTGCTGTAACAGGAATTAAAAATCAATCAGGAAATGATCAAGATTTTATTAGAACATTAATGAAAGATTATAATTATTATACACAGAATATGTAATTATCGAGTTAAGTATAAATAACCATTTAAAGGCTCAGGATAGCTAGGATCATTTAGATATAGAATATAAAAATAAGTTCCTTCTGGTACTAATTTTGAACCAATTCCTTCCTGAACATAACCATTCCAATTTGGTTTGTTGTTATTTCCAGTCCAAAGGTGTTTTCCCCAACGGTTGTATATTTCTAACCTGAAATTCACAAAAATATCTCTTAAACCATCTATAAAAAAAGAATCATTTAGAGTATCATTATTAGCAGAAACAGCATTGTAAACTGTTGGTGGACAGTTTTTTGTTTGTAAATAGAAGGAAGTTATAGCAAAACAATTATCATCTTCAATTCTAATGAAAATTTCTTTTGGAGAAGTAATAACTTCATAATTTGTAGTATTAAAAATCGGATTTACTTCATTAAAAGCATCATCATAGTTTTCATAAAATGTAGCCGTTTGAGAAGGATTTGTTTTTACCTGATATTCATAATCTGAAAAATCAAAAATACCTCTTGTTAATCCTAAATTACAGCTAATAATAGGTTCTAAAATATTAAATTCAGGAGAAACTAAAAGTTGGATAGCAATCGTGTTTGAATTATTGGATTCAACTAGTTCAGTTATTATTCCTGAATTGTTTCCTATATCATCAACAACAGCAGTTAGGTTAAAATTTGTCGAAATATTGCTTGGAATAGTAAGAATAGCATTTCCAGATTCACTTTCTCCAATAGGAATTGTGTTTTGAGTTTGAGAAGTGCCAACTAAAACTCCATCTACATAAAAAGCGATAGGAGTATTGGCTTGTAAAATATCAGTACTATTCACATTATAAACAGTAAAACGAACAGGTAGTTCTCTAATATTACAAGCTAATTGATAATCATCTATTTGGATAGTAGCGTCTGGTAATTGACTATTTAATTTGGTTACAATAGCATTAATCATAACATAATCTCGTCCAGAAGTTAATTCAATAGTAGCATTTGTATCTCCTATAGCAATATTATTTTGAATGCCATAGATATCTAAATCCATATTATAAAGTTCATTAGAATTGGTAATTGAATTAGTACCATTGAAAGCATTATTAGTAGGATTAAGAGGAGGATTACTAAGAATAGTACCATTTATTCTCAATGTTTCATTTATAGCTAATCCAGAATCTCCTTCCCATGCTAAAAAACCTATTTTTGCATCTTGATTATCAATTACATTTAAAGCATCTAAATTAACAGAAAGTGAGTTTTGAGTTCGAGAAACAACTTGCAAACCATCATAAATATTTAGCTGATTCAAAGGAAGTGAACTGTTTTTATAAACGATTATTAAAGCCCATCCTGCGAAATTAGTTTTATTCTGAAAATGTAAACTAATAAAATTAGATACGTCTAAGTCTGAAACAATATAAGTATTATTTCCTGTAGCTTGAACTTGAGAAGTAACATCTGCAAATGCACTAAAAAAATGAAATTGATTATATAAAATATTTGAAAAAGTTCTTTCGGGAACGACATCAACATCGTTTAGCTTTATATCAAAATCTCCTGTTCCGCATCCAGCCCAATATAAATAAGCACGTTCTATAATGTCGTTTGAATTTAAATTTAAAGTGGCAGATGAACTAGTTAAAACACTCGGTGTAGTTTGAAAGGAATTTTCTTGAGAATTTAAAGTGTTCCCTATAAATGTAAAATCATATCGACCATTGATTTGAGTATACAAAGAAATATCTTGTCCAATAGTTAATATAGGAAATAATATAAAAAAGAAGTAACTATAGAGATTACTTTTAGGATTCATTTTTAATGTATTGGGGAATAATCAATGTCAATATAATAAATTATTTGATAAAAAGTTACAGATAGACTATACAACAGTTAAAAAATTAGTAATTTTCGGGACTAATTCCATTTTTTTGAAAACATATTCCGTTAATAAATACACAAAGGGTTATTATAACGTTTGGAATAATTTTATTTCAGATGCTAAAAATGCTACATTTCTATTTCATAGAGATTATATGGAATATCATAGTGATAGATTTGAGGATTATTCACTTTTAATTTTTGATGAAAAAGATAATTTGAAAGCAATTTTACCTGCAAACAGAGTAGGAAATATTCTTTATTCACATCAAGGATTAACTTATGGAGGATTAGTATTAGAAAAGTTTGTTAAATACAACGAAGTTGATTCTTATTTTAATTCCATTTTTACTTTTTTAAAACAAAATAAATTTGATGAGTTGGTATATAAACCAATTAATATTTTTTATCAAATTAATAAATCGGAAGAGTATCTATTTTCTTTTTTCAAGAAAAATGCTGTTTTGATGAAAAGAGAATTAAATTTATGTATACCATTTAAAGACGATTTTAGAATTTCTAAAAGCAAATTAAAACATTATAGAAAAAATTTAAAATTAAATTTAGAAATAGAATCAACAGGTGATTTTTCCACTTTTTGGAATGAAGTTTTAATACCAAGATTAAAAGAGAAACACAATACCAAACCAGTACATAGTATTGAAGAAATACAATATTTAGCAAATAAGTTTCCAAATAATATTTTCCAATATAACGTTTTCTATGAAGGTGAAATAATAGCAGGACTTACTATTTTTAAGTTTAAAAAGGTATTAAAATCGCAATATGGAGCAACAACTTTATTAGGAGAAAAACTAAGAGCCTTAGATTTTCTATATTTTAAACTTATAGAAAAATATAAAGAAGAATTTGATTTTTTTGATATGGGAACATGTACTGAAACTAATGATTTAGGATATAATGAAGGCTTATTAATGCAAAAAGAAGAATTAGGATGTTCTCTGTTTAATCAAGATACATATAAAATTAAATTATGATAAAATTCCTTGATTTACATAAATTAAACAAACCTTTTGAGATTGCATTTCAAGAAAAAATGAAGCAATTCTTAGATTCAGGCTGGTACATTCTTGGAAATGAAGTGAAATCATTCGAATCTAATTTTGCAACTTATTGTGGAACAAAATATTGTATAGGTGTAGGAAATGGATTAGATGCTTTAGTATTGATTTTTAAAGCGTATATTCAATTAGGAAAATTACAAAAAGGAGATGAGGTTATTGTTCCATCTAATACCTATATTGCTAGTATTTTAGCAATTCTTCAAGCCGATTTAATACCTGTTTTAGTAGAACCTAAATTGGAAACCTACAATTTGAATCCAGATTTAATTCAGACAAAAATAACTAATAGGACAAAAGCCATTTTAGCTGTTCATTTATATGGACAATTAGCCGAAATGAATCAGATAAATGAAATTGCAGAAAAAAATAATTTGTTAGTTATAGAAGATGCTGCACAAGCACATGGAGCTATTTTAGAAGATAAAAAAGCAGGAAACTTTGCAAATGCTGCTGGATTTAGTTTTTATCCAGGAAAAAATTTAGGAGCTTTAGGTGATGCAGGAGCAATTACAACCAATGATAATGCATTGGCAGAAGTGCTTTTTTCTATGCGAAATTATGGTTCTAAAGTAAAGTATGAAAATGAAAGAATAGGAACAAACTCTAGGTTAGATGAATTACAAGCTTCATTTTTAAATGTGAAATTAGCTCATTTAGATAATGAAAACGAAAAAAGAAGGCATATAGTAAAACGGTATCTTTCAGAAATTAAAAATAATGAAATAATTCTTCCTTTGTGGAATGAAAGTGAAAATCATGTTTTTCATTTGTTTGTTATTCGAACAAAAAATAGAGATAGGTTAGCCAAATATTTAAAAGAAAATAAAATTGAAACCATGATTCATTATCCTATAGCTCCACATAAACAAGAAGCTTTAAAGTATATGAATAATATGAGTTTCCCTATTTCTGAAAAAATTCATGATGAGGTTTTAAGTATTCCTTTAAATGGAATTTTGAATGATAACGAAATTCAGATTAT
This sequence comes from Flavobacterium sp. 316, assembly GCF_000967805.1. NCBI lineage: Bacteria > Pseudomonadati > Bacteroidota > Flavobacteriia > Flavobacteriales > Flavobacteriaceae > Flavobacterium > Flavobacterium sp. 316. The sequence goes on from NZ_JYGZ01000001.1 coordinate 50,936, forward strand.
AATTGCAAAATTAAATTCGTATCATGAATAAACTAATGGCGAAAATTTATTCTAAAGAATTGTATAAAATTTTTTCAGTAAGTGGAGCTAGAATTTTAATTCAGCTATTGGTTGGTTTCTTGTCTAGTAAGGCTATTGCTTTTTTTATTGGTATAGCTGGTATGGGAGCTGTTGGTTTAGTAAGGAATTTTATTTCCTTTTTTAATAATTTCCTTTTGTTAGGTACACAAAATGGAATTGTAAGTAGTTTAGCTTCTCAGAAAAAGATAAAAAATGAAGAAATATTTATAGTTAGTTTATTTTGGTTTTTTTTATTTTTCTCAACATTAATATCGGTTATTTTTTTTATTTTTTTTGATGATATAAATCAGTATTTTTTTGTAAATCAAATCAAGAGCAAATGGAGTGTGTTTTTATTTGCAATCAGTATTCCGTTTCAAGCTATATCGTTACTTTTTAACTCTGTCTTAAATGGGAAAAGTCAATATAGAAAAGTGGCATCTATTGGAATGATAACAAATGTTTTGGCATTGGTTTTTTCTGTTTTTTTAATGAGTGTATACAAACTTCAAGGAGCAATTACTGGATTAATAATTACTTCAGTTATAATGTTTGTAATTTCAACGTATTATTTTCTTAAAATTTATTCATTTAAAATCTTTTTTAAGCCGTTTCAATTTGTTAAGCAAGAAATATTTCCTTTATTAAACTACAGTTTAATGTCTTTAGTTTCTATTGTTATGTCTTTTGCCTTTTCGTATTATGTACGAATAAAGATAGTTGATGAATTTTCATTAGAATATGCAGGATATTATGAAGCAGTATTAAGAATCTCTGGATTTTACATGATTTTTATAAATACTTTTGTTTCATTTTATTATTTACCAGAATTAGCAAAATGTAGTTCAAGACAAGATGTTATTTCATTAACAAAAGAGTATTATAAAAGTATTATTCCAATTTTTTGTATTGGTCTAATCATTCTTTTATTAGGAATCGATTTTTTTATTCCATTCTTTTTTAATAAAAGTTTTTTAGTTATAACACCATTTGTTAAATATCAGGTTATTTTAGATTTAATGAAGGCTATTTGTTTAATTTTAGGCATTCGTTTTTTTGCTTTTGGAAAAACAAAAGGATTCTTATTAACAGAGATTTTTTCATTTGCAATAAATTTTATGCTTTTTGTAATAGCAATGCGTTTTTTCGATTTTAGAGGTGTATGGTATAGTCAAATTGTGAGTAGTTTTCTTTATTTCTTTATTTTAATTATCTCTTTTAAAATTTATTTTAAGAAAAATAATTTATTTTAATTATGCAGCACAATTATTTGGTTTCTATTTTTATACCTGTTTATAACGGAGAAAAGTATTTAAACGAAACGTTACAATCCATCGTAAATCAAACATATTCAAATTTAGAAATCCTTTTAGTCGATGATTCTTCAACTGATAGTAGCTTAGAAATTTTAAATAATTTTGCTTTAAATGATAATAGAATAAAAGTATTTCAGAAAGAAAATGGAGGAATAGTTCCAAAATCATTTAATTATATTATACCACATTTAAAAGGAGAATTCTTTTATTATTCTTCTCAAGATGATATTTTTTCAATAGATTTAATAGAGAAGATGGTTAATAGGCAAATTGAAACAAAAGCAGATACTGTTTTACCAGATATGGAGTTTTACTTTGAAAATGAAAAGAATAATAAAAAAATTATAGGTTTAAATTTAGACAGAAATGCAGTTTTATCAGGTAGAAGAGCCTTAATAGAGTCTTTAAATTGGAATATACATGGTTTTGCTTTATTTAAAACTAGCTTAATAGAAAATGAGTTTTTTCCAGAAGATGCTTTTGATTCTGATGAATATATTACTAGAAAATTATTTATGCAAAGTAATAAAGTAGTCTTTAGCGAAGGCACATTTTTTTACAGACAAGATAATTCTGAAGCCATTACAAAAACATTTTCAAAGAAAAATTTTTACGTTTTAAAAACTTTTGAAAGACTATATAATTTATTAAAGGAAAATAAAATTGAAAGAGAGTATATATATGAAACACAATTTAATTTTCTAAGAGTTTATCTAAGATTGGCTTCAATATATTCTATCTATGAATTTAAAAATGAAATAGATAGAAGGGAAATTAACCTGTTTTTGTCATCTTTTAAGAAATCAACATTTAATACCGCTTTTTATTTTGATAACTTTTTCTATGCAATTAGTAAGATGAAAGTAAAATTTATATTATTCATGCTCATTTTTAAAATACCATTATTTTTTTATATTGTAAAATTTATATATTCTAAAAAATATAATAAAACAATTTTAAAGTAGCTTTAATCTTATTTTTATTTCTAAAAATAATAATTTAAAAAGGCTGTAAAAATCTTTTGAAGCAATAAGTTTATACATTTCAAATCGCATTCGTCCTAAAACAGCTTTGTGTTCTTTTTTAGTTCTGTTAAGAGATATTATTTTCTCAAAAATAAGTAAAGTAGATTGATGTAGCTGTTTTGTTCTCTTATTGTTTTTTTTAAGAAAATGTGAGCTTAAAGAAGTAGAAAGTTCTCTTTTTTTAGCTAAAACTTCTGGAATATATTCAAAGTTATATAATCTAGAAGCTCTTACCCATAAATCTAGGTCTTCATAAGCAAGGTTTTCATCATAATATCCAACAGTTTCAAACACTTCTTTTTTAACCATAGAAGCAACAGAGCAAATTTTTTCACTTCGACTAATAACCATTTCATATATGTCACCACTCTTAGGATTTTCCGTTTTATCGTAATAAATGGAAATGAAATTATTACTTTCATCAAAAAGTTTAATATTAGCATAAACTACTCCTAACTTTTCAAAACTTGAATTTTGAAAAGTTTCAATTTGTCGTTGAATACAGTTTGGTAATAATATATCGTCTGCTGCTAAATCAATAAAATATTCTCCTTTAGCATATTTAGTTGCATTATTAAAGGTTTTAGTATTACCTAAATTAACTTTATTTGGAATGAATAAAATATCAGGATAATGGATTAACCAATTTTTGATAACTTGTTGTGAATTGTCACTACTGCAGTCATCAGCAATAATTAATTCAATGTTTGGATAACTTTGATTCATTACTGAATTTAAAGCTTCTATGACATAATCTTGATGGTTATAAGAAATACAAATGACACTAATTAAAGGAAAATTTTGCATAGAGATAAGTTCAGTTATAGTATATTTGTTGCGAAAGTAAATAAAGAAGTGTGATTGAGCAAAGTAAAAAATATAAAATTGCCATTGTAGCTTATAATTTAGACATAGGAGGATTATCAAAAGTTATACTAAATTTATTTTCGCTTTTAAATAAAGTAACAAGCATTGAGACTAGTTTATTGTTGTTAGATGATAAAACGGAGAGTAAAGTGTTTGGAGGGATAGTTAATTTTGGAGATTTTACGGATAGAAATTCTTCATTTTTAAATAAAATAAATAAGTATATAAAGTTTAAAAAATATTTAAAAGCACAACAGTTCGATTTCATTATAGATATGCGCTATAGGCTTAACCCAATAAGTGAAATTTTTATTACTAAATTTTTATATCCAAAAGCAAAAATCATTTATACTGTTCATAGTTCTAAAATTGAAACTTATCTTCCTAAGAACACTATTTTGACTAAATGGTTGTATAGTAAGGCATATAAAATTGTATGTGTAGCTGAAGCAAATAAAAAAGTTGTTTTGAAAAAACATCAACTTAAAAACACAACAACAATATATAATCCAATAGATTTTAATGATATTAATATAAAAAGTAATGAAGTTGTATCTTTTAACTTTGAATATATTCTAGCGGTAGGAAGAATAGTTGAATTAAAACAATTTGATAAACTAATAAACTCATACTCTAATTCAATTTTACCAAGTAAAAAAGTTAAGCTAGTAATTGTTGGTGATGGACCAGAATTAGAGAAAATAAAAAATAAAGTTATTGATTTAAATATATCAGATAATGTCGTTTTTGAAGGCTTTTCTAATAACCCTTATAAGTATATGAAAAATGCCCGTTTTTTTATTTTATGTAGCCAATATGAAGGATTTGGTCTTGTTTTAGCTGAAGCTTTAGCTTGTGGGACGCCTGCTATAAGTTTTGATTTAGTTTCAGGACCTAGCGAAATTATTACACATGAATTTAATGGATTATTAGTGGAAAATCAAAATTTTGAAAAATTGACTAAGTCAATTGAACTATTGTATAGAGATGAAAAACTATATACTACATGTAAATCTAATGCAAAGTCGAGTGTCCAGAAATTTTCTTTTGAAAAAATCACTGAGGAATGGTTAAATTTGATGCAAATTACAATAGAATAAAATTCTTTATAAGTAAATATCAGTGTAAAAGGCAATATTATTATAACATTACCATAAGAAAACAAGAATATGAATATAGAAATAATTTCCATTCCTAAAATAGAAGACAGAAGAGGTAATCTTTCAGTTATAGAGAATGAAGTACTTCCTTTTGAAATGAAACGTGTTTATTATTTATATGATGTACCAGCAGGAGTAGAACGTGGAGGTCATGCTCATAAAAAATTGCAACAGTTTTTAGTAGCGCTTTCTGGAAGTTTTGATGTGATTTTAAATGATGGAAGAAAAAAAAGAAAAGTCACTTTAAATAAACCTTTTGAAGGATTATTGATTAAAAATGGTATTTGGAGAGAATTAAAGAATTTTTCTTCAGGTTCTGTGTGTTTAGTTTTAGCTTCAGATGTTTTTGATGAAGATGATTATATAAGAGATTTTGATGAGTTTATAAAAGAGTTTAATTGTAAATTGTAAAATCAACTCCTTTATTTCTTAACCAATGTTTTAATTTTAATAGTTTTCTTAATAGAAAACTTGGTAATAGAAATAATATTTTGGTTTTCAAGGGAATATTTGAACGTTTTACATCTCCCAAATAAAAATTAACTAGCTTATTTTCTTTGGCCATTTTATAGTGAATAGCATAAAAAATCCGATGTAAATCAAGAAATTTTTTTAAATCTTTGTTTTTTATTTCCTCACTTCTAAATTGGTTGAAATTCATTAACTTCATTTGCTTAATATCTTTTTTTGAAAGGCTATTGGGAACATAGTAATTATATATAGCAGTAGTCTTATTATGCAAAGCTATAGGGTATTTAATCGCTATTTTTGTCCATAATTCTAAGTCTTGACCATTTGTTATCTCTTTAGAAAATCCGCCTATTTCCAAAAGTATTTTTTTAGGTATGACTTGATTGAGAGTTATATTAATTTTAAAAGGATAATTAGATCTAAAATAATTTGGAATTATACCATAAAAATTATCTGAAATTTCTTTGAAATATGGGTTTTTAAAATTTTCTTTTGTATTTTGAATTTTATATCTAGAGCAGTATGAGCCACAATTTGGAAAACGATAATATAATTTAACTAATTCTTCTAAGTGATTTGGGAACCAATAATCATCAGCATCTAAAAATGCAATTAGCTCTCCGTTTGCTTTTTCAATGCCTAAGTTTCTTGCAGAAGCAGCTCCTTTATTGGACTGATTAAAAAGAAAAATTCTATTGTCTGAAAAAGTGGTTACTATTTTTTTACTATTATCAGTAGAGCCATCATTTACAATGATAACTTCATAGTCAGTAAAACTTTGATTTAATACAGAATCTAAAGTTTCTTTTATTATTAAATCTTTATTGTATAAAGGTATTACAACTGAAATTAATGGCATATTATATTTTTTTAGCTATTAAAATTTTTTCATTATCAGAAAAGCCAAAATATTTATCTCCCTTTAGTTTTAATATTTCAATTTTAAATCCTGTATTTTGTAACCTTTCTTTTAATCCGTTTATAGAATAGATTCTTACATGGTCTTCTTGTCCAAAATGCTTCAATCGTTCTGCTTCAGTAGTTCTGGTGTAATCTTCATAAATTTCTCCTTCTTTAAAGGGAGTTTGTATGAGTACTGTTCCGTTAGGTTTTAAAACGCGATACAATTCAGTCATTGCTTTTTCATCATCTATAATATGTTCCAAAATATGATAGCATACAATTAAATCGAAAGAATTATTGTCTTTGCTAATATTAGTGATGTTATAGGTTGCATCAGCTATAAAATTACCCGATAAATCGCTAGCAGTATAGTGAATGTTTTTTTGTTTTTTCCAATTTCGATAAAGAGATCTTGATGGAGAAAAATCTAAAACAAAAAGGTTGTTTTTTAAATATTTTGTTGAAAGGATGTTCCAAAGCCTGCGATCTCTTGATAAACTTCCGCAATTTGGACACAAACAATCCTTATTTTCAATTATAACCCATTCTTTAGACTTGAATCCACAAATTATACATTCATGTTTGCTGCCGTGTTTATTTATAGTATAACATTTTCTTAGGAACGGTTCAATTTTAAAAAGCATTTTTTTTGTAATGAAAATACTAACAGTCCTTTTTAAAAATGAATATATACGATTACTTTTTTGAGACATATCTACACCTTTAAACTATACTTATTACAATCCTATTTTTAAAGTACTAATGTAACCAATTCTATACAGGTTAAATAAAAAAAGAGAGGGATTATTACTTAAAACTTGCTTTTTTAGTAAACTTTTAGAAAGAATAAAAAAAAGCTGTACTGGAAAAATTAATTTAGTTTTTTTTAAAAACACATATAGTTTTAGGATAGAAACAAAATTTGAATCTAATTTTTTGCTGTAATAAAGAATTAACACACTTTTTAAACTTTCCTCTGCTTTTTTTAAATAACAATCGTTATCGTCTATGTCTTCATGAAGTATAGGGTTGTCAATATGGTTTATTATTACATTGAGTTTACTTAGTTCATAGGAGAACTGAGTGTCATCATGACCATAAAATTTTATTTCTTTGTCAAACTCTACTTGATCAAAAATAATCTTTTTAATAAGTGTGTTATTGAAAAGTAAAGATTTGAAAGGGCTAAGGATTCTTTTAGAAGCTATTTTATCTTCAATGTATTTACCATATTTCCAGCGTAATTTTTGTTGCTTTGATGGAAACGTTTCTGGGTGTTGTCTTCCACCATAAATAACATCAAATCCAATACAATTATTAAGATAGGTTTGGATGTAATTAGATTGAATTATTTTTGAATCCCCATCAATAAATAGTAGCCATTTAAAGTTAGCTTTTTTAGCAAGAAGATTTCTATTTTGTCTGTGAGCCACATTATTTTCTAAAGAAATAAAAAAACAGTTGTCAAGTGAATTGATTTCTTCATTTATTTTATTTAAAGGAGATTTTGAAGCATCATCTTGACAAATGATTTCATACACTATTCCATTTAGAATACATTGCTTTTGTAACTCTTTGACTAAAGGTAAAGCATTGTGATTATAAATTGGAATTAAAATAGATAACATCTTTAAACCGTTCTTTGTACTACTTCAAAAACTTTTCCACCGTCAAACTTTAGTGTTTTTGCAGGAAATTTTAATAACAAAGCATAATCATGTGTTGCCATAATTATAGTTTTTCCAGTACTATTTATTTTTCGAAGCACTTCCATAACTTCTACACTTGTTTGAGGGTCTAAATTTCCAGTAGGCTCATCGGCTAAAATTAATTCAGGATCATTTAGTAAAGCCCTTGCAATAGCAATTCGTTGTTGTTCTCCACCCGAAAGTTGATGAGGCATTTTTAATTGATAATTTTTCATACCTACCTTGTCTAAAACTTCATCAATTTTAACGTTCATCTCTTCAGTTGCAGTCCAACCTGTAGCTTTTAAAACAAATAAAAGATTTTGCTTAACATTTCTATCAGGTAGTAATTTAAAGTCTTGAAAAACAACTCCTAGTTTTCTTCTCAAATAAGGAATATCTTTTTCTTTTAAATTTCTTAAATCATATCCTACAATGTTTCCTTCTCCTTCTGTCAAAAATAAATCAGCATATAATGTCTTTAAAAAACTACTTTTTCCTGCTCCAGTTTTTCCTATTAGATATATAAAATCTCCATTTGTAACCTCTAAGTTAACATCTGTTAGTATAGGATTTTTCTCTTGAAATACTGTAATTTCTTTTAATGAAAGAATTGTTTGAGACATAGTTTACTAAAGTTTAATTGTGTAAAAGTAATAACTTAGGGCACGCTTTCAAAATTAAAAATTAATTTCAATCGAAAATATTATTATCGTTTATAAAAATGTTTAAAAAAAGTACAATAATATGTTAACTAGCTTCGTTTATAGTTGTAATAAACTTTATATTTGAGGTCAATAAAATACAAGCAAAAATGATAAAAATACTGAAACTTTCCTTATTCTTTTTATTTGTTAGTCCATTAATGGTTTCAGCTCAACAATCTTCAATTTATACACATGATTTGAAAGAGTATGATAGAGCTGTCGCATTGTATAAGGATAAACAATATCAATCCGCTCAAATTTTATTTGAAAGAGTTAAAAAAGAAGTCTCAAATCAGGAAGTACAAGCTGATTGTGCCTATTATATTGCGAATTGTGCTATTCGATTAAATCAAATGGGAGCAGATGACTTAATTGAAAAATTTGTAGAAGATTACCCTACAAGTACAAAACAAAATCAAGCCTATATTGAAGTAGCTCACTATTACTTTGAGCAAGGTAGCTATGCTAAATCATTAGAATGGTTTGATAAAGTAAATGAAAGTTCAATGTCTTACGAAGATCAAGAAAAATATAATTTTCAAAAAGGATATTCTTATTTTACAGCAAAAAATACTACTGAAGCATCAAAATATTTCAATAAAGTATTAAACTCTAAAACATTTGGTAGTCAAGCTAAATACTATTTAGGTTATATGTCTTATGAAACAGATGATTATAATACTGCGAATCAATATTTTGATCAAGTACAAGATAAAGATAAGTATAAAGAGAAAATGGGCTATTTTCAAGCCGATATGAATTTCAAATTAGGGAATTTTCAAAAAGCAATAGATTTAGGTCAAGAGCAAATGCCTAAGTCAAATGCAATTGAAAAAAGCGAATTATCTAAGATTATAGGTGAAAGTTATTTTAATTTAAAGCAATATGATAAAGCATTACCTTATTTGTTAGAATATAAAGGGAAAAAAGGAAAATGGAATAATACAGATTATTATCAATTGGGATATGCTTATTATCAGCAAAAAGATTATGAAAATGCAATTGCTCAGTTTAATAAGATTATTAATGGAAATGATTTTGTAGCCCAAAATGCTTATTATCATTTAGCTGAAAGTTATTTAGAAACAGGTAAAAAACAACAAGCTTTAAATGCATTCAAAACGGCATCAGAAATGGAGTTTGAGCCTAAAATTCAAGAAGATGCTTATTTAAATTATGCTAAATTAAGTTATGAAATAGGAAATCCATATCAATCTGTTCCTGAAATTTTAAATGCTTATTTAGATAAATATCCTAACAACTCTAATAAAGAGGAGATTAATACATTATTAATTAGTTCTTACATTACATCAAAAAATTATGCAGAAGCACTAGTCTTATTAGAAAAAAATAAATCACCAGAAAATAAGTTAGCATATCAAAAAGTAACTTTTTATAGAGGATTAGAATTGTACACAGACAGTAATTATCAAGAAGCATATTCATTATTTAAAAAATCCATTTCGGAAAATAAAGATTCAAAATTTACAGCGCGTGCTACTTTTTGGAAAGCTGAAACAGAATATAATTTAGATCAATATAAAGAAGCAATGCTAAGCTTTAAACAGTTCATGAACTATAATGAAGCAGCATCTACACCAGAATATAAAAATGTGAATTATAACTTAGCTTATTCATACTTCAAGTTAAAAGAATATGACAATGCTATAAAGCACTTTACAGATTTTACCGCTGAGGTAATGAACGATAATGTGAGAAAAACAGATGCTTATCTTCGTTTAGGAGACTGTAATTTTATTTCAGCCAAATATTGGCCTGCAATGGAAGCTTATAATAAAACGATTGAATTAAAAAGTGTTAATTCAGATTATGCGGCCTTTCAAAAGGGAATTAGTTACGGATTTGTAGATAGAAATGATAGAAAAATAGAAGATTTAGAAAAATTTGTAAAAACGTATCCAAACTCGCAATATGCAGATGATGCATTTTACGAATTGGGAAATACTTATGTAAATGAAAATAATGAATCTAAAGCAGTTGCCACTTACGATAAATTAATTACTAATTACAAAACAAGTTCTTATGTAGCAAAAGCAATTTTAAAACAAGGGTTAATTTATTACAATAATAATAAAAGTGATCAAGCATTAACGAAGTTTAAAAAAGTAGCTGCCGAATATCCAGGAAGTCCAGAATCATTAGAAGCAGTTTCTACGGCTAGATTAATTTATGTAGATAGTGGAAAAGTAGATGAATATTCAAATTGGGTTAAAACGCTAAGCTTTGTTGAAGTTTCAAATGCCGATTTAGATAATACAACTTACGAATCTGCTGAAAAACAATATTTAATGAACAATGCAAAACAAGCTATTTCTGGATTTAGTAGTTATGTTGCTAAATTTCCTAATGGAATTCATGCATTAAAAGCAAACTTCTATTTAGCTCAATTATACTTTGCAGATAAGTTAGAATCTAATTCAATTAAACATTATGAATATGTTGTAAATCAGTCAAGAAACGAGTTTACAGAGCAAGCTTTAGCACGTTTATGTCAAGTACATTTAAAAACAAACGATTATGATAAAGCAATTCCTGTTTTAAAGCGTTTAGAAAATGAAGCCGATTTTCCTCAAAATAAAACGTATGCACAATCTAATTTGATGAAATCGTATTATGAAAAAGAAGATTATACAAGTGCTGTTGTTTATGCGGATAAAGTGTTAGCAAATGACAAAATTGATGATAGAATTAAAAGTGATGCTCAAATTATTGTAGCACGTTCAGCAATTAAAACAAATGACGAAGTTAAGGCAAAACAAGCTTATGCTGATTTATTAAAAATTGCAAAAGGAGAATTAGCAGCAGAAGCGCTATATTATGATGCATATTTCAAAAATAAAGAAGAAAAATTTGAAGCTTCAAATAAAGTAGTTCAGAAAATCGCAAAAGATTATTCAGGATATAAATATTACGGAGCAAAAGGATTAGTGATAATGGCTAAGAATTTTTATGGATTAAAAGACAGTTTTCAAGCAACTTATATTTTGGAAAGTGTAATTAAGAATTTCTCAGATTATCCAGATGTTGTAGAGGAAGCTAAAACAGAATTAAATAAAATTAAAACTGAAGTGTCTAAAACAAATTCATCAGTAACTAATTAGTATAAAATATAAAAAAGAATAAAAAGAAAAATTTAGAATATATTCTATTTTCTTTTATCCAAAAATAATAAATATGAACAAAGTCAAAATATATTTATCACTAGCAATCCTTACTTTAGTAACACAAATATCTTTCTCACAGGTAAAAGACGAAAATATAGGTTCTGAAGTAGTAAATATTGTAAAACCATATACTCCAACAATATCTGATGCTTTTAAAGTAAAAGAAACACCAGTAATGGAAGACGATGAAAGTATGAATAAAGAAACAATTCAATATAATATTTTCTCATTTCCAGTAGCTTCAACTTTCACACCAGCAAAAGGAAAAGCAGCATCTGTAGATAAAGCAGAAAGAGAGAAAATATTTCGTAATTATGCAACACTAGGATTTGGGAACTATTCAGCAGTAAATGCAGAATTATTTGTGACAGAAAATTTTGGAAGAAATAGCTATGTAGGAGGAATGTTACGTCATTTATCTTCTCAAGGAGGAATAAAAGACTTAGTATTAGACGATAAATATTATAATACAAGCTTAGATATTACCTATGGAACACGTGAACGAGACTTGAGTTGGAATGTAGATTTAGGTATTAAAAACCAAATTTATAATTGGTATGGTTTACCAACAAAGAATATCGTTTTTGATGAAGCAACAATAAAAGAAATCGATCCAAAACAATCTTACAACACTATTGCTTTAGGTGGAAAATTAAATTTAGAAAACAGCTTTTTTAATGAAGCGAGTTTACTCTTTAAACGATTTTCTGACGGATTTGGTTCAGGAGAAAACCGTTTTTATGTGAAGCCAAATTTTGATTTTGATGTTGTAAATCAAAAAATAAAAGCAAATTTTATATTAGATTATGTAGGTGGTAAATTTGAAAAAGATTATACTGCTTCAAATGAAATTAAATATAGCAATGTTATCTTCGGAACTAAGCCAAGCATCTTATATCAACAAGACGATTTATCAGTACAGCTTGGAGCAGGAATATTTTATACAACAGGAAAAATAAATGGTGAAAGTGATAGTAAATTGTTTGTTTATCCAAATGTAAAAGCATCTTATAAAATTGTTGGTGATGTATTAATAGGATATGCTGGAGCTGAAGGTGGTTTAAATCAAAATTCGTATGCTGATTTTGTAGATCAAAGTCCTTTTGTTTCTCCAACACTTTTTGTTGCACCAACAGATAATAAATATGATATTTATGTAGGATTAAAAGGGAAATTAGCTAATACTGTAGCTTTTAATATAAGAGGATCATTTAATAATGAAGATAATAAACCTCTATTCATGAGTAATGAATACGTTTTTCAGAATGCAAATACAGAAGGTTATACATATGGAAACTCTTTCAAAGTAGTGTATGATAATGTTAAAACAGCAAGTTTTTTTGGAGAAATTAAAGCCGATTTTTCTAAAAATGTATCATTAGGAATTAATGGAACTTATAATAATTATACAACAGACGAAGAATCAGAAGCATGGAATTTACCACAGTTGAAAGTAGGAACAACATTAGATTTTGATATTAATGAAAAATGGTATGCTGGTGTAAATGTGTTTTTTGTGGGAGAACGAAAAGATAGAGTTTCAGTTCAGAGCTTAGCGGCAGTTTTTCCTCCAGAATTTCAACCACAAGATGTAACTTTAGATAGTTATTTCGATTTAAATGCTCATGTCGGATATAAATATAATGACAGATTAACTGCGTTTTTAAGAGGAAATAATTTAGCAAATCAACAATATAATCGTTGGACAAACTTTCCAGTACAAGGTGTTCAAGTGCTTTTAGGAGCTAATTATAAATTTGATTTTTAGAATTGAAAAGTAAACAAGTTATAGTTGTAAACTTTCTTTTTTTAGTCGTAAAAAAGAGAATAAGAACGATTTTTTGTCAGAATTTGAGAGTGTTTTTAAAAGCTAATTTATAAATATGAACCTTAAACAAAAAATGTACAATCATTATTGTAATTTATTAGAAGAAAAAATAAAAACACTTCGTAATAGAATTGCTGATTTGGCAGAAGACGCTCAAAATGATGCAAAAGGTTCAGCAGGCGATAAGCATGAAACAGCTCTGTCTATGATGCATTTAGAGCAAGAAAAATTAAATCATAACCTGAAAGAAGTTTTAGATCAAAAAAGTATATTAGAAAATATTGATGTTACCCTTGTAAATAAATACATTGGCTTAGGAAGCTTAATTTACACAGATAAATTTATTTTCTTTATAAGTTTAGCTTTACCAAAGATTGAAGTTGATGGAAAAGAAATAATAGCATTGTCTTTACATTCACCATTAGGAAAAGAAATGAAAGGGAAAAAAAAGGAAGAAACCTTCACTTTTAATAAAACAAACCATAAAATTGTAAAAATAGAATAATTAAAAACCACTTGTAAAGTGGTTTTTTTATGATTTGTAACCAATACCATGTGTTTTTATCATTTTAGTTTAAATTTTAATTATAATTTAGATATTTTGGTTATAATTTGTAATTAAAATTAAGTTTATGATTTATATTTAGTACTTAAATACTCAAATTTGCTTTGTTAATGAAACAGAAACAAAGTATTAAAAATAAATTATAAAGTTATGTGTGGAATTTTAGCCATTATAGGAAAAGGAAAAGAAGAAGCTTTAGTGCAACAATTATCAAAGCGAATGAGTCATCGTGGACCAGATGAAAGTGATATTCATGTTACGGAAAACGGACACATACTTTCACATGAAAGATTATCAATTGTAGACTTGCATACAGGGAAACAACCTATTCAAGGTACATCATCTGCTTGGATGGTGCATAATGGTGAAATTTATAATCATAGTGCTTTAAGAGAAACGGTCTTGAAACATCACACTTTTAGAACAACTTCAGATTCAGAAGTAATTGTTCATTTATATGAAGAATTTGGATATGACTTTTGCGACTATTTAGATGGAATGTTTGCTTTTGTAGTGGTAGATGGAGATGATTTTATAGTAGGAAGAGATCCATTAGGAATTAAACCATTATATTATGGTATTGATGAAAGGGGAAGATACTATTTTGCAAGTGAAATGAAATCAATAGCAGATCAATGTAAAACATTTTCCACTTTTCCACCAGGACATTATTATACAAATAAAACAGGTTTTGTAAAATATTATAAACCTGAATGGGAAGACGATTTAAAAGCAGTAGAAGAATTAGACTATACAGCAATCAAGGAAACACTAACAGAAGCAGTTCGTAAAAGATTAATGGCAGATGTTCCATTTGGAGTTTTACTTTCAGGAGGATTAGATTCATCATTGACATCTTCAATTGCAAAACGATTGTTGGGAGATTCGCAAACGCTTCATTCATTCTCAATTGGTTTAGATGAAAATGCTCCAGATTTAGTTGCAGCAAGAAAAGTTGCTGAATTTTTAGGAACAGAACATCATGAAGTATATTTTTCAATTGAAGAAGGAATTAAAAATATTGAGAACCTTATTTGGCACTTAGAAACTTATGATGTTACTTCTATTAGGGCAAGTACACCAATGTATTTTATGTCTAAAAAGATTACCGATTTAGGAATTAAAATGGTATTGTCTGGTGAAGGAGCAGATGAAATATTTGGAGGGTATTTGTATTTTAGAAATGCTCCATCTTCAGAAGATTTTCAAAAGGAAACAATTGAAAGAGTTCAAAAATTATTTACAGCCGATTTATTAAGAGCCGATAAATCGACAATGGCTCATGGATTAGAAGCACGTGTGCCATTTTTAGATAAAGAGTTTTTAGAATTGGCAATAAAAATTAGACCAGAAGAAAAACAACCGAAAAGATATAAAGGAATTGAAAAATATATATTAAGAAAAGCATTTGATACAAAAGAGCAACCTTATTTACCAGATGAAGTTTTATGGAGACAAAAAGAACAATTCTCTGATGGAGTTGGGTATAATTGGATAGATCAATTAATAGAATATTGTACAACACAAGTATCTGATGTGGAATTTGCAAAAGCTAAAGATTTATTTCCATATAATACGCCTACAAGTAAAGAAGCTTTTTATTATAGAACCATTTTTCATAAACATTTTCCACAGGAAAGTGCTGCGCAAACAGTAAGAAAATGGATTCCAAAATGGCAAGAAAATCAAGACCCAAGTGGTAGAGCAAATGCAGCACATGTACAAGCAGATATTGAAATTGCAAAAGAAAAAGAAATAGTTTAAAATTTTGAATATGATTTGTTTTTGAAACGTCAGCTATATTAGTTGACGTTTTTTTATTTTTAATCGCTTAAAACCCTCTTAAAATGAAAATTTTCAACATTTGTTAATAACTTATGCCTAAAAACAAAACTAAAGGAAGATAAATTTTTATATAATGGTTATATTTGTCTGTTTAATAATAACCAGTCTTTTTTAAGAATTAAAATATGAGTGAAGAAGTAAAGAAAAACAATTATTCAGCCGACAGTATTCAGGCTTTAGAAGGAATGGAGCATGTTAGAATGCGACCTTCTATGTATATTGGAGATACTGGAGTTAGAGGTTTACATCATTTAGTATATGAAGTTGTTGATAATTCAATTGATGAAGCTTTAGCTGGACATTGTGATACTATATCTGTATTTATAAATGAAGATAATTCTATTTCGGTTGAAGATAATGGTCGTGGTATTCCTGTAGATATTCATAAGAAAGAAGGAATCTCTGCTTTGGAAGTTGTAATGACTAAAATTGGAGCAGGAGGTAAGTTTGATAAAGATTCATATAAAGTTTCTGGAGGACTTCATGGTGTAGGTGTATCATGTGTAAATGCATTGTCTGATAATCTAAGAGCAACTGTATATAGAGACGGGAAAATTTGGGAACAAGAATATGAAAAAGGAAAATCTTTATATCCTGTTAAACAAATTGGAACAACAGAGAAAAGAGGTACAATGGTTACATTTAAACCAGATGCTACAATTTTTACTCAAACATTAGAATACTCTTATGATACTTTAGCAGCTCGTATGCGAGAGTTATCGTTTTTGAATAAAGGGATTACAATTACATTAACAGATAAGAGAAATAAAGATAAAGAAGGAAACTTTATATCAGAAATTTTTCATTCTAAAGAAGGATTAAAAGAATTCGTTAAATTTTTAGATGGCAATAGAGTGCCAATCATTAGTCATGTTATTAGCATGGAAAATGATAAAGGAGAAATTCCTGTTGAGGTCGCTTTAATTTATAATGAAAGTTATAATGAAAATATCTTTTCTTATGTAAATAATATTAATACTCACGAAGGAGGAACGCATTTACAAGGTTTTCGTATGGGATTAACCCGAACTTTGAAAAAATATGCAGATGCTTCTGGGTTATTAGATAAATTAAAGTTTGAAATATCAGGTGATGATTTCCGTGAAGGTTTAACGGCTATTATTTCTGTAAAAATACAAGAACCTCAATTTGAAGGTCAAACTAAAACAAAATTAGGAAATAGAGAAGTTGTTTCTCCTGTTTCTCAGGCAGTAGCAGAAATGCTTGAAAATTATTTGGAAGAGAATCCTAATGATGCAAAAATTATTGTTCAAAAAGTAATTTTAGCAGCTCAAGCACGTCATGCAGCTAAAAAAGCTAGAGAAATGGTACAACGTAAAACCGTTATGGGCGGTGGAGGTTTACCAGGGAAACTTTCTGATTGTTCTGAACAAGATCCTGCAAAATGTGAAATTTTCCTTGTTGAGGGAGATTCGGCAGGTGGTACTGCAAAACAAGGACGAGATAGGATGTTTCAAGCTATTTTGCCATTAAGAGGTAAGATTTTGAACGTTGAAAAAGCAATGCAGCATAAAGTCTTTGAAAATGAAGAAATTCGTAATATTTTTACTGCATTAGGCGTAACTGTTGGTACAGAAGAAGATAGTAAAGCTTTAAATCTTTCAAAATTAAGATATCATAAAGTAGTAATCATGTGTGATGCCGATGTCGACGGTAGTCATATCTCAACACTTATCCTAACATTCTTCTTCAGATATATGAAAGAATTGATTGAAGGAGGACACGTATATATTGCTGCACCACCTTTGTACTTAGTGAAAAAAGGAAATAAAAAAGAATATGCTTGGAATGATAATCAACGTGATAAAATTGCAATGCAAATGGGTGGAGGTGTAAACATTCAGAGGTATAAAGGTCTTGGAGAGATGAATGCTGAACAGTTATGGGATACAACTCTTAATCCAGATTTTAGAACACTACGCCAAGTAACAATAGATAGTTTATCTGAGGCGGATAGAGTGTTTTCAATGTTAATGGGAGATGAAGTTCCTCCTCGTAGAGAGTTTATTGAGAAAAATGCAGCTTATGCTAAAATTGATGTTTAGTATAGCTATAAATAAATAACAGTTAGGCATCTTATATAAGGTGCCTAACTGCTTAAAAAAAGGATATAAAAATAAAAGAGTTAAGTTTTGTTGAACTTTCATCTTTTAGCTAAAATTATATAACAAACTTGCTTTGCAAAGTTCATTTGCTTTTGGTAAATTTGCGAGAGTTAATAAAAAAATAGTAAATAACAACATACAAAAAAAATAAAATGAAAGTAACTATAGTAGGTGCAGGAAATGTAGGTGCAACATGTGCAGATGTAATTTCATATAGAGGAATTGCAAGTGAAGTAGTATTATTAGATATCAAAGAAGGATTTGCAGAAGGAAAAGCAATGGATATCATGCAATGTGCTACAACTACAGTTTTTAATACAAAAGTTTCAGGAAGTACAAATGATTATTCAAAAACAGCAGGGAGTGATGTAGTAGTAATTACTTCGGGTATTCCTAGAAAACCAGGAATGACTCGTGAAGAATTAATAGGAATTAATGCTGGAATTGTAAAATCAGTTGCGGAAAATGTATTAACTCACTCACCTAATGCAATTATTGTTGTGGTTTCTAACCCAATGGATACTATGACTTATTTAACATTAAAAGCAACAGGTTTGCCAAAGAATAGAGTAATAGGTATGGGAGGAGCTTTGGATAGCTCTCGTTTTAAATACTTTTTATCTCAAGCATTACAAAAACCAGGAAATGATGTACAAGGAATGGTTATAGGTGGTCATGGTGATACAACAATGATTCCTTTAACAAGATTAGCATCTTATAATGGTTCTCCAGTTTCAAACTTCTTATCACAAGAAGAATTAGACAAAGTAGCAGCTTCTACAATGGTAGGTGGTGCAACATTAACAGGTTTGTTAGGAACATCAGCATGGTATGCACCTGGAGCATCAGTAGCTTATTTAGTAGATAGTATTTTAAATGATCAAAAACGTATGATACCTTGTTCAGTAATGTTAGAAGGAGAATATGGACAAAATGATATTTGTATTGGAGTACCATGTATTATAGGGAAAAATGGAGTAGAGGAAATTGTAGACGTACAATTAAATGATACTGAAAAAGCATTATTTGCTAAGAGTGCAGACGCAGTTCGTAATATGAATGCAGACTTAAAAGCAGTTTTGTAATATATAAAAAAGGAATAAAAAAAACTGTCAAATAAAATGACAGTTTTTTTTATATAGTCAACAATAGGTTAATATTGAAAAAAACTAATTTTATTAGGAAATAAAATTGGTTAATCCTATTGTAAATTATATATTTGTCCGTTTTTATAAAATAGAATAATTAATTTATAGTAATAATGCAGAATAAAGGACTAATTAAATTTTTCGCAATTCTTTTCGCGTTGGTTTGTATTTACCAACTTTCTTTCACTTTTGTAGCTAATGGAATTAGTGAAGATGCTAAAACATTTGCAAAAGGAGATTTCACAAAAGAATTAAGATATCTAGATTCGATTGGAAAAGAAACGGTTTTCTTAGGGAAAACCTATAATGAAGTGAGAGATAATCAACTACAAAAGGGACTTGACCTTGAAGGTGGATTGAACGTAATTCTTCAAATATCTGTAAAAGATATTTTAAGCGGTTTAGCAAATGACTCAAAAAATGTAGCATTTGTTAAAGCTTTAAATGATGCAAAAACGAATCAAAGGGGAAATCAAGATTATATTGATGCTTTCTTTATTGAAGCTAATAATGCAAATTTAAAATTAGCAAGTTCTGACATTTTTGGAAATAAAAATTTAGATGAAGTAATTAAATTTGATATGACTAACGCTCAAATAGAGCCGATTATCAAACAAAAAGTTATTGAATCTGTAGAAAGTGCTTTTGGAGTTTTAAGAAAGCGTATTGACCAATTTGGTGTTACGCAACCAAACATTCAAATGTTAGGAAATTCGGGTAGAATTTTAGTAGAATTACCAGGTGCAAAAGATGTAGATCGTATTAAAAAATTATTACAAGGTACTGCAAAATTAGAGTTTTGGGAAACTTATAAAATAGAAGAAGTAGCTAATTATTTAATTTCTGCAAATGAAGTATTGAAAAAAACTGAAGTTGCAATTAAAGATGAAGTAAAAGATAAAGTTTCAACAGGAATAGACTCTTTATTAACGGATAAAGCTGATTCAACTCAAGTTCAATCAAATCCATTATTTGAAAAATTACAAATTACTCAACAACAAGGGTTATCAGTTTTAGGATATGCTAAAGTTACTGATACTGCTTTGATTGGTGGATATTTAAGGAGAAGTGATATTGTTTCAAATTTACCAAATGCTTTATCTAACATTAAATTTGTATGGGGAAAAACAGATGAAAAAACTCCAGATATTGTTGAATTATATGCATTAAAAAGAGGTAGAGATGGTAAAGCTCCTATTAGTGGAGGTGTTATTGTTGATGCTAGAGATACATTTGATCAATTAGGTAAACCAGCCGTTTCAATGCAAATGAACGGAACTGGAGCAAAAGAATGGGAAAAATTAACTGGAAAAGTTTCTCAACAAGGAAATGCTATTGCAATCGTTTTAGATAATATTGTATATTCTGCACCAGGTGTAAGTAGAGGAGCTATTTCAGGTGGACAATCTGAAATTTCAGGAAACTTTACGCTTAATGAAACTAAAGATTTAGCAAACATTCTTAGAGCTGGGAAATTACCTGCTGAAGCTAAAATTGTTCAATCTGAAGTAGTAGGACCATCTTTAGGAAAAGAATCTGTAAGAAGTGGTATGTTGTCATTCATTATTGGTTTCTCTTTAGTTCTTTTATGGATGGTTGTATATTATGGTAAAGCTGGTTTCTATGCTAATTTAGCATTATTAGTGAATATCTTATTCATTTTTGGTGCCTTAGCAAGTTTTGGAGCTGTGTTAACATTACCTGGTATTGCAGGTATCGTATTAACAATTGGTATGGCAGTAGATGCAAACGTAATTATATACGAGAGAGCAAAAGAAGAATTAGATTCAGGTAAAACAGTTGAAGAAGCTGTTAATTATGCTTATACATGGAAAGGAGCAATGTCGTCTATTGTAGATGCAAACGTTACTACTTTTATAACTGCATTAATCTTATTTGTATTAGGTACAGGACCAATTAAAGGTTTTGCAACTACATTATTAATTGGTATTATTACATCATTAATAACAGCTATATTTATTACAAGAATATTCCTTGACTGGAGTTTAAGTAGAAATGAAAAAATTGCTTTCTCTACATCAATTACAAAAAATTGGTTTAAAAACTTAAACTTTGATTTCTTAGGAAAACGTAAAATTGCTTATGTGATTTCAGGTACATTAATTGTATTAAGTTTAGTTTCTTTATTTACAAAAGGATTAAATCAAGGAGTTGATTTTGTAGGAGGAAGAACATACCAAGTTCGTTTTGATAAAGCAGTTTCTGCTCCACAAGTTACAGATGAATTAGTAGCTGTATTTGGAAGTGCTGAAGCTAAAGTTTTTGGTAATGACAATCAATTAAAAATTACTACAAAATACAAAGTAGAAGAAGAAGGTGAAGAAATAGATAAAGAAGTAGCAAATACATTATTTGATGCATTAAAGAAACATTTACCAGCAGATTTAACTTACGAGAAATTTGTGAATTCTTATGATGGTAAAAATATCGGAATTATGCAATCTTCTAAAGTATCTGGAACAATTTCAAAAGATATTAAAACAAACTCTATTTGGGCTGTTTTAGGATCATTATTTGTAGTTTTCCTTTACTTAATGATGTCGTTTAGAAAATGGCAGTTTGGTCTTGGTGCTGTTGCTGCTGTTGCGCATGATGTTATCATTGTATTAGGGATATTCTCTTTCTTTTATACAATTTTACCTTTCAATATGGAAATAGATCAAGCATTTATTGCAGCAATCTTAACTGTAATTGGATATTCATTAAATGATACGGTAATTGTATTTGACCGTGTAAGAGAGTATTTAGATTATAACTCATCGTCAGATTTTAAAGGATTAGTAAATAAAGCATTAAATACTACATTAAGTAGAACAATTAATACATCTGCAACTACATTAGTAGTATTACTTGCAATTTTCTTCTTCGGAGGAGATTCAGTAAAAGGATTCGTATTTGCTATTTTAGTAGGTATCTTAGTAGGAACTTATTCGTCATTATTCGTTGCAACTCCTGTAATGAATGATACTATGAGTGATAAAGAAGCTAAGAAAATGGCTGAGTTTAAAAAAGAAGAATAGTATTTAACATATTATATATAAAAAGAAGACCTGAATTTTCAGGTCTTTTTTTTATATATTTATAGGACTAAATTCTGTAATATGAAATATTGTAAACATTTATTTTTTCTTGTTTTTCTTTTCTTATTATCTTGTGATAAGGATATAGTTTATAGTAAATTTTATTCTGATTTTAAAGAAAATAGATGGTTGACCAAAGAAGTGAAATCATTTGATTTTTTAATTAAAAATAACGAATCTAAAGTAGATTTGATATTACATCTTGGTCATGTTTACGATTTCCAATTTCAATCGGTTCCATTTAATGTTATTATTTTTTATCCTGATGGTAAGAAAGAATCTATTCCTATTAATTTAAAAATAAAAGATGAAAATGGAAAAGATTTGGCAGATTGTTCAGGTGATATTTGCGATTTGTATTTTACAATCAAAGAAAAAATGGCATTGCAAAAAGGAAAATATAAAGTTGAAATTAAGAATAATTTTAGCGGAGATTACCTTCCCAATGTACTTGGTGTAGGAATTAAAGTAAAAAAACAATAGACTATTCTATATTAACAATCTTATTTTTTATTGCATACAAAACTAAACCTATTCTAGTTCTTATCTCTAATTTTGAAAATAGATTTTCTCTATAACCATCAATAGTTTTAGGGCTTAAACACATTTCATCAGCTATTTCTTTATACGTTTTTTCAGTACAAGCATGTTTGATGAATATAATTTCTTTATCTTTCAGTTCTAATCTTATATTTTTATTATTGTCTAATCTATTAATAAGAAGTCCAGAAACTAATTCAGTAAAGAAAAAACCTTTATCTGAAACAGTATTTAGAGCTTCTTCAAATATTTGAGGAGAAGTATCTTTTAGTAAGTATCCTTTAGCTCCATTTTTCATCATTTTTATAATGGTTTCCTCATCATCATTTACAGAAAGAGCAATTACTTTTGAACTTTCATGATTAATTTTAATCCATTCCATTGTTTTTAGTCCATCAAGTATTGGCATATTTACATCAAGTAATATAATGTCAATTTCATCCAAATTTATCTTATTTGCAACTACAGAATCAATAAAATCTTTTCCATTTTCAAAATTATTTACAACAATAAAGTCTTCAAAACTATTAATCAAAAATTTTAAAGATTGTGAGAATAATAAATGATCGTCAATAATTATTACTTTATTTTTAGTTTTCATTTTTCTTGTTTAAAAGGTATTCTAAAAGTAAAATTGTTCCATTATTATTAGATTCGATTGAAACAGTTGCTCCTATAAGTTTAGCTCTAAACTTTATATTGTTTAAGCCTAAACCCTTACTTGTCTTGTTTAAATCAAACCCAATACCATAATCTTTTAATCTAATTAATAGTTTTTTCTTTTCACAAGTAACGTCAATCTCTATTTTTTTACTTAATGAATGTTTTAAACTATTATGGATTGCTTCCTGAAAAATGCGATATAGAATTAATTCATGCTCTACATTAATTTTAGGAAAGGTCTCATCGTGATTAAAAACACATTCTATATTTTTTAACTTTTTAATTCTATCAAAGTCATTTTTTATAGACTCTATAAAGTTAGTATTTATTAAATTGTCTTTGTTAATTATTCTCGATAATATTCGAATTTCATCTAATGACTTGGCTAAGACATTCTTTAATTCATTTAAATCTGCTTTTGTAACTTTCTCTTCATTTTTTAAATACAAATTCACTTGCATTATTGCAACAGATATTATTTGACCTATATTATCATGTAATTCTTTACTTATTTCTGATAATGTTTGATCTTTTATTTCAACTCTAGTTTTAATTAATTCAGATTGAAAATGAATTTCAGACTCCATTTTATCTATAAGAAATTGTGTTTTCTTTTTCTGAAAATAAAAAAATAGCGCAAACAGTATTATTAGTAAAGTAAAAAATACAATACTAAGCGATATTACTAATAATTGTACCTTTTCTCTGTCCATATGAATCCTATTATAAAACAACTATGCATTAAAAAATTTAAAATAAACACTACAAAACTATAGATTGATTCTACTCTTTCTATTAAAAACCAATCAAGTGCTAATAAAAAAGGTAAATATGGAAGATGGAAAAGTAAAACACCTAATATAAACCAAAAATAAATTGACTTTTTAAAATTTAAAATCTTTTCAGAATTAAACATCTCAATTAAATATAAGCAAGATAGAATTAAAACAAAGAGAACACCTATTGCAAAACTATTGGTAAAAGTTTCATCAATATTATTTTGAATAAGTATAAAATTGATAGCATAAAAAATAATATAAATAACTAAGAATAGGTTTGCAATTGCTTTATATATGATTTTATGTACTAATAATTTTAGTAGGTATATATAGTAAATGAAGCTTATTAAAATGTAAAAATTAAATATGAAATAATTGATTATGCCTGTCCATTTGCTAAAATTGATTCCTAAAAACTCAATTATAACAGATAGCCATATCATAACCAAAATAGATTTAGCTTTGTTATTTGGTAGTTTGTAAAAGAAAAACAAACCAATAATTCCAGATAACAAAGCTAAATAAATAGTATAAAATCTTATATTTTCTAACATTTTTTAATTTGAAGGATACGACATTTTTGGAGGGTTTCCCATTGAACCATAATTTAGCGGACTAATTTCATCAACATCACTGCTTTGTCCTAATTCTTCTTTTGATGAATAACTTAGTAAACTACTTTTTTGCGCTTCTGTTTTATATCCAGTTGGACTTAAAAATATTGTAGTCATTCCCGCTTTTTCCTTATATTCTTCTTTATTTGGATATTTACCTATATAAAATCTGATGCCATCAATTTTATAGCCTTTTTCAATTCCTTCTGTTTTAATATGATTGATGTAATTTTCCAATTCTTCTAATGAATACCAAAAAGCATTTGCGTCATCCTTCGCATTTTTATTTGCAGTTGCAATTGCTTCTGTATGATTATTATTCAGTTCTTTAGCAAACGAATTCGTGATTAACTGTTTAGGTTTGCTGTAACTCATGTTGTCTTCTTTTGATTTAATTTCAATTGTCTGAAGATCATCTGCAATTAAAACGTTATTCATTTTTTTCATAATAGTAATGGTTTTAAATTGATATGGGACAAATGTATTCCTAACCTTAAAGTGAAACAAGGGGAAAATCCCCCTTTTTCAAAGGATAATTACTTTTTCTGTTGATTTATAGTGATTTATTAATAAGGATAGTACCTGTTTCTTATTTATAAGAAGCTTATTTAGTAATTGAATTCTCGTAAATAATTTATTTTATATTATTTTTCCTTTATTTTTGCTCAAAATAGAAAAATAGGTGAAAAGTAAAATTGAAGAGCAATTAGAGAAAGGATATAGCTTAGATTTGGGTAAAGTGATAGATTAAAGTATTGAAATATATAAGAAAACATTTCTTATTTCAGGATTAGGATATCTTTTACTAATTTTTGTAATGATTGTTTTATATAGTTTTTTATTTTTGTTTATATATGGAATTAATGATTTTGCAGACTTTGCAGTTGAAATGAATGAAATGAAGCTCGATTCAACATATTTAATTGGAAACCTTATTCTTTCAGTTGTTTTTGCATCATTAACAGCACCGTTAAACGCAGGATTTATAAAAATCTGTTTCTTAGCAAAAAGGAATGAACCTCTTAATGTTAGTACAATATTTGATTATTACAAAGGAAAGTATTTTAAGGATATCGTAATAGGTTCGGCTATAATTGCATTAGGAACGCTTATCTTAACAGGACTATTTGATTTTTTAGCATTATCATTTATAAATATAATTATACATATTATATTTAGTCTTTTTACAGTATTATTTATTCCTATAGTAATATTTGGAAATCAAAGTTTTGGTGAAGCTATTGAAAAAAGTATTAAATTAGTAGCAAAACAACCAATACATATTTTTGTAGCATTACTTATTGCAATTGTAGTAATTATGTTAGGACTTATAGGTTTATGTATTGGGATTCTTTTTACACTACCATTTTGGCCAGCAATGACTTTTGTATTGTATGATAATATTATAGGTATTGAAGAAGAAGAGAATATTATTGATCAAATAGGATCATCTGAGGTTTAATTTAAATAGATTATTTATGAAATGGCAAGGCAGACGTCAAAGTGATAACGTAGAAGATAGAAGAGGAATGTCTTCAAAAGGGAAAGTAGTTGCAGGTGGAGGAATTATAGGTATAATTGTCCTTTTGTTACAAATTTTTGGAGGTGATACAGGTAAGATGGTAGCTCCAGTTTTAGAACAAATGAATCAGCAACCTACTACTCAGCAAACAGAACAGAGAGAATTAACAACAGAGGAAAAAGAGCTTGGTCAGTTTGCCGCTACAGTTTTAGCAGATACAGAAGATATTTGGACTAAAATTTTTAGAGATAACCAAATAGGTGAATATGAAAAACCAAAAATGGTATTATTTACCGATGCTGTTCAAACAGCTTGTGGAGGAGCTAGTTCTGCATCAGGACCATTTTATTGTCCAGCAGATCATAAAGTATATATGGATTTACGTTTTTTTGAAGAACTTCGTACTCGTTTTGGAGCAAAAGGAGGAGACTTTGCAATTGCTTATGTTATCGCTCATGAAGTAGGGCATCATATTCAAACTTTACTTGGGACTTCACAAAAAGTAAGACAAGCACAACAAGGGAAAAGTAAGGTTGAAGCAAATAAACTATCTGTTTGTTTAGAACTTCAAGCCGATTTTTATGCAGGATTGTGGGCACATTATAATAAAAAGTATTTAGAAGCAGGTGATATTGAAGAAGCATTGAGCGCTGCTCATGCAGTAGGAGACGATGCTATTCAAAGTAAAATGCAAGGTCATGTGGTTCCAGATTCATTTACTCATGGTTCATCTGAGCAACGTATGAAGTGGTTTATGAAAGGTTACAATTCTGGAGATATTAATCAACATGATACTTTTAAAGAAGAATTGTAAAAAGATTTTAAATAAATAAAAATACCCCAAAAGTTTAATTAACTTTTGGGGTATTTTTTATGAAAAAAACTCTCCATCAATCATTACTTTTTCAATGAGATTATTTCCAAATTCATAAGGTAATTGATAATAGGATGTGAGTGGTTTTGTGACAATAATATTTGCTTTTTTTCCTTTAGTAATACTTCCATGAGTTTTACTAATTCCCATAGCATAAGCACCATTTATTGTTGCAGCATTAATAGCTTCTTCAGGAGTCATCTTCATTTTGATACAAGCTGTTGCTACAACAAAGTTCATGTTTCCAGATGGAGTAGTACCCGGATTAAAGTCAGTAGCAAGAGCTAAAGGTAAACCAGCTTTTATCATTTTTCTAGCAGGTGTATAAGGAATACTAATAAAATAAGAACAACTAGGTAAAGCAACTGGCATAGTATTACTGTTTTTTAGTACTTCAATGTCTTCATCAGTTACAATTTCTAAATGATCTACAGATAAGGCACCTTGCTCTACACAAGCTTTTATTCCTTCAATTGCAGTAAATTGATTTACGTGGATTTTTGGGATTAAACCATATTTTCTTCCTGCTTCCATAATTTTAACAGTTTCATCTACAGAAAAATATCCAGTTTCTAGAAAAGCATCTATATAATCGGCTAAATTTTCAGCAGCAATTTTAGGTAGCATTTCATTAATAATAACATCAATATAAGCAGCATGATTTTCTTTATATTCAATAGGAAAAGCATGAGCACCAAGAAAGGTAGCTTTTATAGGAAGGCTATAATTCTCTTTTAATCGTTTTATTACACGAAGCATTTTTAATTCGCCATCAATTGTTAAACCATAACCCGATTTTATTTCAACAGCTCCAGTCCCTTGTAGCATCACTTCTTCTAAACGGAGTTTTGATTGTTCATAAATCTCATCTTCAGAAGTTTCATTTAATTTTTTAGCCGAATTTAGAATACCACCACCACGATTAGCAATTTCCTCATACGATAATCCATTAATTCGATCTACAAATTCTTGAATTCTATTTCCAGCATAAACAATGTGCGTATGACTGTCAACCCATGTAGGTAAAATTACTTTTCCTGTAGCATCAATAACTTCAGTGTTTTCAAGTTTCGGACAGTTAGCCATTGTTCCAAAATCTTCAATGATATCATCTTTAATAAGTAAAAAAGCATTATCAATTTTTGGTAATATTGCCATTGCATCACCCGATACTTTGTCTATTGGATTAGTTCTTATTTGAAGAAGTTCTTTTATGTTGATAAAAAGTTTTTGCATGAAATAAAATTTTCACAAAAATAAGCAGCAATTTTTAAAAACACCTATCTTTATGCTTAAAAACTATAAATCTTGAGAAAATTAAGATATAAAAAAGGAAGAAAAGTAAATTCACAACCGTTAGAATATACAGGAGTTTATAAGGATAAGCAAACTGAAATGCAACTTTTTGTATTTAATGAAAAAGAGGTTGACGAATATGAAAAAATATCTGTAAAAGAGTTTAATGAAAAAAAGAAATTTGAATTAAATAATTGGCTTAATATTCATGGCCTAAATGATGTAGAAATCATAAAATCATTGGCAGAATATCTTCAACTAAATAGTTTAATTGTTTCAGACATTTTAAATATTACTAGAGGAACTCGATTAGATGAGTTAGATGATACCTTGTTTTTTAGTGTGAAATCTATCTTGCCAAATGATGACGAAGGAACTATATTGATTGAACAAATTAGTTTTTTACTACAGGATAATTTAATTGTATCTTTTCAAGAAAAGAGAGGTGACTTTTTTACGCATATAAGAGAACGTTTAAGAGGAAACACTGGAATTGTTCGTAAAAAGAAAGTGGATTATTTACTGTATTTAATGCTCGATTCAATTATTGAAAATTTTTATATTACTATAGAAAGCAAAGAAAATAAAATAGAATCTCTTTTATTAGCTTCAAAAACTTCTGATAGTCCAGAAATAATGGAAGAAATTGAGAAGTTAAGGGAGATTTTTCATTTGTTAAAACGTTCTATTACTCCTTTGCGAGATGCGTTATTTACGATTAAAACCATTAAAGATGATGATGAGTTTGATTGTATAGAAACAGCGAATTATATTTTCTTTGGTAGGTTGCACCAAAAGGCATTGGAACTTTTGGAACAAATTGATTACGATATGAAAACTTTAGATAGTGCAAGCAATTTTTTCTACACTGCTCAAAGTCATAGAATGAATGAAGTGATGAAAACATTAACGGTTATTTCATCAGTTTTTTTACCTCTTACATTTATAGCAGGTATATATGGAATGAATTTTAAACATATGCCAGAACTTGAATATCGATACGGATATTTTATCATTCTAGGAGTAATGATTGTTTTAGTATTATTAATGCTTTATTATTTTAAAAAGAAAAAATGGTTTTAAATATGAAATAATTAGAAAAACTATGAAAGAAAATATATTTGTTAGCTCAATATCAAAAAAAGAATTTCCAATAAGTGAAAAAATATCAGCAAAATCTATAAGGAAACCAATTTTTGATTTAATTGTAAAAGAAAATAATTCGTTTACAAATACTAGTGTAATTTCTATATCTGAATTGAATAAATATAGAGAAAAATATATAGGTTCATTATTGTTAAATGAAGAAGAAGAGCTTTCAGGGCTAGAAAATATGGTTTTAGACTCTATGAAAGATAAAAGTAGTTTAAGTCAAATTATTGAAGTTAAATCTAAAAGTACTTTTGGACAAAAAATTGCAGACAAGGTTGCTCAATTTGGAGGAAGTTGGACTTTTATTCTTTCATTTCTGTTTTTTTTAATTGTTTGGATTATTGTTAATGTTTTCCTTCTTATAAATAAAGGTTTTGATCCTTATCCATTTATTTTATTGAATTTGATTTTATCTTGTATTGCAGCTCTTCAAGCTCCAGTAATTATGATGAGTCAAAATAGACAAGAAGAAAAAGATAGAGAAAGAGCAAAAAATGATTATATGATTAATCTAAAATCAGAATTAGAAATTAGAATGTTGCATGAAAAAATAGACCATTTAATTCTACATCAAGAACAATCAATGCTTGAAATTCAAAAGGTTCAAATTGATATGATGAATGATATAATTGATAAAATAAATAATCCTAAAAGTTAAATCATATTTTCAGGTTTTACCCAAAGATCAAAATCTTCTGCTGTAACATAGCCTAATCGAATTGCTTCTTCTTTTAAAGTGGTACCGTTTTTATGAGCTGTTTGTGCTATTTCGGCCGCTTTATAATATCCAATTTTAGTATTTAACGCTGTAACAAGCATTAATGAATTAGCAACTAATTCATCAATTCGTTTGTTGTTAGGTTCTATTCCTTTAGCACAATTCTCATTAAAAGAGTTGCAAGCATCGCCTAATAATTGTGCTGATTGAAGAAAATTAGCAATAATCATAGGTTTAAAAACATTTAATTCATAATGTCCTTGTGTCGCACCTATTGTTATGGCTACATCATTCCCCATTACTTGAGCACAAACCATTGTTAAAGCTTCACATTGTGTTGGGTTTACTTTACCAGGCATTATAGATGAGCCAGGTTCATTTTCAGGAAGTAATAATTCTCCAATTCCCGAACGAGGACCAGAAGCTAGCATTCTAATATCATTAGCTATTTTATTTAAGGAAATTGCTAGTTGTTTTAATGCGGAATGACTTTCAACGATTGCATTATGAGCAGAAAGAGCTTCAAACTTATTTGGAGCAGTTATAAACGGATAACCTGTAAATTTTGAAATATAATGAGCTACTAATGTATCGTAATCTTTAGGTGTATTTAAACCTGTTCCAACAGCTGTTCCTCCAAGTGCTAATTCAGACAGACTTGATAAAGAGTTTTTTAAGGTTTTTAAACCGTTTGCTAATAATTGAGTATATCCAGAAAATTCTTGACCTAAGGTTAAAGGTGTTGCATCCATTAAATGGGTTCTTCCTATTTTAACAATGTCTTTGAAGCTTTCAGATTTATGTTTAAAAGTATTAAGTAGATTTTCAATAGCAGGAATAGTTTTTTCAACAAGCATAATATAAGCAGAAATGTGCATAGCAGTTGGAAAAGTATCATTTGAAGATTGCGATTTGTTAACGTCATCATTGGCTTTTAAAACGGGTTCTGTACCAATTTCTTTCTTCATTAAAAGCTGCGCTCTATTAGCAATAACTTCATTTACATTCATGTTAGACTGTGTTCCAGAACCTGTTTGCCAAATAACTAAAGGAAAATGGTCATTTAATTGTTCTTCTATTATTTCATCACATACTAGAGTAATTACATCTCTTTTTTTGGTAGAAAGTACTTTTGATTCTGTATTTGTGTAAGCTGCGGCTTTTTTCAAATAAGCAAAAGCTTTAATTATTTCAAAAGGCATTGATGCTTCTGTTCCAATTTTAAAATTGTTTCTTGAACGCTCTGTTTGTGCACCCCATAATTTATTTTCAGGAACACGTACTTCACCTAATGTGTCTTTTTCAATTCTATATTTCATACTACTTTTTATTATTTAAGAAAATTACAATTTATCAGGGTTTTAAAGAAATAAAAAGTGTTATTATATTGCTAAAAAAAATAAATACTAGTATCTTTGGCATGAATTCATAAATTCCGGAAAACATGTTTGAATTTGATCAGTATTTAGGTTTTTTACTTTTCTTAACCATTTTAACAATCGGGTTTTGGTTAATGATTTTTTTAGC
The DNA here is from genome assembly GCF_000967805.1 of Flavobacterium sp. 316. Lineage (NCBI taxonomy): Bacteria > Pseudomonadati > Bacteroidota > Flavobacteriia > Flavobacteriales > Flavobacteriaceae > Flavobacterium > Flavobacterium sp. 316. The sequence goes on from NZ_JYGZ01000001.1 coordinate 82,616, forward strand.
GTCGTTTGTACCTTATTGGTTAGGTGGTGCTATTGTTGAATTAATCAAAGAGAAAAGAGCCAAAAAACAGCAAGAAAGACAAGAATAATAAATAATAATTATTTTTCTTGTTTAAAAATAAAAAAGGACTGCATTTGCAGTCCTTTTTTTTATATTATCCCATGAAGTCATCTCCACCGTTATCGTCTCTTCTCTGATTTTCTCTTTCATTTTTCTGCTTATTAAATCTATAAGTAAAAGAAAGATTAATTTGTCTTTGTCTCCATTGAAATTCTGAATAACTAGTTATATTTTCTAAATTAGTTTCAGAACGTCTTTTTCTAGAATTAAATAAATCGCTAACATTTAATGCAATTGTTCCTTTGTCTTTTAAAACATCTTTGCTAAATGCTAAATTTACACTAGTCATTGATAATCTTTTACCTTGTGCATTATTTTCTGGTGCACTATAGGTTGCATTTGTTTGCCAATCAATTTTGTATGGTAATGTAATTTTAGAAGAAACTCTTGCAAACCAACTTGATGCTACATTATCGAAATTTTGAACGATTTCTTCATTTAATGAATTTATATATCTATAATCTCCTTTTGTTTCGTTTCTATAAAGATTGAAATTAGTATTCAATCTCCACCATTTATATGGAGAATAATTTACATTAAATTCAAAACCAGATCTAAATTCTGTTGCTAAGTTAATAGGCGTTGCTTCAATAACGGGAACACCATCAACGATTGATCCAGATTCTCTTCTGATGAATTGGAACGAATCATCTGTTAAATTAGCATAAACAGAGGTGTTGAATGTTACTTTATTCCATCTTTTTAAATATCCTAAATCAAATGCATTTGTATAAGCAGGATTTAAATCAGGATTTCCTCTAAAAATATTAATTCTACTTGAATAAGTTGAAAAAGGATTTAAGAAACGACCTCTTGGTCTATTAATTCTTTTACTATAGCTTAAACTTAAACTACTTGTTTCCGAAAATTCATAGTTTACAGTAGCAGTTGGGAAGAAATTATTATATTTTTTAGTATTATAATCGTTAACCGAAATTGAGTTTACATCAATATTACTATCTTCAAAACGTAATCCTAAGAAATAAGAAAATTTATTGATTTTTGAACCAAATTGAACATAGAAGGCATTTACATTTTCGTTATATTCTAATAGATTTGAATATAAATCATTTCTAACCCAGTTTCCATTGTCTAATAAATCAATTTGGAAATCAGTTAGGTTTTTTTGAAAACTACCACGATATCCTGCTTCAAAACGAGATTCTTTTCCTATAGGTAATACATAATCAGCTTGAAAAAGATTGCGTTGTTGAGTTTGAGGATTTAATGTTCTTTCAACAAATAATGAACTAGGATCGTTTAAAACTTGATCATTAATTATAGAATTGTCATTTTCTCTGTTTTGAGAGAACGACATATCAATTGTTAATTTGTGATCTTCTTTTTTAAAGTTTTTTGTAAAATTTGTAGCGTATTCAAAAGTTAAATCTTTACTTCTTTGATCGTTAAATCGATTTCTAGTATAAGTAGGATTTCTTAATTCATCAAAATTATAGAAAAATACATTATCTGGATTTTCTCCTCTACTATTCTGTATCGTTAATGAATTTGTCCAGCTAGTTGATTTATTTATAAATAATTCTATTCCAAAGTTTGTATTATATCCTTTGTTTAAACGTTCATTATTTCTTTTTTCATCAATATAGTTTTGAATAACACCATTATCAAAGTAAGTAGAATTATTAAATGAATTCCCTAGAGAAGTTCTATAATTATAACCAGTATTTGAAAATAAATTGAATTTATCACTTCTATAGTTTAAACTTGAGCTTACACCATAGCTTTCAGGATCACCAGCAGAAACTACAAACGAACCATTTAATCCTTGTGCTTTTCCTTTTCTTAAAATAATGTTTATAATTCCACCACTACCTTCAGCATCATAACGAGCAGATGGGTTGGTAACAACTTCTACTTTTTCAACAGAGTCTGCTGGAAGTAATTTTAAAGCATCTGCAATATTAATTCCAGCTAAACCAGATGGTTTTCCGTCTATTAAGATTCTAACATTTTCATTTCCTCTAAGAGCAACATTTCCTTCTGGATCAACTGTAACAGATGGAACATTATCCAAAACATCACTAACTGTTCCACCTTTTACCATCATATCTTTTCCTACATTATAAACTCTTTTGTCTAGCTTTATTTCTACAGTAGAGCGTTCCGCAATAACTTCAACAGCTTGTAATTGAGCAATATCAGCTTCTAAATATACAGTACCAAAATCGGTATTAGTATTATATGTTTTATTTTTAAATTCAACAGTTTTGAAAGAAATAAACTCAAATCGAACATTATATGTCCCAGATTGTATTTCAAAGTTAAAATCACCATTTAAATCAGTAACACCACCGCTTAATTTTTCAGGGTTTTTAACATCCTGAAATACAACAGTTGCGTATTCTAAAGGTAATGTAGTTCCTTTTTCAATAATTTTACCAGAAACTTTAATTCTTTTTGCATCTGGTCTTTGTTGAGAAAAAACCATCATTGGTAATGAGAGTAAAAAGAAAAGGGCGGTTAATTTGTAATTCTTTAGCATGATAAATTTGTATGTTTTTCTTTAAGACAGCAAATTTATGTTTAGGTTTAATCTACACTTCCCAATAGTATGTTAAAAAAACTATAGAATTTTGTTAATCATTTCTAAAGGTCGTGCTATAACTGCTTTATTATCATTCACAACAATAGGTCTTTCTATTAATTTAGGATGATTTAACATAGCGTCAATTATAGCCTCATCAGAAAGTTCTTTCCCTTTATAGTCATCAATCCAAATTTTTTCTTTTACTCTTACTAATTCAATAGGTCTTATTCCTAATTTTTTTATTACGTCTTTCAATTCTTCTTTAGAGAAAGGCTCGTCCATATATTTTCTTAATATAAAAGGCTTGTTGAAAGATTCAATTTCGCATAAACCTTCTCTCGATTTTGAACATCTTGGATTGTGGTAAATTGTTATCATAATAGTATAAATTTTAATACAAAGGAAATGATATTATTGTTTGTAACAAAATACTCTTAAATTTGACTGATTTAAAAAAATAAAAATATGTACTTAGAACAAGTAAAAAAATTCACTGCCAATCCTATTTTGTATTTTATATTTCCTATTTCCTTTATTGGTTTAATAGCAGCAAATTATGTGGCAAGTGAAGGAGTAGATACTAATGAATTACTACAACAAATGATTAACTCCGTTGGAGTTAATGGTGCTTTTATAATGCTTATAGCTCCACTTTCCGTAGGAGTATTTGCTATTTGGTTTTGGGTTAAGTTTATTCAAGGGCAATCTATAAAAAGTTTAACAACATCAAGAGCGAAAGTAGATTGGAAACGTATCTTTTTTTCTTTTTCACTATGGAGTTTAATTACTATAGGAATGACCTTATTAGCCTATTACTCAACACCAGAAGATTTTGTATGGAATTTTAATCCTCAAAAATTTGCAATATTTTTTTTAATAGCTATAATTTTAATTCCATTACAAACAAGTTTTGAAGAATATTTGTTTAGAGGTAATTTTTTACAAGGATTAGCATTGGTTACAAAAAGTAGATTAGTACCATTATTAATTACTTCAATATTATTTGGGCTTATGCATATTGCAAATCCAGAAGTAGGGAAAATAGGTTTAATAATCATGGTTTATTATATTGGAACAGGTTTGTTTTTAGGAATTTTAACCATAATGGATGAAGGATTAGAACTAGCTCTTGGTTTTCATGCTGCTAATAATTTAGTAGGAGCACTTTTAGTTACTGCTGATTGGACTGCTTTTCAAACACATTCTATTTTAAAAGATGTATCCGAACCATCTGCTGGATTCGAAATTATATTTCCTGTTTTAATTGTTTTTCCTTTGTTGTTATTATTGTTTTCAAAAGTTTATAAATGGAAAAATTGGAAAGAAAAACTAACAGGACCATTAGAAATCAATAAAGGAGCTGAAATTTAATAGAAAGAATAAAAAATGATGGTAACGCATAAAAACGTACATAATAGATTTAAACTCAATGGATATCATTTTAGTTATGATGATTTATGCAGAGTAGCATATTGTTTTATTAAAGAAGGAAATGAAAATGAAAGATATGTAGGTGAATTTCTATTAGAATGGTTAGATGATAGTTCATTTTTAGAAGTTCAAACATCAGGAACAACAGGAGTTCCAAAAATAATTAAGCTTGAAAAACAAGCCATGATTCAATCAGCATTAGCTACTGGAGATTTTTTCCAATTAGAACCAGGAAATTCTGCTTTACTGTGTTTATCTGCAAAGTATATTGCAGGGAAAATGATGCTTGTAAGAGCCATAATTTTAGGATTAGAGCTTGATATTGCATTGGTAGACGCTAATCCTTTAGCTTTAGTCAATAAAGAATATGATTTTGTAGCAATGGTTCCGCTACAAGTTGAAAATTCATTACAGAAATTACATACAATTAAGAAATTAATTATTGGTGGAGCTGCTTTATCAAAACTATTAATTCATAAGATAGAAAAAATAGATGTAGAAGCTTATGAAACATATGGAATGACTGAAACAATTACGCACATTGCAGTTAGAAAAATTGGAGATGAAAATTTTAAAACATTACCTAATGTAATAGTTAAAGTAGATGCTCGAAATTGTCTTTTAATTGAAGCACCAAAAATTATTACAGAAGAAATAATAACTAATGATATTGTTGAAATTATTTCAGAAAAGGAATTCAAATGGTTAGGTCGATTTGATAATGTGGTTAATAGTGGAGGAGTGAAGCTATTTCCAGAACAAATAGAAGCTAAGTTGCAAGACACTATAAAAGATCGATTTTTTATTAGTAGTGAAAAAGACGAAAAATTAGGTCAAAAACTTATATTAGTCATAGAATCAGAAGAAAAAGAATTACCACTTTCATTTTTTGATGCATTGGATAAATTTGAAAAACCCAAAGCTATTTATTTTATCCCAAAGTTTGTTGAAACTAAAACAGGGAAAATAAACAGGAAATTAAGTTTAGAAAAACAAAAAGGAGCTAATTAGCTCCTTTTAAATTTTTATTGATTCACTTTAATGAAAAAGTGATTTGTTAAAACTTCTATATCATTAAGATTTGGAATTACTTCTTTTGATTTTTGCCATTCATTAGTAGCATCCAACCTCATTTTTTTACCTTCAATCATAATATCTACAGGCATTTCAAAGTTAGGGACATTAGTTATCCATCTATATTGAAAACGCTTTTTATACTTTTTAAATTCAAGTTTTGGAATAGTTGTATATTGAAGATATTGTTCAAAAATAGGAGTTAAGTTACGACCAGTTTCTTTATTGAAAAAATCTACAACTGTTTTAGTATCAATAATTTGTTTTCTAAAAGTTTCTGAATATTTTAAAATAATATCCCACCATTTTTCATCATTGTTTACTACGTGTCGCAATGTATTTAAAAGCAAAGCACCTTTATAATACATATCACCACTTCCTTCATTGTTTACACCATATTGACCAATTATAGGTTTGTCATTTTGCACATTTTGAGACTGACCATTGATATATTTCATGGCAGCATCATATCCTTTCATGCATTCAACAAATACGGTTTCGCTATAAGTAGTAAAACTTTCATGAATCCACATATCGGCAATATCTTTACTTGTAACGCTATTACCAAACCATTCGTGACCTGTTTCGTGAATAATAATAAAGTCAAAGTTCATTCCTTCACCAGTTCCCGATAAATCTCTACCTAAATATCCTTTTCTATATTTGTTACCATAAGCAACAGCACTTTGATGTTCCATTCCTAAATAAGGAGTTTCTACTAATTTATAGCCATCTTCCCAAAAAGGATAACGACCAAATTTAGCTTGAAAACATTCCATCATTGGTTTAACATCGGCATCAAAATGATTTTTAGCTTTTTCTTCATTTTCTCTTAAAACATAATAATCTAAATCTAAATTATCCATTTTGTCCTCAATATGAACATAATCTGCAATATTTACTGTTATGGTATAATTGTTAATTGGATTTTTTACTTCCCAATTCCAACGTGTGTAGCCATTTTTTAAATCTTCAGATCCTTTGAAACGTCCATTTGAAACATTCATCAATCCGTTCGGAACGGCCACTTTTATAGTTGCACCATTATTAGGTTCGTCTGTTTGAGAATCTTTCACAGGATACCACAAACTAGCACCTGTTCCTTGAACTGCTACTGCTACAAAATGCTTATCGTTACTATCTTTTTTAAATACAAAACCACCATCCCAAGGAGCATTTTTTGCTACTTTCGGTTTTCCCGAATAATAAAAACGCACTTTATCATTGGTATCTTTTGCTAATTCCTTTGGAAAACTAATAAAAACAGCATCATAATCACGTTCATACTTTAGTTTTTGATCATTCCAAACAATAGAATCTACATGCATATTATCAAATAAATCCAATTGAATTTTTGAAGTAGGTTCTACTACATTAAAAGTAATATCATTATATCCAACAATACTTCTTTCATCTGGATTAATTTTAATATTCAAATCATAATGCTGCACATCAAAACAATTACGCTCAAAGCGTAATCCTCCATGTAATGAATCTCTACGAGTAAAGTTTTGTGCTGATAATTGTTGCAAACTAAGTGCAAGTATACTTAGTAAAAGTGTTTTTTTCATTTGGTACGCTTTGATAATAAGTTGTTAATTGTAAACATGAGTTACAATTAATCTTTATAATATTCAAAAATTCTTGTTGCAATTATTGTAGGTGTATTTATATCATTAGTTAAGTACATATAGCATTTTGTCCAATTACCATACTTATCATATTCATACTTGTAATATTTATCATTATTATGGGATACTAAACCTCTTTTTCCAGGAGGAGGCAAAAACTCATGCTTGTATTTTTTACTCGTTATATCTTCGTGTTCGTTGTAGGTTATTATTGTTGTATCATTTAAAAAACGTTGATAAAATTCATCTTTAAATCTATTATCTATAAAAATTTCTTGCTTTTCTAAATACCCTTTTGTAGGATGATAGGTAAACTTCTTTGTTTGTACTGCAATTCTTTTGGTTTCATCTTCTGGGTCTATACAACTTACTATTTCTTCTGTCACTCTATTGTTATCGTTGTACTTAAAATTAACCTTAGGCTCTCTAGAAATACCCAAAAGCACAAAATCGAAAGATTGGGATCTTAAACTTTGCTCAGCCATTTCAAAAGTTAACTCTATTATACGATCTTTATCATCATATGTATAAAACGTTGTTTCGTCCCAGTCTTCTTCTTTTAAATCTTTATACTTCGTTTTCTCTTGTTGCAAAGGAAATTTCTCCCATTTTTGCCTGTATACAGAATCACACATATAGAATCTATTCTCTTTTATTCTTCCTCCTTTCTCATCTATTATGTACCAATTCACATATTCATCAAAATCGGTTCGATCAAATTCCTCCCATTCATAAATTTTATATCTATTTAATTGCAATTTATACAAATCCCCACCCATATAATGTTTATAACTGTATTTGGGTTTATAATTATATTTTTCCTGTATATCTATGGTGTCTCTAAGCCAATTATCTGGAAAAGGTGATACTGTAGTATCAATACTTTTTAAGAACTTTGGCACCAAAGAATCATATTCCATATTATTTTCACCATTACCATACATTTCATAACTTCCAGGTATTAATCCCTTTTTATCATATTGAAGAACTCCTTGAGCTAATATGTAATCATGATCATGTTCCCTAAATGAAAAAAATTTTTTATATACTTTTTCTTCATATTTTCCTGTTCTGTTAATTACCTTATATTGTATTATTCTCTTAATAGGCCCTTTCAAATTTTGAGAAATACCAGGATAATTACAATCTATACCTCCACCCCAATTTTCATTTACATTCTCTTTTTGAGAAGAACACTTAATAAATGTTAGACTCAAAATGAAAATAACAAGATTTTTAAATATCGTTTTCATATATTTTATTTTCAAAATTTAAATATAAGAGTTTGGATTTAAAATTTTATAATTTAAATAAAATAAGATTTTAATTATGAGGTAAAGGATACTAGTACAACTTTACTTTGGTATTAAAGAATAATGAATTGTTAAATATTTTTTAATCGGATAAAATAGCTTTAAATTTGAAATTATTTATTTGAAATGAATCGGTTTAATCTTTTTACCATATGTATAGTTCGAAGTTTTATCACTTTGAATTATTTGCATGATGATTCTTTTTTAAAAAGTTCTAAAGACTTCATTAAATAATCCCTGTCAAGCCCATGGCAGGGAAAATTCTATTTTCTTACTCAAAATAAATAATAATCATTTGCTTTTTGATGCTTTTGTGCTGAATTCAATTTTGAATTTAGTTGGGTATTTATTTAGGTTTTATTAAAGCATTTGTAAAAAAAACAGAAATAATGAATCAAGATATTGTATTGACAACAGGAATTTATGACTTAATTAAAGATTTACTAAGAAGAAAAAAAGTAACACCATTTGTAGAAGATCAATTAATAGTACAATTAAAACGTGCCAAACAAATTAGACGCAGAGAATTGCCCGATAATGTAGTTACTATTGATTGCAGAGTCACTATTAAAGATCTTAATACGAATGAATTGCAAACGTTTACCTTTGTAGCTCCCTCAAAAGCTAAAAGAAGAAATAATACGGAGTCAATTGTAGGTGAAGTAGGATTAGCTTTAGTTGGAAATAAAACAGGAGATCAAATAAAATGGGATTTTGGAACAGGAGAAAAAAACATTGAAATTGTTAATGTAGAAAAATTTCAGAACAAGCAGTAATAGAGCCAAAATATAATTTTAGTTAAGTAAAAAAGTGGGTTTCAATTATCCGAAACTCACTTTTTTAAAATTCAGCATTTGCTATTATTGTCATCCTTTCTTTTAAAATAGGATGGTTAAATGTGATTTCTTCTGCATGAAGGTGCAATCTATTAGCTTTAGTTCCATATAAATCATCACCAACAATAGGAGAATTTAGTCCTAACGAATGGGATGCATGAACTCTCAATTGATGTGTTCTACCAGAAATAGGGAAGAAGTGAATACGTGTTTTTCCGTCTTTTCTTTCGATTACTTTATATTCAGTTCGGGCTTGTTTTCCATGCTCATAACAAACTAATTGATTTGGACGATTGTCTAAATCTACTCGTAAAGGTAAATCAATAAAACCTTCATCATTTGAAACAATATTTTCTAAAATGGCTACATAGCGTTTTTTAATTGTTCGTTTAATAAATTGAGATTGTAAATCTTTATAAATATCTTCCGATTTAGCAATTAAGAGTAATCCAGAAGTAGACATATCTAAACGATGTACGATTAATGGTCCGGTTGCACTTGGATATAAATCTTTTACCCGTTGATAAACAGAATCACTTACATTTTTCCCAGGAACAGATAAAAATTCAGCAGGCTTATTTATAACAGCTAAAAAATCATCTTCAAAAACAACCGAGATATCTTTTCCTTCTGCGGGATTTTCTAAAAACGGATTATCTTCCAAAGGAATATCTTTAAGCATGTGAGCTAAGATGGGTTCACATTTACTTCTACAAGCAGGATAAAATTGCTTATGTTTTCTAACTTCTGATTTAGGCGACTGTCCCCACCAAAATTCGGCCATACTTATAGGCCTCAAGTTATGATGAAAAGCATAATGAAGTAATTTTGGTGCAGCACATTCTCCAGCACCAGCAGGTGGATTATTATTAAAAATTTCACCTACACTTTTTAGTTCTTTTGCCTGATTAAAAAAAGAATAACTATCAAATAATTGTTGTTGTAATTCTCCTGATTTTTGTTTTCTAAGTTCTTTTAAACTGTTAATCTTTGAAGTAAACTTTGCAAGTTCATTTTCTATATTTTCAGTTTGATAATTCCAGTATTTAGTCATTTTTTTTAACAGAATACTTTCTTCTTTACTTTCGTTACTTAGTTCTTTTTGAAGTATTTTAAAGTTTTCAAAATCAAGATTTTTCTCTCCTTCAATTCTTCGTTCATCTCTAAGTGTTTTTAATCTTTTAATCCTTTCTTTTTGATTTGAAATATCTTCTAAAGCTTTCTCCTTAGTTGCAATGACTTTCTTTTTTGTTACAATATATTTAGGCGTTTTTTCTAATACTTCAATTTTTCTATTAATAGCATTTAAAACTTCCTCTTCTCTTTTGAAGAAGCCATCATGTTGTAACATATCAAAAACAGGAGGAACAAAATAATCATGATGATTGTTCTCAGCTAATTTTCCTGAAAAAGCCCATAAATAGCCCAGTTTTTTACTTTCGTTTTGGCAAACTAAAACACCAAACATTTTACCAATAACTAATCCATCTTGATTTTTATCTAATCCAAAATTATGTTGGAAATTAGTTTGCGTTTCTAAATAATTTTGCAACTCTTTCGCTGCAATAACACTTAAAGCATGTGGTTCATAATAAAAAGGGAAAGTGAATTTTTTAGGTAAATCGTTACTATCTATCTGAGTTGGAAATGGTATGAAATGGGGAGGAAGTATCATTCTTCTAATTCTAATTTTGATTTGTTTTTGATGTCTTCTAGTATATAATTTAACTCTGGGTCATTGTTATTTAACCTATCATTTAATGATGGTATTATTGTTACATCAGGATAAATACCATGACCTATTACATCTGTTTTTTCTTGAGCATTAACATACATTAAACCAATACGCATTTTTACTTTAGAGTTAGGCAGCGTTATTTGTGGCATAAACCCAGCAACAGTTCCATTATATTCTCCACCAGTTTCTTCACCTACAAAGATAGCTCTTTTATTTGCTTTTAGCTTAGTAGACAAAATACTAGATGCAGAGAAACTACCTCCATTTATTAATACATAAACATTCCCATTAAATCTTAAATCGCTTGATTTTTTTTCTTTTGCATTTGAATTAAAGTAATAATTTCCATCTTCTTTTTTATGTACTTTGAAAAACATATAACTATAAAAGAAAGGAGAAAGAATCCCTTTAACTATAAAAGAAACTGGTTTTGAACCCTTGAAATAATCTGTTTGCAATAGACTTGTTTTTCGGGTAACTTCAGATTCATTTACAAAAGTATATGTAGAGTCAGGAGCTAAATAGCTATATAAGCTACTAATTTCGTCAATTCTACCACCAAAATTATTTCTAATATCAATAATTAAATTTTTAGTTCCTGTTTTCTTTAAAAGATCAAAATTTTCTTTATAAAAACTATTATAATTACCTATTGTGAAACTTTTAATTTTCATAATAGCAGTACAACTGTCTTTTGCTGTAAATGTTAATTCTCTATTGTATTTTTTAGTGTCTTTGTTATAGCCTAATTTACTTAATCGTCTATTTACCTTTATGAGGCTATCTCTTTGAACTTTAGTGAATTTTTCGTTTTTCTTCTTACTCGTTTTATCAGAAACAGTGTCTTTGTTAATCCTTTTTATCCAGAAAGATTTATCATTATTAAATTGAAAAGCAACACTATCTTGTATTTGATATTTAAAGGTGAAAAAAGTACCTAAACGTTGCGCAATAAATTTATCTTGAAAAGTAGTATTATAGCCATCCGAAGTAATCCACGTTTTAGCATCATTTATAAGATTTTGTACGGGCTCATTATTTATTTGAGTCAATTCATCACCTATTTTTATAGAGTCTATTTTAGATTTATTTTCTACAACATATAATTTGTTATCAAAAATTTCAAATTCAAACTGACTAAAAGAACTAATTTGTTTTTTAAGATTCTTCTGTTCTTTTTTAGAATAGCGTTTCAGTTTTGGATAAGTAAATAAATGACCTTGTCTCACTTCTGAAACAACGGGACTCAATTTTGTAAAAAAATCATAGCTTGTAAGAGGTTTTGTAATAGATGCCTTTAAACTATCAAACTTATAATCCAGTTTTTCTTTACTAATATATTGATACAATTTAGGTTGCATTTTTTGCAACTTTTTATAGGCATAATCAACATCTTTGTGTAATTGTTTTACCTTTATTTCTTTATATAAAGTTTCATTGTGTTTCTTAACAGATGTACATTGTATCAATAATAATCCTAAGGCTAATAGTATTATTTTTCTCATAAAACAGGAATTAAAGTTCTATAAAGCCGAAATTATAAGATTTTTTAGGAAACACATAATTTTTGAGTTTTAATTAACAAATAAGCGAATTAAATAACAATATTATTGTAGCTTCTAATCGTCTTATGAAGAAAAAATAAACTAATCAGTATTAAAATAATACCATTAATTAAGTATTCAATATTTTTATTTTCCGTTAAGAAACTAGCAAGTATATTAAGATAAGAATTTACTAATCCAGATGAAAAAACAGTACTAAAAGTATAAAACATAAATACAATAAAAAACGACAAAAAACTATTCCAAAACTTAGTTGTTTTTTTATATTCAAATACAATCAGAAGTAAATTAGAAAGTATTAAAATAGAGCCTATTGTAATGAATATATTTAAATGAAAAATTTGAATATCGGATTCTGTAATCTTCTCAAGTTCATTAAAAATTTTAGTTTGTGTTGCAATAAACAATCTCTTTCCTCCATGTACTAGAAAAAAGATAAAAAAACACCCAAATAAAATAACTCTACTATTAAATTTTAAAATAAAGTGATATGTATTCATGTATCATTTATACTTGAATAACACCTAGATTAAATGGCTTTTCAATAGGCGCATGATTAGCAGCTTCAATTCCCATAGAAATCCAAGTTCTAGTATCTAAAGGATCAATTACAGCATCTGTCCACAAGCGAGCCGCTGCGTAATAAGGAGAAACTTGAGCATCATAACGAGCTTTTATTTTGTCAAACAATTCTTGTTCTACTTTTTCGTCGACTGTTTTACCTTGCTTTTTTAAAGAAGCAGCTTCAATTTGCATTAATACTTTTGCAGCCTGAGCACCACCCATAACAGCTAGTTCTGCACTAGGCCATGCAAAAATTAACCTTGGATCATAAGCTTTTCCACACATAGCATAATTTCCTGCTCCATAAGAATTTCCAACAATTACAGTAAACTTTGGTACTACCGAATTTGAAACGGCATTTACCATTTTGGCACCATCTTTAATAATTCCCCCATGTTCAGATTTACTACCGACCATAAACCCAGTAACATCTTGTAAAAAAACTAATGGAATTTTTTTCTGATTACAATTAGCAATAAAACGAGTAGCTTTATCAGCAGAATCTGAATAAATAACACCACCAAATTGCATTTCACTTGGTTTTGTTTTAGCACTTGTAGTTTTTACAATTTTACGTTGGTTAGCCACAATTCCTACAGCCCAACCATCAATGCGAGCATAACCCGTAATAATAGTTTGACCATAACCTGCTTTGTATTCATCAAATTCAGAATTATCAACTAAACGATTGATAATGTCCATCATATCATATTGTTCGTTTCGAGCTTTCGGAAGAATTCCATAAATCTCTTTAGGCTCTAAAGCCGGTTTTTGTGTTTTTACACGATTGTATCCTGCTTTGTCAAAATCACCTATTTTTCCCACAATACTTTTAATTCTATCTAAAGCATCCTTATCATCTTTTGCCTTAAAATCGGTAACTCCTGAAATTTCACAATGAGTTGTTGCTCCACCAAGAGTTTCATTGTCAATACTTTCGCCAATTGCTGCTTTCACTAAATAGCTTCCTGCAAGGAAAATACTACCTGTTTTATCCACAATTAGAGCTTCATCACTCATAATAGGTAAATAAGCACCACCAGCAACACAACTTCCCATTACGGCTGCAATTTGCGTAATTCCCATACTACTCATTACCGCATTGTTACGAAAAATACGCCCAAAATGTTCTTTGTCTGGAAAAATTTCATCTTGCATAGGTAAATATACACCAGCAGAATCCACTAAATAAATAATAGGCAATCTGTTTTCAATAGCAATTTCTTGTGCTCTTAAATTCTTTTTCCCCGTAATAGGAAACCAAGCACCTGCTTTTACTGTAGCATCATTTGCCACTACAATGCATTGCTTGCCTTGTATGTAGCCTATTTTTACTACTACACCACCAGATGGACAACCACCATGCTCTTCATACATACCATCACCTACAAAAGCTCCAATCTCAATACTCTTTGCCTTTTCATCTAATAAATAATCAATACGTTCACGTGCCGTCATTTTTCCTTCAGTATGAAGTTTATCAATGCGTTTTTGTCCACCACCTAGTTTTACCTGTGCGAAACGTTGTTTTAAATCAGAAAGGAGTAATTTATTGTGATCTTCGTTTTTGTTGAATTGTAAATCCATGAATAGTTTATGGTTTTATAGTTGTTTTCTTTAATTGGTTCGCTAAAGTACAAAAAGTAAAATCAAAAATCAATGTCAAAATCAAAGACAATTTCAAACTTTAACATAAGAATAAATTATGTTTTTACTTTTGAAAAAGAAATCAAAAAATATTTGAGAAATAAGTAAAAAAACATTCAGAAGAATGAGTATCGCAAAATATAAAAAAAGAAAAAGCACCTTATAATATTAATTATAGAGTGCTTTTTCAAATGAATTAAGTAACCTTAATTTTGTATTTATACTTTTCTATTATTGTGCGATCTTGAAAACGAAGCTAAATGCTCTGGATCAATATTTCCATCTAAATCAATTACTTTATTAATGAAAAGCAATTCAATAATTTCCTTAAAATTTTTATTAATAAGCAATGTAGATTCAATCGTAACCTCATTTTTTGGAAATACAATTCTTATATAATCATCATTTAAAAATGAAATAGTATTATTATTATTTATTTCAATGAATATAACTTCTATGGTAGTATCCAATTTAAAAAGAGAAATCTCACTTCCTAACTTTCTTTTATCAAAATTAAAAACACTTTTGCTATCGGCTAATACTTTTCCTCTCTTTAAAATTATTTCTTGCGAATAAAGATTACAACCAATAAGAAATAGCGTAAAGAATAAAAGATAATTTTTTTTCATGGGTTAAATTTTAGTTAATATCAGAATTTCGGAGGGCAAAATTAATCCTTTTTAATAAAAAAGAAGCATTGAAAGAGCTGATTTTAAAATAAATAGAATAATATATAAAAATAAAAAACGAAGAATAATAAAAAAGAGAAAGCAATGAGTAATAATGTTTTAAAATAAAGAGTCAAGAAGTGTAAAAACTATTTAAATTTAGTTAAATAATTGTTTTTTATTTGTTTCTCAATTAAGTTAAAAATTTATAAAAAGAATGTATTTTTATGATTTATTTACAAAAATAACAAGCCAGAAACCTTATTCTTTCCTTGAAACATAAGAAAAATTGGATTTAAAATAGAATTAGTTAAGATGAATCAATATCAATTTAGAAGAGCAACACTTGTCGAAATTCCTCAAATATGGGAAATTTTACAGCAAGCCATACAAAAAAGAAAACAAGAGGGCAGTAACCAATGGCAAGATGGTTACCCAAACCCAGAAGTTATTCAAAAAGATATAGAAAAAGGAGTTGGTTTTATATTGACAGATAATGAAACAATCGTTGGCTACACCGCAATATTACTAAATGACGAACCCGAATATGAAAAAATAATAGGGAAGTGGTTAACAAATACTGATTTTATAGTGTTTCACCGAGTAGCCATTTCTAAAAATCATTTGGGCAAAGGCTTAGCCAAAATAATGATGAATCACATAGAAACATTTGCAGTAGAAAACAATATCTACAGTATAAAAGCCGATACCAACTTTGATAATAATGCCATGATTGCCATTTTTGAAAAATCAGGCTATGTATATTGTGGAGAAGTGCATTTTAGAGGAAGCCCAAGAAGAGCGTATGAAAAAGTTTTAACAAAAACGACTTAAAATAAACTCCCTCTTCTTTAGTAGAAGCGCTAATGCTTCGTGATTTAGATTTAAAATCAATTGGATTTAAAGATTATGAAAACTTTGAGAATAAAAAATAAAACTCAATGAAAGAAAGAATGGTTTTGATTTCAGCAATAATTCTGACTTTAATAGTCGAACTGATTTTAATGGTTTTGGTTTATAATAAAGTTGGTAGTGAAAGAATTCCGTCTCAAATTGTTCGTCTAACTATTCAATTGATTCTGATTACAATGATTTTAACACGGAAATCTAACGTTGCATTATTTTTATTAACAACTTATCACATTGTTTCTAGTCTGTTTGGTTTGTATTCGAAAGGGTCAACCGAATTATTAGGACAAATATTAATTGGTTTTCATTTCATAATTGGAATCATTATATACTTCCACGATTGGATTGAAAACAAGATCGGATTAAAAAACATTGAGTAATAGCCGTTTGTTACAATTGCTAGGCCAGTTCGCACGTAGTGCTCGAGTCTCCGAAAATTCCATGAGGAGTTTTGTACTTGTAATCTTTTATTATAAATTTACGCAACTGTGACAAGTGTCAATGTATTGACCGTCAAGTTAAAAAGAACGTTTTTTTACAAATGACTATATTGATTACAAGCATGCTAAAACTCATATCCAGATAGAAATGAAAGAAATCGTTGAGCTTTCAGACAAGACAATAACCCTTGACAGAAACAAATTTCTGAAAGTAAAAGGTAGTATTGATACAAATATATATTATGTAGAAAGCGGAAGCTTAAGAATTTTTGTGTTAGACGATTATGAAGAACAAACTATTCGATTTGGATATAAAGAAAATTTAATCGTTGCTTTAGACTCTTTTCTCACAGGTAAACCTTCCAATTTATTTATTCAAGCTATTAAAAAGACCATTATAAAAGTAGTAACCAAACAGCAAATTCAAAAATTCTTAGAAACAGAAAATAATAGAAATTTATGGATGCGAATTTTGGAAGATTTAGTTCTTCAACAAATGGAACGAGAAATAGATATTTTAACAAACTCACCAAAAGAACGATATAAAAGAGTTTTAAAGCGAAGCCCACAACTTTTTCAAGAAATTCCAAACAAACATATTGCTAATTATTTAAGAATGAGTGCTGAAACCTTGTCCAGGCTAAAAAAATCTTGATTTCAATCAAGATTTATGGAAAATACTTTTTAGAACTTTGCTTAAAAATCAAAAATTATGCAATCCAAAAATTTAATAGAATCGCTTTTAGAGCAGACAAGACAAATTATAAATCAAACCGAAAAATTAAAAAACTATGATTTACAAATTTTAACGTGGAAAGAAAATGAAAATTCCTGGAGTATTTTAGAATGTTTAGAGCATTTGAACTTATATGGCGATTTTTATTTACCACAAATAGAAAACAAAATAAAAAATTCAACCACTAAAACAGAATTTGAATTTAAAAGTGGAATTTTAGGAAATTACTTTGCAAAAAGTATGTTGCCTAAAGAAAAACTAAACAAAATGAAAACCTTTAAAGATAAAAATCCATTAAACGCTAACCTAGACAAAACGGTTATCGACCAATTTATTAAACAGCAAATCAAGTTGTTGGATTTACTTAATCAATCAAGAAATGTAAGTCTGAACAAGGTGAAAATTCAAACTTCCATCTCAAGTCTAATCAAACTAAAATTGGGAGACACTTTTCAATTTTTTGTCAATCACATAATCAGGCATCTCAACCAAATTGAAAGAATACAAACAGCAATGTTATAGCCTATGCTAGAACAATCGCTTAAATCACAACATACTGAATGTTTTGATAGTAATGATAAAATTATAGCAGATATTGCAAAAGCAACTTATGTCTTTTACACAAACAAAAATGAATAAAACTGTAACTAGTTACAAATAAGACCAACAAATACAACAACAGATAACAAATTATTTTAGTTATGAGAATTATAATCACAATGTTTAGTTTGTTGTTTTATACAACAACTTTTGCACAACAACTTAAATCAAACGACTCTATATACGTAATTCAAGACAGTGTTTTAATTCCAACAAAAAGCGGTATAGATATTTCTGCAGTAGTCGTTCGTAAAAAGACAAATAAAAAACCACTACCCGCAATTTTGTTTTATACAACTTATCATCAAGGAGCAGGAGATAATATTTTCGGAAAACGTTCGGCCGACAAAGACTATGTAGGCATTGTAGCTTATGCTAGAGGCATTCGGACGAATCTGAAAGATTATGCTCCATATGAACATGAAGGAACTGACATTTACGACATTATCGACTGGATAAGCAAACAATCGTGGTGCAATGGCAGTGTAGGAATGTTTGGCGGAAGCTATACCGGTTTTTCACAATGGGCTACTGCTAAAAAACTACACCCTGCACTGAAAACAATTGTTCCACAAGTTGCAGTAATGCCTGGATATGATGCACCAATGGAAAACAATGTCCCTTTTGGAGGAATTTTAGGTTGGGCAAACGACAACATTTACAAGAATAAACCATACAGTAGAGATCTGGTTTTTGATTGGTTCAATTCTGGAGCTTCTTTTAAAAGTTTAGATACTTTGGGCGGACAACCTAATCCTATATTTCAAAAATGGCTTAAGCATCCCGCTTATGACAATTATTGGCAATCAATGGTGCCAACTCCTTCAGAATATGCTAAAATAAATATCCCTGTATTATCAACAACAGGGTACTATGACGGTTCACAAATCGGTGCCATTCAGTATTTCAAACTACATACTAAACATAATAAAAATGCTAATCATTACTTTGTAATAGGACCTTATGATCATTGGGGAGGACAACGTAGACCAGCAAAAAACTTAATGGGTTATGAAATTGACAGTGTGGCTAATGTTAATATGATGAACTTAGCCTACGATTGGCTTGACTATGTACTAAAAGGCAAACCAAAACCTGAACTGTTGAAAGATAAAGTGAATTATCAAGTTATGGGAACAAACGAATGGAAACATAGCTCAAAACTTGAAAAAATTAACAATGATACTTTGACTTTTTACCTTGATAAAACTAATCTAATTTCATCTAAGCCAAAGAAAAAAGGATTTCAAAAACAAACAATAGATTTCAAAGACAGAGAAAATCAAAATAATTATTATACGCCAAGCATTATTTTTGATACCCTCGATGTAAGCAATGGGTTGGTTTTCACAACAGAAACTTTTCAAAATGACGTCACGATTAATGGCTCATTTTCAGGTAATCTTTGGGCTACTATAAATAAAAGAGATATGGACGTTTCAATGGCATTATATGAACTAATGCCAGATGGGAAATACTTTTTCCTTACAAGATACGTCGGTAGAGCAAGTTTTGCAAAAGATAATACTAAAAGGCAGTTATTAAGACCAAACAAGAAAGAAAAAATACCATTTGATAATACCCGTTTCGTGAGTAAGAAAATAAATAAAGGAAGCCAACTTGTAATTTTACTCAACATCAATAAACATCCTTTTGAAATAATCAATTATGGCTCAGGTAAACCTGTATCAGAAGAAACAATTAATGACGCAGGAAAACCACTAGAAATACAGTGGCACAATGATAGTTATATTAAAATTCCTGTATGGAAAGATTAATCAGAAAAATAAAACCCAGTTCTAAATCTGCATTTTCAAAAATATTAATGAGTAAGATAAAATTCAAAAAAATAATATGAATTTCACCGTTTTTTTAGCTGTACTGGTTGGAATAATTTTTCCAACTTACATCCTATGACCTATAAAAGAGTAAATGAAAACATTAAGAAAAACGAAAAATACCGTTTGCTTGATTACAAACAAATGATATTCATATTCTGGGTTTTGACAATTTTGGTTTTAGCCAATTATTTTCTATACAATCAACCAACACTAAATCTATATCCCAAGTTTTCCATAATAAATATTGGACTAGCAATATTGATTTTAGCTTTCGAATATTTCTATAGACATAAAAGCAGGAATTTTAGGTTATAGGGTAAGTGAAGCGACTAAGAATAATGATATAAAAAGCCTGAACTATTAAGAAAGTATTGCCAAAATTGGAGCTGAAGTCCAAAATTTAGGTTTTTGTATTTCTATCCCGCAAAGATATTTTTTTATTTACTTTAAAATCTAACACCTAAAAGTTGAGAAATTTTGAGGTGCATATTATTAATATGGTACTGTTGTTTATAAAATGCGAACAGTAATTTCATGAGAATTGTATCGAAAACTCAAGAACCACAAAAAAACATTCCTTTACGAAAAACTGTAAAATAGATTTTAAAAAGCACCCTATTTTTATCAAAACAAAACCAACCTAATACACTATAAAAAAGTATTTCAACGAACTATTTTACCTTGACTACGTATAAATACGTACAAAAAAACATAAAAAATACGTATTTATACGTATTGCAAGACAAAATAGAATAGTTTAGGTTTGTAAGGAGTAAATCAAACACGCTTTATCATACCTAATTTATCTAAAAATAGATGGCTTTGTGTGATTTTGTTATATATTTAAACTAGTTAGTAATTTTACAAAACAGATTTAAAATAACAGAAACGGAACAATTTTGCCAAATATTAAGAGAACGCTCTGCCGAGAATGTCTTGGCTAGACGACTACTTTTCAGGAGAGACTATATGGACAACTAATATCAGTTTTAAGACAAGAATTAGACTCTTTAGTTCGAGCAGTTTTTCTATTGAGCAAAGACTTGCCTAGAAGGCAACATTTTATATCGCAAACATTGCAAAATACGAAATGGACACTTCCTAACTCAAGGACGGTAGTTACAGACCGAAATATGGTTGACTTAACAGACAGACTTCACGGCTGGACAAATTCAGTTTACAAATTGGGTTGTGCATTTATTCATTTGTCACCAATGGCTGACTACAGAAATTCAAATCCATTCCTACAGCTTGAACAAACGGAAATAGTTAACATAAAGGAACATTTACATAACTATCACGGCTTTCATTTGAATGATGATTTAAATATGGATACTGTTAGTCCTTATTTGTTAATAGTTCTTGACAAAGTGTCGAGCAACTTAGAATGTTATATTAATTGTTTAGAAAATAATCAAGTAAATAGTATTTAAAAATTATAAGGAGAAGAAAACCTCTGCTCCGCAAAATCTCTTGACTTTGAGGTACATATTATCAAAAATTATGTAAAAAAGTTAAATAAAATCTCCAATTTTGTAATATTTTCTTATTATTACCTTTTATATTAACTTTATGACCTCTAAAATAGATGAAACAAATTGAAAACGATTTTATTGAGAGTTGGAATTTAATTGAAAACTTCTATCAAGGATATAATGATGATAAACGTCCATTCAACTGTGATGCGCTTAAATTGATTAAAGAAATGAGAAATTTAGGTCTTGATAAAGACTTAAGGGCTGGTCAATCACTATGGTTTTTATTATTGTCTAGAAATAGAAATCACGGACTAGATAAAGAACCACATTTGCAAATTACTTTCTTAGGTGAAAATAAAATGGTTATCAATTCAAATTTTAACGGTGAAAAAGTAAGTAAAGAAATTGAAGTAAATTATAAAGGATATTTTGAAGATATGATTAATAAATTATTGAAAGAAAAAATAACTTGGAACGACTATGATATCGATCCAGACCCGCTATTAGATTTATTCAATAATGAGTAAGAAAGAAGACTTGTTCTGCTAAAAATCACCCTTATTTTTTATAAAAAAATCACATTTATTCGCTCGGTAGAGGTGTTAATAATTAATTAGGAATTTAAATTATTTTATAATATGATGAAAAATTTTATTTATTTATGTTTTTTATTACATCATGTAAGACATCTTATATTGTTGAATATATAGAGACTGATGTAAATTCGACTTTTGAAAAGAAAATTGATGGAACACCTAATTTTTTTATTATTATAGATAAGTCGTTGGTAAATAATAACATTAGTGTAGAAACAGGTAGTCTATCTGGTACAAATGTAATTTATAATGAAACATTTCAATTGAAAAGAAAAAATGAGTTTTATAAAGTGATTAAAGCAAAAAATACTGAAAATATTTTAATAACAATAAATAAAAAATATTTTCCTATTGAAATTAATAAATACCAGAGATATAGATTTCTATTTATAAAGAAAATGAAAAGATGTATATATTTAACTTATTCTAATGAATTACCTGATACTCTAAACCAGCTCTCTGAAGAGTTCTAATTAAATCCCAGCTCTGCAAAGTCTCCCGACTTTGAGGTATACATTTAAAAAATATGTGAAACAGTTTTGTAAAATCCCCGCTACCGCGAGCATCTTGCTCGTGGACATAAACAATACCCCGATAGTAAAGGTATAACACAAACTGATTCTCAACGCAACAATTGCATTCTGTGCTCACAAAGAGCGTCAAAAAACAGAATACTAAATTGTATTTTGTTTAGATTTGAAAAATATAATCTGTTCCTCAAAATCCCCGCCTTTAAACCACAAACAAAGTAAATCCAGCATAAAAAAAATTACGATTTAGTTTTTTTCGTGTTGAATACATTACTTGTTGTTCTTTAAATTAACCAATTTTAAACATTGCTCATTGACTTCTGGTAATACCCTGTAACATTACCATTTCTTCTTGAGAAAATAAAATCAGTACTTTAAATATTTTACGCTTCTTCACAAGCCACTATATAAATTATATACAATCAAAAACTGTGACAAAATAATTAACTTAAAATTATTTTGTCACAAATTTGTGACAATTCGTATTCGAAGAAAAAAAATTGTCACAGTTTTGTGACAAAACAAAAAAAGGAAAAAAAAATTGTCACAACTTTTTCTAAAAATAAAATTATCTGCCAACAACCGTTTCGTTGCAATTGTGAAGTTTTATTTGTGTTTTAGAATTTCATTTCGTTTGTTTGCCTCACTAGAGTCTTTGAAAATTCCATGAGGAGTTTTGTACTTGTTTTCTTTTGTTTTAAATTTACGCAAGAGCCACAAGAATATAACGGTACTAAAAGTAAAATAACATGGCAATAAATTATTCATTTGGTCTTCCTCTAAAACATAACTTTGCAGAATTCATTTATTACACGGGATTATTCCTTCCACATGAAATAAATAAAATACTCAATTTTTGGGAAGAAGACAAAACCATAAAAGCAACACTTTCTGGAGACGATACCTATAATGACGAATTGCGAAAGAGTTCTGTTATGTTTATAGAAAATACACCCGAAAACGATTGGATTTATAACCGATTAGCAAGTTTAGCAATTAACTGCAATAACGAAAGATACTGGTTTGATTTGTTAGGCTTCCATCAGGAACTACAACTAACAAGATATTCTGAAGGCGATTTTTTTGATTGGCATTTAGATTTTGGTGCAGGAGAAATTTCCGCACGAAAATTAAGCATGACCATTCAGTTATCCGATGAAGACAGCTATGAAGGAGGCGATTTACAGTTTATGATAAACAATAAAATAGAAAATGCACCCCGAAAAAAAGGAACCATAGTCATTTTTCCTTCCTTCATCATGCATCGCGTTACACCCATTACAAAAGGCACACGACAATCTATTGTGGGTTGGGTTTCTGGACCACCTTATAGGTAAACATATATTTTAAATGCTTAAAAAATCTATTCAAAAACCTTACTAAAATGAAGAAGATGAAATCACTTGTAGCAACAATCCTGCTTTTATTGTTTGGGATAAACAGTTTTTCCCAAAACACAGAATTTGGCAAATCGAATAATGGACTCATCTATTCAGATAACACTGTAAAACAATTAAAGTTTATTGTAGATTCGTTAAACTTAAAATTTAAAGTTTGCGAATTCGATAAAATCTATTTATCAAAACCACAAGCAAAGGCTCATTATGTATCATTAGAAGATACGCTAGTAAAAGAAGCAAAAAAAGATATAGAAGCAAATATTTCATTTGATGATTTTATAAAAAAATATATTCAAACTGAAGTAGATAAAGACTTAGTTATTATAAAGTTTAAATATAAAAACTATAAGAAAAAAGAAGTTGTAGAATTAAGTAGTTTAGAGTTCAATGATAATCATGGTTATGAATTTAATTTTTATGAAAATTTAGAAATATATGATGAATCATTAAAAGGGAAATGGGTTTTTAGATATTATGAAAAAAGCGAATATTCTAAAGAATCTATTGATGCATTTTATTTTACGGAAGATTTTACACAACAACCCATACCAGAGCGTTATGCCAGAATGATTCAATATTCAGATTGTATGGTCGATACTACTGCACATGTTTTTTATGAAAAAGCAGAAAAAGGAGGTGTTAGATTCTCAAACAAAGAGCCTTTGAAATCTAAAAATTTTATTGATTACATTAATAAAGCAACAAACAGACCAGAATACAATACTGAATTCAATGAAGAAAGTTATCAAATTTTTTCGGAGAAGTACAAATTATGGGATTCTTTACGTCTTAAGAGAGTAGATAGTTTAAGAGTAATTGATGAAAAATTTGATGTTCTTCTTGGAAAAGCAGTGCAAGAAGTGCTAAAAAAAGGAGGCTCTAATGATGAATTAGAAGAATATGTAGCACTTTATTATTCACCAAAAACAGCACTCGAATTAAAAAGGAATAGAATTGTAATTGGAGGTTGTAGTCAAGATAATAGTCCAAGAATACACGCTGTAAATATTGCTAAATTAGCGGCTGAAACCATAAATTGGGAAATATTCCTTCGATCCCATTTAGACATCATGAACGATAGATTTGACAGAGTAAGTGATGGAAGTTATGCATGGGGAAGAAGGAAAACCTATATAAAAGAGCTAGAAGTCTTAGATATTAATGTTTTAGACTTGCTATTAGGAATAAGTTTACGAGTTGAAAACCCAAGTAAAAATCATTATTATGGAAGTATAGGTAGAATAGGCAGAGCTTTATCTGAAACAGAAAAAGCAAATGAAATAGAAACAAAAATGTTAGAAATGATAGTTGATAATCAACTTGATGATTACAATAGGATTTTAATGTATTATTTGTTTTTAAACTATAACCACAATTTAGAAAACGAAGAAAAACAAACAGTCAATAAAAAGAAATTAATAGAAGCAGTAAATAAATTACCAGAATACCTCGTAACCAAGATAGTTGAAGAATAAAAAATACTGTTAAGGAAGCTTCATTTATATCTAGTAGATAAATTTAGAAATATGAAAGAAATAGACTTTAGTTCAATAAATCAAACAATTAATTGGTGGGAAAAGCATAGACTTCGTTTTAATATAATTTTAGGCGCTTTAGGCATTTTTTCTCTATTGATTATTTTTCCATCCTGTTTTGGTTTAGTAGATTGTATTGGAATTTTCTTTTGGGGCTTCATGGCAAATGTTCTTTATTCTCTAGGAATATTACTTGAAATAATTAACGTATATTATTTAAAATCAAAGTTTAATTTCTTTCAATACAGGCATTTTTTTATCATTATTGGAACAGTTGCCTATAGTTTTGTAACCTTTTTTTATCCTTTTATATACTACATGCATCCCCTTTAATTTTCCTTTCTCTATCTTAGTTGATACGTTAATATACTCTTAAATCCTTTTCTATCCATTCAGATAGAAGTAAATTTGTATATACAAATAAAAAAGATAATGGAAAATACATTAAAAGTACAAATTTGGTCCGACGTAATGTGTCCGTTTTGTTATATAGGAAAAAGAAGAATAGAAGGAGCATTAGCCAATTTTAAACACAAAGACAATGTAGAAATAGAATGGAAAAGTTTCCAATTAGATGCAAGCTTTAAAGCTTCGCCTGATGATAACATTGTAGATCATTTAGCAGTGAAATATGGTAAAAACAAGGCTTGGGCACAAGAAATGGTCGATAATATGACCCAAAATGCTAAAAATTCTGGATTGGATTTTCATTTTGAAAAAGCTATTTTAGCCAATTCACATAATGCACATCGCTTATTACATTTAGCAAAAGCACATAAATTAGGAAACGAACTAAAAGAACAATTGCTAAAAGCTTATTTGACAGATGGTAAAAATGTTGATGATTTAGAAACCTTAAGTACATTAGGACAACAAGTAGGCTTAGAAAAAGAAACTGTTGAAGAAGTTTTACATTCCGATGCTTATTCTGATGAGGTTAAAAACGATATAGCTATGGCACAACAAATAGGAGTACAAGGTGTTCCGTTTTTTGTATTTGATAATAAATATGCCATTTCAGGAGCGCAACCAGAAGAAGTATTCTTACAAACATTAGAAACAACTTGGAAAGAAGGAAATTTTACTTCTAAAGTAACTTTAGTTAATACAACAGAAGGAGATAGTTGCGGAATTGAAGGTTGTAATTAAGTTTTTATTACCATAATTGTTAATTCAAAAAAAAAATCCAAATTCCATTATTTAAAAGGAATTTGGATTTTTTATTTAACCTTGTTTAAAATTGACAAGCAGGATGTGAAGGTAATACACACATGTAATTGCAACAAACATGATTAGGAACTCCACAATCAAAAGAATATTTAGATTCACATTCTCCATAAGAAGAAGCTCCTTTAATAGCCTTTTGTTCCGATTTTGTTAAAACTTTTCCAAACTTTAAAATTTGATTTTTCATGATTTAAAATATTAAAATTAATGTTATAGTGAATTTTTATAGACATTCACTTTTCATGTCTGTTTGTTTATGTTGTAATTTATAAGTACATTTTGAATTATCTAAAAATAGAGATTATTTTATTTAAAATCAATATGTTATTTGAATTATATAAAAAAATCCAAATTCTAAAAAGGATAGAATTTGGATTTTTTTATGATAATTAATTTGAATTGAGAATAAATCTTATTCTTCCTCTTTCTGTCCCATCATCATTAGATAGGCTTTTAAGAATTTATCGATATCTCCATTCATAACTGCATCCACATCGCTAGTTTCTGCACCTGTGCGAACATCTTTGACTAGTTTATAAGGCTGCATCACATAATTACGAATTTGAGAACCCCATTCAATTTTCATTTTACTCGCTTCAATATCGGCTCTTTGCGCTAATTGCTTTTTTAATTCAATTTCATACAACTGCGATTTCAGCATTTGCATCGCACGATTTCTATTATCATGTTGTGAACGGGTTTCCGAACATTGAATTTGAATACCTGTAGGTTTATGAACCAATTGTACTTTGGTCTCCACTTTATTTACATTTTGACCACCAGCACCGCTAGAACGAGCAGTAGTAATCTCAATATCAGCAGGATTAATCTCAATTTCAATCGTATCATCCACTAAAGGATATACATAAACCGAAGCAAAAGAAGTATGACGCTTAGCATTGCTATCAAAAGGAGAAATACGTACTAATCGATGTACACCATTTTCACCTTTTAAATAACCAAAAGCAAAATCACCTTCAAATTCAAGCGTTACGGTTTTAATTCCGGCAACATCTCCTTCTTGAAAATTCAATTCTTTAATTTTGTAGCCTTGTTTTTCACCCCACATTAAATACATTCGCATTAACATGGAAGCCCAGTCACAACTTTCTGTTCCACCAGCACCAGCAGTAATCTGTAATACTGCACTCATACTGTCACCTTCGTCAGAAAGCATGTTTCTAAACTCTATATCTTCAATATGAGCAATGGTTTTAGTATACAATTCATCTACTTCTTCTTCTGAAACATCTCCATCTTTTAGGAAATCTAACATAATTTGAAGCTCTTCTGCCATTTCAAGTCCCTTATTGTAATCTTCTACCCATTTCTTTTTAGAACGGATATCGCGAACAATAATTTGAGCTTCTCTAGCATTGTCCCAAAAACCAGGAGCAAACGTTTTTTCTTCTTCGTTTGTTATTTCGATAGTTTTTCTATCGATGTCAAAGATACCTCCTTAACGCACCAAGGCGATCAATAATATCTTTTACTTGTTCTGTATTAAGCATAAATATTGTAGTTTTACAACACAAAAATAGAACATTCCTTTTGATTTTATGGAAATAAATTTAATTAGTGATACTGTAACAAAACCAACGCCCGCTATGCTTGATGTAATGTTTAAAGCAGAAGTAGGAGACGATGTGTTTAAACAAGATCCAACAGTCAATGAATTAGAACGTTACACTGCTGAAATGTTTGGCAAAGAAGCCGCTTTATTTTTTCCAAGTGGCACAATGGCAAATCAAACAGCTATAAAATTACATACACAACCAGGTGATGAGGTAATTTGTGATAAATGGTCACATATTTTTTTATATGAAGGAGGAGGAGTAGCTGCAAATAGTGGTGTTTCTTGTCATTTAGTAGATGGCGATAGAGGAAAAATAACAGCAGAACAAGTTAAAAACGTAATTAATGATCCAGAATTTTATCATGCACCAACTACTCGTTTAGTAAGCTTAGAAAATACAACCAATAAAGGGGGAGGAGCTTGTTATGAATTTCAAGAATTGCAAAAAATTAAACAAGTTTGTATTGAACATAATCTAAAGTATCATTTAGATGGAGCCCGTTTATGGAATGCATTAGTCGCAAAGCAACAACAACCAAAAGATTTTGGTAGTCTATTTGATACTATTTCGGTATGTTTATCAAAAGGACTAGGAGCTCCAGTAGGATCTGTTTTAGTGGGGAATGCAATCGATATTAAAAAAGCAATTCGTATTCGTAAATTATTTGGAGGAAACATGAGACAATCAGGATATTTAGCAGCAGCAGGACTATATGCTTTGCAAAATAATATAGAAAGATTAGCTCAAGATCATCAAAGAGCAAAAGAATTAGGTAAAGTTTTAGCTTCTAAATCATGGATTGCATCAGTAGAACCAGTAGAAACTAATATTGTTATTTTTACATTACATGCTACAGTTGATGAAAAGCAGTTTATTGAAAAATTAAAACAAAAAAGCATTTTGATTTCTTCAATGGGACAAGGAAAACTTAGAATGGTAACACATATGGATTATAGAAGTGTTATGCATGATTACGTTTTAGATGTTTTGAATAGAATGCAATCTTAAAACATTTTAGGAAACGACATATTTAAAAAGAGAGGCTACAATTTTTGTAGCCTCTCTTTTTTATTTTTTTACTAAAGATTTAAAAACAAAATATAAACCTATTATTACAAAAGGAATACTTAACCATTGCCCAGTTGAGAAAACACCAAGAGCATTTTCAAATCCACCCTGACTTTCTTTTACATATTCAACTAAGAATCGTACAGTCCAAAGAAGCACTAAGAAAGTTCCAAATAATAGTCCTTGCTTGTTTCTAGCATCTGTTTTCCAATACATATAAAATAAGATAGCAAATACAAAAACATAACCAAAAGCTTCGTATAATTGTGCAGGATGTTTAGGAACAACATCGGCTAATACTTGCGAAAACTGAGGATTTGTTTCAATAGCTTTGTAAGCATCTTTAGCATTTCCAATACCTGTTTTTTCGAAAGCCTCTCTAGGAGAATACCAATCTTTAATAAATTTAATTCCAAATGATGAAGAAGTTTGAGTTCCAACAATTTCGGAATTCATAAAATTACCTAAACGAACAAATATGGCACCACTTGCAACTGGAATAACAACTCTATCTAAAACCCAAAGAATTGGTTTTTGTACTACTTTTTTACTATAGAAATACATGACTAAAATAATAGCAATTGCAGCACCATGACTAGCTAGACCCGCAAAACCAGTAAATTCCCATCCGCTTGCAGTTTCTTTTATAGGAAGAAGAATTTCTAATTTATGATCTTTAAAATAATCCCAATCGTAAAAGAAAACATGACCTAAACGCGCACCTACAAGTGTTGCAATTACAGTATATACAAAAAGATTGTCTAGTTTTTCCATTGATAAACCTTCTCTTTTGTATATGTTTTTCATGATATACCATCCTAATCCAAAGGCAACAACAAACATTAAACTATAATAGCGAACCATAAAAAATCCTAAATCTATTCCTTCTGATGGGTTCCAAACCATATTTAATGAGTATTGCATGTTATTGATTTTAGTATTAAGGGTTAAAAATAATTATTATTATTGGTATAGATGTTAAAAAAAAATAAACTTTTAGATTAAAGTAAAAAATGGTTCAAGGTTAATGTTTTTGAATTATTACTTATAAGGTTTAACTCAATGCCCTGCTTTAAGGAACAGGATCATAACCGCTTTTTCCCCAAGGATGGCAACTTAAAATCCTTTTAATAGATAACCAACCACCTTTGAAAATTCCATGTTTTTGTAAAGCTTCAATTGTATAATGTGAACAAGTTGGTTCAAATCTACAAGTTGCAGGTGTATATGGAGAAATAGCCACTTGGTAAAACCGAACCAAGAGGATAAAAGGAAAAGCTAATGTTTTGAATATTTTTTTCAGTTTTGTGTTTTTTACTTATAAATTGTATTAATTAACACTGAATCCAGTTCCTTCTTTACCATCTTTTAACTGTATTCCTAATGCTAATAATTTATCTCGAATTTCATCTGACAAAGCCCAATTTTTATTTGCTCTAGCTTCATTTCTCATTTCAATTAGCATATTCACAACACCATCAAGTTTTGAATTAAGGTTAGAAGTATTAGAATCGTAATTTTCTTCTATTCTAATCCCTAAAACATCAGTTAAAAAGGCATAAATAGTATTGGTCAGTAAATCAATATCAGATTGTGTTAATGATTCTTTCTTATCGTGAACTAAATTAATAAAACGGATACCTTCAAATAACTGTGCTAATAGTATAGGAGTGTTAAAATCATCGTTCATTGCATCATAGCAGCTTTCTCTCCATTTTGTAATGTCTAATGAAGAAGTATCACTTGATTCTAATGATTTAGCTATTTTTAGTCCTTCAACAAAACGATTAAATCCTTTTTCGCTTGCTACCATTGCGGCATTAGAAATATCTAATACACTTCTATAATGTGCTTGTAAAAATGAAAAACGAACAACACTAGGGCTGAATGCTTTCTCAAAAAAATTATTCTTACCTTCTATTAATTCCATTGGCAAAATATAATTACCTGTAGACTTGCTCATTCGCAAACCATTCATAGTAAGCATATTTGTATGCATCCAATAATTAACAGGAGATTCTCCGTTGCATGCTTTTCCTTGTGCTACTTCACATTCATGATGCGGAAATTTTAAATCCATTCCACCTCCGTGTATGTCAAATTTTTCACCTAGATATTTTGTACTCATTGCTGTACATTCTAAATGCCAACCAGGGAATCCTTCTCCCCAAGGAGAGTTCCATCTCATGATATGTGCAGGAGAAGCATTTTTCCACAACGCAAAATCTTGTGGATTTTTCTTTTCACTTTGTCCGTCTAAATCACGTGTATTTGAAAATAGCTCTTCTATATTACGATTGCTTAATTCTCCATAATTTAAACCTCTTTTATTGTATTCTAAAACGTCAAAATAAACAGAACCTTTACTTTCATAAGCAAAACCAGTATTAACTAATTTTTCAATTAATTCAATCTGTTCTATGATATGTCCTGTTGCAGTAGGTTCTATATTTGGAGGAAGAAAATTGAAAAGATTTAAAACATTATGGAAATCTACAGTATATTTCTGAACCACTTCCATAGGTTCTAACTTTTCAAGTCGCGATTGTTTTACAAAACGATCATTATCAACATTGCCATCATCAGTTAAGTGTCCTGCGTCTGTTATGTTTCTTACATATCGAACTTGATAACCAATATGCTTAAGGTATCTGTAGATAACATCAAAACTCATAAAAGTTCTCACATTACCAAGATGTACATTACTATAAACTGTAGGCCCACAAACGTACATTCCTATATGTCCTTCATGGATAGGTTTGAAAGTTTCTTTTTCACCAGTAGAGGTGTTGTAAATTTTTAGGCTTTGGTTTTTATATAATTGCATATTGTTTATTGTTTGTTCTGAAATTTTACACGTTTTTACTTTAAGTATAATTTATAAAAAAGGGAAGTTAATCGCTTTATAAGAAAATTTTAAAATTGTGTATCTAATTTAATATAATCTAAAAATTCTCTTCTTGTTTTGTCTTCTTTAAATTTTCCGCCAAATTCAGCAGTTACAGTACTACTTTCAATATCTTTAATTCCTCTAGAATTTACACATAGATGTTTTGCATCAATAACACACGCTACATCTTCTGTACCTAATACTCTTTGTAATTCTTGAACAATTTGGATAGTTAGGCGTTCTTGTACTTGAGGTCTTTTTGCAAAATAGTCAACAATTCTATTCATTTTAGAAAGTCCTACAACAGTGCCGTTTGAAATATAAGCAACGTGAGCTCTACCTACTATTGGTAATAAATGATGTTCACAAGTTGAATAAACAACAATGTTTTTTTCAACAAGCATTTCGTTGTATTTATATTTATTGTCAAATGTTGAAGAACTTGGTTTTTTATTTGGGTTTAATCCACCAAAAATTTCTTTTACAAACATTTTTGCAACTCTATTTGGTGTTCCTTTTAAACTATCATCTGTAAGATCCATACCAAGTGTTGTCAAGATGTTTTCTACATCTTTTTTTATGCTTTCGATTTTTTCATCATCAGTTAGGTTGAAAGCATCTTCTCTTAGAGGAGTTTCTGCATTTGTTGCAATGTGGTTTTCTCCTATTTCGTCTTGAAAATTATCTGTGTTAATCATTTATAATTGATATGAATTATATGTAATTTTTTTGAAGTGCAAAGATAATTAATTATGTTAAAATAAAAGGAATAATAATAATTATTAGAAAAATATTAGCGTAGAATTAATATTTTGTTAAATTTGTCACTAGCTATTATAAATTAACAATATAATTACAAATAATGAAAAAATACTTAGTTTTTATTTTTATTTTAAGTCTTTCTGCTATGGCGCAAGAGAAGATTTATTATAAAGATTATTTTAATCAAGAGATGCTTAAAGAAGTATACGCTAATCATTACGAAAGTGAATATTTAAATAATATTCATAGAAAAAAGAGTGTTAATAAACTAATTGAAAGAATACAGTTTGTACAAACTCCAAAAGAAAAGGATGAAAAAATTGTATGGTTGTCTTCGGTTCCTCTCTTTAATAAATTTAATAAATCATTAAAAAGAGATTCGAGTTTTGATATTAATACTTTTAATATTTTTAAGTATAATTTGGATTTTTTTACTTCTGGAACTGTTGTGTATAGGATTGATGGCACAGACTGGAAGATAGTTATTAACTCGCAAAATTGATTCTTATGAAAATTAAAATTACATATATATTATTGTTTTTCAGTTCTCTTTTTTGTTATTCCCAAAATTATAATATGTCAAATGCTCCAGTTACTACTTGTACTGGAACATTTTTTGATTCAGGAGGAAATACAGGGGATTACTCTAATAATTCAACTTTTACAAAGACATTCTGTCCATCAACTGCTGGTAGTAGTATTAGGTTTGTTTTTACAAGTTTTAATTTGGAGCAAAATGTAGATGAACTTTTTGTTTATGATGGAGATTCGACGGCTTCTCCGCTTTTAGCTACATATTCAGGAACAAATATTCCTCCGGTTATTCAACCTACAGGAGCTAATACTTCGGGATGTATAACTTTTGTTTTTACATCGGATGCAGTAACTACAGCATCTGGATGGAGTGCAAGTATTTCTTGTGTGACTCCATGTCAAGATATTATTGCTAATTTAGATAGTACAGCACCTACAGCTGATACAGATAATATTATTAAAGTTTGTGTGGGTGAATCAATAGCATTTAATGGTTCTGCAACTTTTTCTACTTCAGGAGTAGGAGCTGTATATACATGGAACTTTGATGATGGAACAACTGCTACAGGACAAAATGTAAATAAAGTATTTGGTGCTCCTGGAATATATCGTGTCAATTTAATAGTTAATGATCCATTAGATTGTAGGAATTCAAATTTTATAAATCAAGTTGTACAGGTTTCTGATGATCCACAAATTTCGTTCTATTCTGTATTTGATGAAACATGTAAAAATGTTCCTTTAGATATAACAGCAAATGTAAGTTATAATACATTTATTTATGATTGTGTTCCACCAGTGAGTGGAGTAACTTTTTTACCAGATGGAAGTGGTGCATCATACGAAACGTCTATTGTCGTTGATTGTTATGATTCTTCAGCAACTTTGACAGATATTAATCAAATTACTGGAATTTGTTTGAATATGGAGCATTCATATATTGGTGATTTAGAAATTAAAATAAAAAGCCCAAATGGTCAAACAGTAATTTTATTACCAACAGATTCATCTGGAGGAGCAAATGGAGCAAATCTTGGAACTTATTTAGGAAATCCTTGGGATGGTGCTACACAAGGTAATGGAGCAGGTACAGGAACAAATTATTGTTTTACTATGTCGGCTTCTTCACTGTTAATTGATGGGGTTTTGACGCCAGGCCTTAATGAAGCTGGGAATTCAATAACTGGCGGTAATTATTTACCTTTTCAGTCTTTTACTAATTTATTAGGCTCTCCTTTGAATGGCGTTTGGACCATTACTGTTACAGATGATCAGATGTCTGACGATGGTTATATTTTTGATTGGGGAATAACATTTGACCCTACACTTTCACCTCCAGACTTATCGTTTACTCCATTTTCATCTTCTGTTTCATGGACTCCCGATCCAACTATAACAAATATCAATGGAAATACAATAACTGTAGAATCAGATACTCCAGGAACATATTGCTATACATATACAGTAGTAAATAATTTTGGATGTATTTCAACAAATGTAAAATGTATAGAAATTTTAGATGCACCTACGATAGTTGAAGATGTACCAGATTTAGAGAGTTGTGATGAAAATTTTGATTTAGAGACTCATATTCCTGAGATTTTGGGATCTTTAGATCCATCAACTTATGATGTTTATTTTTATGCTAGTGAAGCAGATGCTATTGCAGGACTTCCTAGGCTTTATCATATGTTTGTAGATTCTTCACCACCTACAACTATTTACGTTCGAGTTGAAAACTACTTGTTATCATGTCCAGCATTTACAGAGTTTAATTTGGTTACCGTTCCTTGTGGAGCAAATCAACCTGATGATATGTTTGCGTGTGACGATGTTAGTAACGATGGTTTTGAAATTTTTGATTTAACAAGCCAAGACGCTACAGTTTTAGGAATAAACCCCGCTTCAGATTATACGATTACTTATCATACAACACAGTCGGGAGCTGATAATAATACAGATTTAGCATCTCCATTTTCAGCATTTAATGGCACAAATCAGGTGATTTATGTTAGAATGGAAAGTATTGCAGATCCATCTGTTTATTACACAA
>NZ_JYGZ01000001.1:119760-454501 GCF_000967805.1 Flavobacterium sp. 316
TTTATGCAGAAACAGGAACTACTCCAAACTGTACAGATGAGAATAGTTTTACAGTAACGATTAATGTTACACCTCAATTAATTTCATTGGAGGGTAATGATTCTATATGTTCTAATACAGATGCTATTTTTACGATAACAGGTACTCCAGGAGCTCAGGTTAGTTATACAGGAGTTGTAGGATTACCAGCTAGTCCAGTTATATTAAATGGTTCAGGAACAGCAACAGTGGTTGTTACAGGAGCTACAATAGATCAAACGATTACTTTAACTTCAATTACTGATGTTGTTACAGGATGTAGTCAAGTTTTAAATCTTACAGAGACAGTAACAATTCTTCCAGCAACAACATTATCATTAAATTCAGATATATCAACTGAAGATCAAACTGTTTGTGAAAATTTTGCTATTACTTCGATAGTGTATCAAGTTTCAGGAACAGCAACAGGAGTTTCAGTTAGTGGATTACCAGCAGGTGTTGTTTATAGTTATGATTCTACAACGAATCTTGTAACAATTAATGGAACACCAACAGTTTCAGGAACATATAATTATAGTATAACTACTACAGGAGGTTGTGCACCACAAGCATCAGATAGTGGTGTTTTAAATGTAACTATTGCCCCTACAGTAACTATTGTTAATAATACACCTGAGATTTGTGAAGGTCAAGCTATGGATGTAACAATTACTTCAGATGTAGTAGGAGCAACAATATATTGGACTGCTTCTTCTCAGGGAATAAATGAAGTAATATCAGGAAATGGAGTTGGACCTATAGTTTTAAATCAAAATATAACCTTATTAGCAGGTCAAACTCAACCAGTAGATTTAGTGGTTACAACTTATGGTGTTGCAGATTGTATTGGTCAAACACAAACGTTTACTGTTAGAATCAATCCGATTCCTTCTGTAGACTATACTATTGTAGATGACTCAATATGTTCAGGAGAAACTACGCAGATAGAATTGTATTCAGATGAATATCCAACAGCAACTTTTACTTGGACTTCAGAAGTTATTTCTGGTGGATCAGTATCAGGATTAAGTAATGGATCAGGTACAATGATAACAGATACTTTGACTACTGCGAATTTAACACCATCAACAGTAGTGTATCATGTAACACCTACATTAGGAATTTGTTCAGGAACGGTTATTGATATTACAGTAACAGTTAATCCAATTCCTGTAGATGATTTAACTTTTTCAGGTTCAATCAATGATATTTGTAGTGGAGAAACACCAAATGTTACTGTATCATCAGGAAATACTAATGTAGTATATGAGTGGAGTGTTGTTTTAAATGGAGTAGCTGTAGAAGGTGGAATTACTAGTGGAGTATCAACATCTAATACATATTTAATAGATCATGTATTAACTACAACAGGTTTAATTGCAGGAACAGCGGTTTATACTTTTACTCCAAAATTAGGAGATTGTTTAGGAGTGCCAAGAGAATATACTCAAGTAGTAAATCCATTACCGCAACCAGCATTATTAGATGGATCAATTTGTGTTGAATTGTCTACAGGGTTAGTATTCCAAAATCATTTACTGGATTCAGGTATACCAAATACATCAGATTATGATTTTAATTGGTATTATAATGGAGGGTTAATAACTGGAGCAAATCAAAGTACATATGCAGCAGAATTAGCAGGTAATTATTATGTAGAAGTTCAAAACTTGAATACAGGTTGTTCAAATGTATCTAATACTATAAATGTTATTGAAATTAATAATGCAACTGATTTTACATATACTGTGACTAATGCTTTTACAGATAATGCAACAGTAACTATAAATGTTATTGATGGAAATGGAAGTTTCTTATATCAAATAGATGACCAAGATCTTCAAGAATCAAATGTTTTTACAGGTGTAAGTGCGGGAGAACATACTTTAACAGTAGTAGATGAAAAAGGATGTACTTATCTTGAAAAGACTATTTTAGTTATCGATTATCCTAAATTTTTCACTCCAAATGGAGATGGATATAATGATAATTGGAATATCATAGGGTTGCAAGATCAACCTAATACAAAACTTTATATCTTTGATCGATATGGTAAATTGATTAAGCAAATTAGCCCTTCAGGAGCAGGTTGGGACGGTACTTTAAATGGTGCACAATTACCATCAACAGATTATTGGTTTACTGTAGAATATGAAGAAAATCAACAAAGTAAAATATTTAAAGCGCATTTTTCATTAAAACGATAATTCTCTTTAATATTAGATGATAAAAAAATAGCCTCACAATTTGTGAGGCTATTTTTTTATCATCTAATTGTTTTTTAGTTGTTAGATAATATTATTTATTTTTATAAGCTAATAATGCTTCTTTAAGGATTTGTACAGAACGGATTAAATCTTCTTTTTTCAAAACGTACGCAATTCTAACTTCATCTAAACCAACATTAGGAGAAGAATAAAAACCTGCAGCAGGAGCAACCATAACAGTCTCTCCATTTAAATCATAAGTTTCTAAAAGCCATTGAGCAAAATCATTAGCATTTGAGATAGGTAATTTAGCAATACAATAAAAAGCACCTTTTGGCGTAGCTACTTGTACACCTTCAATTTTTTCTAATTCAGAAATTAAAATATCTCTACGCTCTTTATATTCAGTTATAACTTCATCAAAATAACTTTGTGGAGTGTCTAATGCTGCTTCACTTGCAATTTGTGCATAAGTAGGGGGACTTAATCTAGCTTGTGCAAATTTCATTGCAGCAGCCATTACCTCTTTATTTTTAGATACAATACAGCCAATTCTTGCACCACACATACTAAAACGTTTTGAAACAGAATCAATCATTATAGCATGATTTTCAAGACCATTAACATTCATAATAGAATGATGTTTGTAACCGTCATAAGTAAACTCTCTATACACTTCATCAGCAATTAAAAATAGATCATGCTTTTTGACTATCTCTGCTAATTGATTAATTTCTTCTTCGGAATATAGATATCCTGTTGGATTTCCAGGATTACAAATTAAAATAGCTTTTGTATTTGGTGTTATAAGTTTTTCAAAATCTTCAATAGGAGGAAGAGCAAATCCTGTTTCAATATTAGAAATTACAGGGACAACTTTTACACCAGAAGAGACTGCAAAACCATTATAATTTGCATAGAATGGTTCAGGAATTATAACTTCATCATTAGAATCCATTGTACTACCAAGAGCGAAAAGTAGTGCTTCCGATCCACCAGTTGTTATAATAATGTCTTGAGTGTCAATTGGTAAATTTTGATTTTTATAGTATTCAGAAAGCTTCTTTCTATAACTTTCAAAACCAGCAGAATGACTGTATTCTAAAACTTCTATATTAGCATTTTTTACTGCATCAAGAGCAACTTTAGGAGTCTTAATGTCTGGTTGACCAATATTTAAATGATATACATTATGTCCTTTTTTCTTTGCAATTTCTGCATAAGGAACCAATTTCCTAATAGGAGATTCAGGCATTTGTAAGCCTTTCTGAGATATTTTTGGCATTGTGTTTTATTTTGATATGCAAAATTGCATTTTTTTTCTCAAAATATGATGTATTTTTTATTTTAAAATGTTAAAGAATAATATACATTTCGATAATTTTCTTACATTTAAGAATAAAATAATTTTCTCATGAAGAAAAAATTACAAAGCGTTATTTTTACTTTTTTTTTTATGTATCACTATGTTTGGTCAATCAAAATGGTTATCTAAAAGGGATAAAATAGTAATTCCTTTTGAGTTGACTCATAATTTGATTATTATGGAGGTGGAAGTAAATGATACTAAGTTAAATATGCTTTTAGACACGGGATCTGATAAAAATTTATTGTTTAGCTTTCCTAAAAACGATAGTATTATATTTTACGATTCAAGAAAAATTAAAATTAATGGATTAGGAAATGGAGAAGTATTAGAAGCTATTATTTCAGATCATAATAAACTTAAAGTAAAAGAATATTTAGATGATAATTTTGAAGTTCTACTTATTACTGATCAAGATATTAGTTTAGTTAATAAGTTAGGGATTCCTATCAACGGAATAATTGGTGCGAGTTTTTTTAAAGATTATTTAGTCGAAATTAATTATCAAAGACAAAAAGTAATTTTATATAGAAACCGACAAGATGTAATTTTAAAGAAAACTAAGAAATATACTAGTAAACCAATTGAAATTGTAGGTGATAAACCATATTTTAAAATAAGTTCAGAAATTAATGATGAAGAAATATTAGATATTAAGTTATTAATGGATACTGGTTTAGGAGATGGATTGTGGTTATTTGAAAATGACAGTATAAGATGTAATCAAAAGTATATAACAGATATTTTGGGAAGGGGATTAGGAGGAGATATAAGAGGAAAGAAGTCTAGAGTTGAAACACTTGAATTAAATAATTTTAAATTAAATGATGCATTAGTTTCATATCCAGATAGTCTGTCT
This sequence comes from Flavobacterium sp. 316, assembly GCF_000967805.1. Taxonomy (NCBI): domain Bacteria; kingdom Pseudomonadati; phylum Bacteroidota; class Flavobacteriia; order Flavobacteriales; family Flavobacteriaceae; genus Flavobacterium; species Flavobacterium sp. 316. The sequence goes on from NZ_JYGZ01000001.1 coordinate 124,211, forward strand.
TTTAGTCAATTAGATGTTGTGAAAGGAAGAAATGGTTCTTTAGGCGGAGAAATTATTAAACGTTTTAATTGGTTTCTTGATTATGAAAACAAGAAATTTTATTTTATGAAGAATAAATATTTCGATGAGCCATTTAATTATAATATGTCAGGAATAGAAGTACAACACGCAGGGTCAATATGGGTATCTGAAAAGTTAAGCTTTGCTAAAATTATAACAAGTACTAATGAATTTGCTTATGATAACTCTCATGATTTTAAATACAAGTTTGAATTAAAGCCTATTTTTGAAATATATTCTGTTAGGGAAAATTCACCAGCAGCTATTGCAGGTTTAAAAGTAGGGGATATGATTTTATCAATAAATGGTAAAAAAGCATATAATTATACAATTCAAAAAATAACAAATCTATTTCAATCAGAAGATGGAAAAACGATAAAGATGCAAATTGAAAGAGATGAAAAGGTTATAGATGTTCAATTTAAACTTCAAAAAATCTTATAACTCTATACAATAATTATTTTGAAAGACGATGCAATGTAAATGTCATTGCCGATAATAATATAAATGCAACTAATTGATGAGCTAGCCCTAACCATAATGGTACATGGTAAAGAAGAGTTAAAACTCCTAAAGCAAATTGTATAAAAACAATGATGATTATACTATTTATTCCTTTTGATTGAAGCTTGTTTAAATTGTATTTTTTGCTCTTAAAAAATAAAAAACACATTATGAAGACGACTACATAAGCAAAAGTTCTATGTATAAATTGAATGCCACTTTTTCCTTCAAGGAAAGATTTTATAAGCGTTGGTTGTTCTAAAGTAATACTTTCATGAAAAAATTGTCCGTCACTCATTAGAGGCCAATGGTTATGGATTAAACCAGCATTTAAACCAGCAACAAAACCACCATATATAATTTGAATGATTAAAAATAATAAAGCAAATCTTGCGATTTTACGTAAAGGTTTAATAATTGAATTTTTTTCAGGATATATTAAATCTAAAGCGACCCATAATGTATAGGCAAACGTGATGAAAGCAAATGTTAAATGTAAAGCCAAGCGAAAATGGCTTACATCTGGATTATTAATTAAACCACTTTTAACCATAAACCAACCTAAGAAGCCTTGAAATCCACCCATGAATAAGAGAACAATACATTTTCGTATAGTTTGTTTATCTAGTTTTTTCTTAATTAAGAAATAGATAAAAGGTATAATAAATACAAGCCCAATAATTCTACCAATAAAACGATGGAACCATTCCCAAAAATAAATGAATTTATAATCTGAAAGTGTAAAATCTTTGTGAATATTTATCTTTTGATATTCTGGAAATTTTTTATACTCTTCAAATGCATTCTCCCATTTTTCTTCACTTAATGGAGGAAAAGTATCTGTTATCAAATGCCAATCAGTCATAGATAAACCTGAATTGGTTAAACGTGTTATTCCTCCAACCATAACCATGATAAAAAGCAATAAACAACCACTTAAAAGCCAAATAATAACAGATCTATTGTTTTTCATCTGATGATTTTTTTTCAATTTTACAAAAATAACGACTAAAGAGTAATCTTGGAAATAATATTAAGTTAAACTTTTTGTAATCCCATTTTTTCAGCTCTCTTTAAAATAAAAGCTAAAGCAGCTTCATATTCATTTGGAATTTCACCTTCTAAGATAGCTTCTTTTACAGCTTCCTTAAGTGTTCCAATCTCTCTACAAGGCTTTAATCCAAATAACTCCATAATCTCTTCTCCTGAAATAGGTGGCTGAAAATTACGTACATGATCACGCTCTTCAACTTCTACAATTTTTTGACGAACTATTTTAAAATTATGATGATATTTATTGAACTTTTTGGGATTTTTAGTGGTGATATCTGCTTCACACAAAGTCATCAAATTTTCTACTTCTTCACCAGCATCAAATACTAAACGACGAACAGCTGAATCAGTAACGATATCTTGGGCTAAAACAATTGGACGTGAACTCATAGTTACCATTTTTTGAACAAACTTCATCTTTTGATTTAATGGCATGTGTAAACGTTCAAATATTTTCTTAACCATTTTTCCTCCTAAAAATTCATGTCCGTGGAAAGTCCAGCCTTGTTTTTTATTGAATTTTTTTGTTGGCGCTTTACCAATATCATGTAAAAGAGCAGCCCATCTCAACCAAACGTCATCTGTATTTGGACAAATATTATCAACGACTTCTAATGAATGATAAAAATTATTTTTATGGGTATGACCTTCAATTTCTTCTACTTGATTTAAAGCAGTTAATTCAGGTAAAAGAATATTTAAAAGTCCAGTTTCATATAGTAATAAAAAGCCTATTGAAGGTTTTTCGGATAAAAGAATTTTATTTAATTCATCCACAATTCGCTCACCAGAAATAATATTAATTCTTTCCTTATTTCTAGAGATCGCTTGAAGTGATTTTATTTCAATCTCGAAATGTAATTGACTAGCAAAGCGTATTGCACGTAACATTCTTAAAGGATCATCGGAATATGTAATATCAGAATCTAGAGGAGTACGAATTATTTTGTTATGTAAATCAGTAACTCCATTAAAGGGATCAATTAAAGTTCCAAAAGTTTCTTCATTTAATGATAATGCTAAAGCATTTATGGTAAAATCACGTCTTTCTTGATCATCTTTTAGAGTTCCATTCTCAACTATTGGATTTCGACTATCATAAGTATATGATTCTTTTCTAGCTCCAACAAATTCAATATCCATATCATTAAATCGTAGCATTGCAGTTCCATAGTTTTTAAAAACTTGAACTTTTGGTTGATTTGGGATTAATTCAGAAACTTTTAAAGCTAATCCAATTCCACTTCCAACAGCTACAATATCAATATCTTTTTTGTGATTACGATTTAATAAAAGATCACGAACAAAACCGCCAATTACATAACATTCTAAGTTTAGCTCTTTAGCTGCTTGAGATACTATTTTAAATATTTTATGATCTAAATTCTGTTTGTAATTCATTTTTTAGGCTTAAAGGTTTTAAGTATTAATGTGTAATGTTAAGAATGACATTAAACAGTTAAACTTTAAACAAAATTATTTACGAATCACCTTAACCTGACTATCTAATGTGAGTTTAATAATGGTTGATGGATTGCTGCAAATTTTTTCGTGATGCAAATTTACTACATAGTCAACACCTTTTAAAATTTCTGGAGTTATTTCTTTAAAAGATTTTGGAGTAAACATTCCAGAAACGTTTGCAGATGTTGAAACTAAAGGTCTTTTCATTCGTTCCATTAGCCTAAAACAAAAAGGTTCAGTAACCATTCTAACAGCTAAAGAGTTGTCTTCTGCAATGATATTTTTTGCAACATTTTTTGGTTTATCTAAAATTAAAGTAGTGGGTTTTTCTGCAAAATCTAAGATTTGCCAAGCTACTTCTGGAATTTCGTTGAACACCTGATGCATCATCCTTTCACCATTAACCAAAACAATCATACTTTTACTTTCTTCTCTTTTCTTTAAAGCATAAATCTTTTTAATTGCTTCTTCATTTGTAGCATCACAACCTATTCCCCAAACAGTGTCTGTAGGATAAAGAATAATGCCTCCTTCTTTGATAATCTCAAATGCGTTGTGAATTTCTTTGTTTACATCCATTATTTATAAATTATTCAACAAAGATATTATAATAATAAAAAGAAAATAAAATAAGACTTCATATATTTGCAGTTAGAAAAAATAAGACATGCTGAACAATAAATCAATTTTAATTACAGGGGGAACAGGTTCTTTAGGAAAAGAATTAACTAAAACTATTTTAGAAAAATGGCCAAATGTGAAAAGGTTAGTGATCTATTCAAGAGATGAACAAAAACAATTTCAAATGGCTCAAGAATTTCCTGAATCCAAATATCCTGCAATACGTTATTTTATTGGTGATGTTAGAGATTTAGAAAGATTGAAAAGAGCTTTTACCGATATTGACTATGTTATTCATGCAGCAGCTATGAAACATGTTCATATTGCAGAATATAACCCTGATGAATGTGTGAAAACAAATATTGGTGGTGCTGAAAATGTAATAAAAGCTTGTTTATCTTCAAATGTATCTAGAGTTGTAGCACTTTCTACAGATAAGGCATGTGCACCTATTAATTTATATGGAGCTACAAAATTAACATCAGATAAATTGTTTATTGCTGCAAATAATATCAGAGGAAAACAAGATATTAAGTTTTCAGTAGTTCGCTATGGTAACGTAATGGGGTCTAATGGTTCGGTAATTCCTTTTTTTATGAATAAAAAGTCTGAAGGAGTGTTACCAATAACAGATCCAAATATGACACGTTTTAATATTTCACTTAAAGGAGGAGTAGATATGGTATTACATGCTTTAGATGAAGCTTGGGGAGGTGAATTATATGTACCAAAAATACCATCTTATAAAATTACAGATGTAGCAGAAGCAATTGGTCCAAACTGTAAGCAAGAGATTGTAGGAATTCGTCCAGGTGAAAAAATTCATGAAGAAATGATTACTTCATCAGATTCTTTTACCACTTATGATTTGGGTAAATATTATGTAATTCTGCCACAAGTTACTAATTGGAACATGGAAGAGTATATTAAAACGTTTAATGCTAAAAAAGTACCTGTTGGTTTTAATTATAATTCTGGAGATAATGAAGAATGGGAAACTGTTGATACTTTGAGAAGTTTAATAAAAGAACATTTGTATCCTGATTTTGAAGCTTAATTAAATGATACCATACGGAAAACAAAATATAACAGAAGAAGATATCTTATCAGTAACAAATGCTCTGAAAGGTGATTTTCTTACCCAAGGACCAACTATCTTAGAATTTGAACAAAAATTCTCAGCATATATTGGTTGTAAATATAGTGTGGCTGTCGCTAATGGTACTGCTGCTCTGCATTTGTGCGCTTTAGCACTAGATGTAAATGAAAATTCAAAAGTAATCACAACACCCATTACATTTGCAGCTTCTGCAAATTGTATTAAATATTGTGGTGGTGAAGTTGTTTTTTCAGATATAGACAAAGAAACCTATTTAATTGATATTCCAAAAATTAAACAATTATTGGAAAGTCAACCAAAAGGTACATTTTCCGGAATTGTTCCTGTCGATTTTGCAGGAAGAGCGGTAAACCTTGAAGAGCTTAGAAAAATTGCCGATGAATATAATCTTTGGATTATTGAAGACTCTTGTCATTCTCCAGGAGGTTATTTTATCGATAGTAAAGGTGTTCAGCAAAATTGCGGAAATGGTAATTTTGCCGATTTAGCTATTTTTTCTTTTCATCCTGTAAAGCACATTGCTACAGGAGAAGGAGGAATGATTACGACTAACAATGAAGAGTTATATCATAAACTATTAATGCTTCGCACACATGGTATAACAAGAAATATAAATGTCTTTGAAAATTCGTTGGAATTTGCAAATGGAACTGAAAATCATAATGGAAATTACCCAGGCTGGTACATGGAAATGCAAACTTTAGGATATAATTATCGTTTTACCGACTTTCAAGCAGCACTAGGAATCAGTCAATTAGATAAGGCAGAAACTGGCATTGAGAAAAGAAGAGCCATCGCTAAAAAGTATAATGAATCCTTTCAAAATTCATCTTTTATCAAAGGACAATCTGGTGTAATTGAAGGACATGCTTATCATCTTTATATTATTGAAGTGGAAAATAGATTAGGATTGTATAATCATTTGCGTGAAAACAAAATTTTCGCCCAAATTCATTATATTCCATGTCATCTAATGCCTTTTTATAAAGCACAAGGTAATAAAGAAGGAGATCAACCCATTGCGGAAAACTATTATAAAAATTGTATTAGTTTGCCTATGTACCCTACATTAACAGAAGCTGAACAAGACTTTGTAATTCAAAAAATAAATCAATTTTATGAGTAATAGTCAAAAAAAATCTTTTTTAACCTATGAAGCCGATAATTGGTTTGAACGAAATAAAAGTATTATTAACAGTTACACTGCTTCTGGAGATAAAGTAATTGAATTGATTCAAAGATATAATGTTGATTGTGAATCGTTTTTAGAAATTGGTTGTTCAGCAGGTTATCGTTTAAAAGCTTTAAAAGAATTATATCCTAAATCTACTGTTTTCGGTATTGAACCATCAAAAAAAGCAATTGAATTTGGTAAAGAGAGCTATAAAAATATAAACTTTTTACACGGAACTGCTGATGATTTAAGTAATTTCGAAAATGAATCGTTAGATGTAATTATCGTTGGTTTTGTATTTTATGTAATTGATAGAAATATTTTATTCAAAGTGATTTCAGAAATTGATAGAGTACTTAAAAATGGTGGTGTTATCATCATAATTGATTTCTTTTCAGAATCTTCTTTAAAAAATAGTTACCAGCATATTGATGAATTTCAAGCGTATTCTTACAAACAAAATTATGATAAAATTTTTACCATTTCAAAATTATATTATTTATTAGATAAATCAACTTTTAGTCATTCAACAAAAAAGTTAGATGCTTCCAATGATTACTATGATAAATATAGTATTTCGTTGCTTAAAAAAGACATTAATTCAAGCTACAAATAATTGAAATTAGCATTAGGCACAGTACAATTTGGCTTACAATATGGAATATCTAACACAAAAGGAATTCCAACAGATTTAGATTTGTCTCAAATAATTGAAACTGCTGTAAAAAACAACATATACACTTTCGATACTGCAATTGCTTATGGTAATGCAGAAGAACGAATTGCTGCTTTTTTACCTAATGAAGCTCAAATTATTTCTAAATTCCCAAAATATAGTTCAAATTCAGAATTAAAAGAAAATATAGAACGTTCCATCATAAGATTAAAACAAGATCGTTTATATGGTTTTATGGCGCATAATGGTGATTTCCTAATTGAAAATCCGAAATTATGGGACGTTTTAGTAGATTTTAAAACAAAGAGTAAAATCCAGAAAATAGGCTATTCTTTATATACTCCAAAACAATTAGAGGCATTATTACAATTGGATTTAATTCCAGATATTATTCAAATTCCTTTTAGTCTATTAGATCAAAAGTTCACTCCATATTTTGAGGAGTTAAAAAAGACAAATGTAGAAATACATTGTCGTTCTGTCTTTTTGCAAGGATTATATTTTTTAAATACAGAATCGTTACCAGAAAAATTAATACCTTTAAAAACAGAATTAAATCAGTTAAAAGAAATTGCAAATCAGTATAAAATAAGTATAGCCGATTTAGCGCTAAACTTTGCCTGTTTGAATAAAAACATCGACAAAGTAGTTATAGGTGTTGAAAATGAAAAACAATTAACAGACAATATTAATGCTGTTAATCATTGGAATCTAGATAATTCCATTTTTGAAGCAATAAATGCTATTAAGGTTACACATAAAGAATTATTAAATCCTGCAAATTGGTAAAAATAGTTGGCATAACACAAGCAAGAATAGGTTCATCAAGACTACCTAAAAAAGTGTTACTTAAAATTAAAGATAAAACACTTTTAGAGTATCATTTAGAGCGTATTAAGCAATCTAAAATTGTTAATGACTGGATAGTTGCTACAACAAATGAAGCCGAATCTGATGCTATTTGTGATATTGCAACACAAGTTAATTTAAAATCCTATAAAGGAAACCTAAACGATGTATTAGATCGTTTTTATCAAGCTGTAAAAGATGAAAACGCAGATTATGTAGTACGAGTAACTTCCGATTGTCCTTTGATCGATGCTGAATTAATTGATGAAACGGTTCAGTTTTGTATTTCCAATAAATTAGATTATTTTTCTAATGTTTTTGAAGACAAATATCCAGACGGATTAGATGTAGAAGTTTTCTCTTATAAAATGCTTGAAGAAGCTTGGGGAAATGCAGTTTTAAAAGCAGATAGAGAGCATGTTACACCATACATAAGAAGAAAAATAGATTTGTCACAGTATGCAAACGATTCTATTGATGCAAAATATTCAAAAATTAGAATTACAGTTGATGAAGCTTTAGATTTCAATGTGATTGAGCATTTAATAGATACTTTAGGGGCAAATCAATCATGGAAAATATATGCAGATTATATTTTAGACAATCCAAAAATAAAAGAAATAAACGGTTCTATAATTAGAAATCAAGGTTATATGAAAAGTAAATTTGAAGAAATTAAATTACGCAACATCACCAATTTTGTTGCTTCAGACGAATATAGAAATTCAATTCACCAATTAATTCCTGGTGGTTGTCATACCTACTCAAAAGGTGATGATCAATTCCCAATTCTTTCTCCAGCCGCTATCGTAAAAGGAAAAGGAGCTTACGTTTGGGATGTAGATGGTAATCAGTTTTTAGATTGTTCTATGGGATTAACAAGTGTGAGTTTAGGTCACGCATATGATGCTGTTGTAGAAGCTGTAAAAAGTGAATTAAACAATGGTGTCAATTTTCAAAGACCTTCTCATTTAGAAAAAGAAATTGCAGAAAAATTCTTAGATTTAGTTCCAGGTCACGATATGATTAAGTTTTCTAAAAACGGGTCTATCGTAACAACTGCTGCAGTTAAATTAGCACGTGCATATACTGGTAGAAAATTGGTTGCGTTCCCAGGAGATCATCCTTTTTATAGCTATGATGATTGGTTTATTGGTAAAACGGCTTGTAATAAAGGAGTTCCAGATGAAATTTCCGAATTATCAGTAACTTTTAAAGGTTGTAGTATTCAATCATTAAAAGAGCTATTTGAAAAATATCCAGACCAAATTGCTTGTGTAATTACTGAACCAGAAAAGAATCAATGTGCGAATTGTACTTGTGAGAATACTAATGAAGAGTTCTTAAAACAAGCTATCGAACTGTGTCATGCTAATGGAGCTTTATTTATTGCTGATGAAATGGTAACAGGATTCAAAACTGAATTTCCTGGAACAATTACAAAATATGGTATTACACCAGATATGGCAACATGGGGAAAAGGAATTGCCAACGGATTTTCATTTTGTGCCTTAACGGGTAAAAAAGAAATCATGGAATTAGGTGGAATTACACGTGAAGGTGAAGAAAAAGTATTTTTAATCTCAACTACTCATGGTGGAGAAACGCACGGACTCTCTGCTGCAATTGCTACAATTGATGTGTTTAAAAACAATAATGTAATCGAACACAATCATGCTTTAGGTAAAAAATTAATTGATTTATGTAGCCAATTAATTCAGGAAAATAACCTTACAGATTATATCAATATTATGCCTTCTGCATGGATGCCTGTTTTCGTATTCAAAGATCAAAACAAACAAGCTTGCCAAGGTTTTAGAACATTGTTCTTACAAGAAATGATTCGTCGTGGTATACTATTTCAAGGTGTTTTTGTACCATGTTTTTCTCATACAGAAGAAGATATTTATTATTTTGCAAAAGCATTTAGCGAAAGTATTAAAGTATATCAACAAGCTTTAAAAGAAGGATACGAAGGTTTATTAAAAGGAAGTCCAGCAAAAGCTGTTTTTAGAAAGTTATTGTAAAATGAGAAAGTATAAATGTCTAACAAATAACATTTTTAAATCGGATGATTTTCATATCGAACCCATTCGCGATGAAGACAAATATGCTATTTTAGACATTCGTAATTCACAATTATATCATTTAAGACAATCTGAACCTTTAACCAAAGAGAAACAAGAGTTTTATTTTTCTACTGTTATTTCAGCTTTATTTGAAGTTGAAAAACCAAGTCAATTATTGTTCTCATTTTTTGAAAATAATGAATTTATAGGTTATGGAGGCTTGGTACATATCAATTGGATTGATAAAAATGCAGAGATTTCATTTGTAATGAAAACGGAATTAGAGAAAGAACATTTTTTAAAATATTGGTCGAATTTTCTTAATTTATTAGAAAAAGTAGCGTTTGAAGCTTTAAATTTTCATAAAATATTTACCTATGCATTTGATTTACGACCTCATTTATATGAAGCTTTAGAAAGTTGCGGATTTAAAGAAGAAGCGCGATTAAAGGAACATTGTTTTTTTAACGGAAAACATTTAGATGTTGTGTATCATGCTAAAATGAATCGTAATATTAGCTTTCGAAAAGCGAATACAGATGATTTAATGTTGTATTTTAATTGGACAAACGATGCTTCTGTTAGAGAAAATTCTTATCAATCAGAAGTTATTTCATTAGAAAATCATAGCAATTGGTTTTTAGCTAAAATAAAAGACGATTCTTGTGCTATGTATGTATTTGAAAATCATTTGAAACAACCAATTGGTCAAGTTCGTATTCAAAAGCAAGACGATGAAATTGCTATAATTGGAATTTCAAATGATAAAGATCATCGTGGAAAAGGATATGCGAGTGAAATGTTAGAAATCGCTTCAAAACAATTTATAGCAGAAAATCCAAATTATACCATTAGCGCTTATATTAAAGTAGAAAATAGAACGTCTGAAAAAGCCTTTCAAAAAGCAGGTTATCAATTAGATGTTGTTTTGGAATACCAAAATCATACTAGTTATCATTATATATTTAAAAAATGAAAATAGCAAATTTCGAAATACATAAAAATTCTCCAGTATTTATTATTGCAGAATTATCAGCCAATCATAACGGAAGTTTAGAAACTGCTTTGGAAACTGTAAAAGCAGCAAAAAGAGCAGGTGCCAACTGTATTAAATTACAAACTTACACAGCAGATACAATTACACTAGATTCTGAAAAACCAGATTTTGTTATAAAAGGAACCATTTGGGATGGAAGAAAATTACATGATTTATATAAAGAAGCCTATACACCTTGGGAATGGCACGAGAAAATTTATAAAGCAGCTGAAGCAGAAGGTCTAATTTGTTTTTCATCTCCATTTGATAAAACAGCAGTTGACTATTTAGAAAACTTAAATACTCCAGCTTATAAAATTGCATCTTTCGAGATAACTGATATTCCTTTGATTGAATATGTAGCTTCAAAAATGAAACCTATTATTATTTCGACAGGAATAGCCGAATTAATTGATATTGAATTAGCTGTTGAGGCATGTAAACGTGTTGGAAATCATAATATTGCTTTATTGAAATGCACATCAAGTTATCCAGCACCTATTGAAGAAGCAAATATGTGTATGGTAAAGGATTTAGCAGAAAGATTTAACGTTATTTCTGGACTGTCTGATCACACTATGGGAGCAACTGTTCCAATTGTAGCAACTGCTTTAGGTGCCAAAATTATTGAAAAGCATTTTATTCTGGATAGAAGTATTGGTGGACCAGATGCTTCTTTCTCAATGAATGAAGAAGAATTTACTGCAATGGTTAAAGCAGTTAGAGAAGCAGAAAAAGCTATAGGAAATGTTGATTATACTTTAACTGAAAAACAAGCTAAAGGAAAAGACTTTAGCCGTTCTTTATATATTGCAGAAAATATTACTGAAGGAGAAGTATTTACAGAAAGTAATTTACGCTCTGTAAGACCTGGTTTTGGTTTGCATCCTAAGTATTTTAATAAAATTATAGGGAAAAAAGCCAATCAAAAGTTAGAAAAAGGAACACCAATGTCTTTAGACTTTATACAATAAGAATGAATCCACTCAATACAATCCATAATCAAACCATACTAATACAAAGTTCTTATCATCCTATTCCGCATTTAGAAACGGAAATGGAAATAGTAGAACGTTTATTAGAACAAAATAATACCATTTATTGGCTAGTTTGCAAAAAAGATTTCAAAGTCTGTTTCAACAATCCTACACATGATAAATGGATTTGTAATGTGTGCATTTCTAGAGTAAAAAAAGGAATTCAAGAAGTAAAAAAAAATACTAAAAATCCAGAAAAATTAATAGTTATAGAATATTCGAATTATTTAAAATTTGAAGAATATATAGCTAAACAAAATTTAAAATTTGATTTTAATTCTATTCAAGAGTTAAAGAAATATTCTTATAATGGTTATGATTTAGGTATGGCAACTGCCTCTTCTTTGGTTTCTTTTACTAGAGATCATGAACCTAAATTAGATAATCATCAAAAATTTATTGTTGATGGTATTAAAACAGGAGCTTATTTGTTTGAAGTTTTTAATACAATAACAAAAAATATTAATCCAGATTTAGTAATCTTTTTTAATGGACGTTTTGTTGAAAATCGTCCGTTATTGCGAACATGCCAACAAAACAATATAAAATATGCTACTCATGAAAGAGGTGGCAAGTTAAACACTTTTTTATTTAGAGAAAATTCTATTCCGCACTCAATAGAAACAATCAGTAAGGAAATGGAATCTTTATGGAAAAATGCAAAAGATGACAAAAATGAAGTAGGAAAACGCTTTTATACAAATAGGATTCAACGTGTTGAAGATGCTTGGTATTCTTTCACAAAAGAGCAACAAGAAGGAAGATTACCAGAAAGTTTTAAACATAATGAAGGAAAAAAAGTCATCACTATATTCAATTCTTCTTTAGATGAATATGAAGGTTTAGAAGGGTTTGGACCTTATTTTTATAAAAACGATAATTTAGGAATTAAACAGATTGCCGAAACGCTTTCATCTCATGAAAATATAAAGTTATACTTGAGAATACATCCTAATTTGAAAGGATTAAATAACGCTCAAAATAAATTTATAAAAGAAGAATTAAGAACAATTGATAGTATTGAAATTATTGGAGCAGAAGATAGTGTCGATACTTATGCCCTAATCAATAAAAGTGATATCATTGTTGTGTTTGGATCTACAGTTGGAGCAGAAGCTGCTTTTGCAGGTAAAAACGTAATCTTATTAGGAAAAGCTGCTTACGAGAATTTAAACTGCTTTTACATTCCTAAATCTCATGAGGAAACTATAAACGCAATTACAAATTCATCTTTCGAATTTCCAAAAATTGATACTGAGGACACATTAAAATATGGCTATTGGAATGAGAATTTTGGTATAAAGTATCAAAACTACGAGCCTATTAATATCTCTAAAGGAACTTACAAAGGGAAAAAAATAAAGGCAAATCGAATTACTAGTGAATTAAAAAGATTTTTTAATAAATAGTTAAAACACACATTTTAGATAAAAAACCACTTTATCTAAAAACTTGATTTTAGAAAAATAACCAGATTCATTTTTAACATACTTGAAATATTCAAAGTTGTATATTTTAGCATTTCGAATAGTTCTTAAAATAGTTTTATCAATGTGTTTTTCTAATAATTCTTGATTACAATAATGCAATTTCAAATTATTAGCTTTTAATATTTTAGATGCTTTAATAGTTTGCTTAATATCTTCAAAAGTTAAATTTCTTTTTAAAGAAACAGCATTAATATAAAATTGAAAATCTTTATTTTCAGATGAAATTCCTAAATTTTCTAACTGACGTTTTTTAATTAAAACTTCCGATTTTCTAAGATTTTCTTCTTTAGTCTGACTGATATTATTTGGATGCCAACGATATCGTACTAAAGATTCAGGAATATTATAAAATTCGGCTTTATTGATAAATTCGCAAAACATACCATAATCTTCCGCAGGAACAAATCGGTTTTCAAATTTAAAATCACCTAATAAATTTTTTCTCAGCATTACAGTAGGATTTCCTATTCCGCAATTGTTTAACATCTGAACTTTCAATTCATCATGCGTAACAGAATGTCTTATTACTTTTTCTTTTTTGTCCCCAAAAATTGTAAACCACGTTCCACACAAACCTAAATTTTCATTGGATTCCATTACTTTAATCTGTTTCTCAAAACGTGTAGGCATTGCAATATCATCCGCATCAATTAATGCAACAAAATTAGTTTCAGCCATTGCAATTCCTTCATTTCTTAAGTTTGCTGGACCTTCATTTTTCACTTTGTTAACAATTACAATTCTATCGTCTTGCGCTTGAAATTTTTCAAGTATCGATAAAGTTGCATCAGTAGAATTATCATTTAGAATGATATACTTAAAATCTTTAAAGGTTTGATTTAAAACACTTTCAATTGTTTCTTTTAAAAATTTTTCGCCATTATAAACAGGTGTAACTACTGTTAGTTTTTGCATAAAAAGATATTTTTCAAAAACAAAAGTAACTATTTAAAAGGGTTAATACTATATTTGTAAAATAAAAATTACACTCATGAAAATCCAAGTTGGTTTCTTAATTTCTTACGATTATGAATTACTAAAAAATGCTTTGCCTAGAGTTTATAAAGATGCAGACACCATTTTTTTAGCAATAGATAAAGACAGAAAAACTTGGAATGGCGCTTCATTTTCAATAGACGCTTCATTTTTTTCTTGGATAAAAGAAGTAGATTCAGAAAATAAAATTGTGATTTACGAAGATCAGTTTTATCAAGAAAATTTAACCACAATGGAATGTGAAGTTAGAGAAAGAAAAATGCTTTCAGAAAAAATGGGTATTGGAAACTGGTTAATTCAATTAGATGCAGATGAATATTTTTTAGATTTTAAAAAATTTGTTTCCGATATAAGAAAATATGATTCTTATTTAAAATCACCAAAAGCTCAAGAAATACAAATTGCTGCATATTTAGTAAACATTTACAAATTTGTAGAAGATGGCTTTTTGTATGTAGATGAACCAACTCGTTGCTTAACAGCAACAAATATTCCGAATTATAAAGTAGGAAGAAATACGAGAAAAAGAATTATTTATACTGATAATTTAATTTTACACGAAACGCTGTCTCGTTCTGAAAAAGAATTAGAAACAAAATTTAAAAATTGGGGACATAAAAATGAATTGAATCCGCATTTTTTAGAAAAATGGAAAAGCGCTACAAAAGAAAATTATCAAGAGTTGAAAAATGTATTTTACATTGAGCCAGAAAAATGGAAATCATTGAACTACGTTACAGGTAAAAATATCGATGAAGTTTCCAAAAATTTTAATCCTAAAGATTTTTTACCCTCATCATTTTATATTTGGAAGAAAAATTTCGGACAATGGTTTAAGTTTTTATTCAAAAAATAATTACTTATACAACTCCAAATATTGTTTCGCAGCTTTTTCCCAAGAAAAGAAATTGGCTCTAGTTCTTATTTTTTCAAGATAAAAATGCTTATTGCTTTCAAAATCATTCAGTTTAGAAAATAAAAAAGTTTTCATATAATATGGGTCAAAATTATCCCAATAAAAAGCAGCATCGCCACCAATTTCAGGTAATGAAGTTAAATTTGAAAGAAAAACAGGTTTGTCAAATTTCATAGCCTCAATAGGAGGTAAGCCAAAACCTTCTCTAATAGAAGGAAAAAGAAAGGCAGTACAATTTTCTAAATAATATTGTTTAGCTTCATCACTGACTTTTCCAGTTAGAATAACTTTATCTTGTAAATTATTTTCAGTAATATACTTACTAATTTCATAACCATACTCTTTTTGATTATTTCCAGAAATAATTAAACGATATCCTTCAATAAATGACATCATTTTTACTATTGATAAAAAGTTTTTACGAGGAATAAAATCACCAATAGAATAGAAAAAAGGTTGGTTTAATTTAAAATCAGGAACGAAAGAATTATTTTCAATTTTTACTTCTGACGGATTGCCATTATAAATAATGTGCTCAGGAACATTTGGAACATTAAAATATTGATGTGTTTGTTTCTTTGCAAACTCAGAAATGTAAGTTATAACATCAGCGCGATTTAATTTTTCAATAAATTTTTTATTAACCTTATGATTCATATTTGTTGAGATCTCTTCTACAAAATTAACATCATGAATAGTTAAAATGTATTTTTTAGGTTTAAAAAAGGGCTCAACTTTTGTATTTTGATTTAAACTATGCCAAACATCATATTTTGTTTTTTTTCTAAATAAAAAATGACGTTCTAAACTAGTATATTTTGAATATTTAAACGTGTTTTTAAATTCATTTTGTAATCTTTCAGGATGTTTTGCATTTAGTGTAATATCTAAATTGGAAATATCTAAATTAGAAATAGCTTTAATTAGTTGGTAATTAAAAGTTCCAAGACCACCTGCTTTGTTATTGATGTTGTGAGATTCTAAAAAAACGTTCATGAAATTAATTTCAGTAAAAATAAGATATGTTTCCAAATAATTAATTGGTTATCCTTATTTTTGGCAAAAAAAAGATGCTTACCATTTTTCCTATATATACAAATCTAAAAAATAAAATAATTTCGAGTATTGAAAATTTTCATACATCAGGCGAATTATTTGTTGCTGGAAAAAGAAATACAATTAAACTTTTTGAGGTTGACGAAGCATTAACGTTGAATATAAAATCGTTTAGAAAACCTATATTAATTAATAGAATTATTTATAAGTATTTTAGAAAGTCAAAAGCTAGGCGTTCTTATGAATATGCAACTGTTTTACTAAAAAATAATATTGGAACACCTAAACCTATTGCTTATTCTGAAAATACAGATATTATAGGACTAAAAGATAGTTATTATGTTTGTGAGCATATATTTTGCGATTTAACATATAGAGAATTAGTTGAAACGAATTATCCAGATGGAGAGAATATTTTACGTCAGTTTATTCATTTTACCTATGATATGCATAAAAATGGAATTGAATTTAAAGATCATACTCCTGGAAACACTTTAATTAAGAATAATCATGATGGTACTTATAATTTTTATTTAGTAGATTTAAATAGAATGAATTTCCATAAAGAAATGAGTTTTGAATTAAGAATGAAGAATCTTTCAAAAATTACTCCCAAAAAAGAAATGATTACAATCATGAGTAATGAGTATGCAAAAGTATCTGGAGAAGAAGAAGAACACATTTTTAAAACAATGTGGCAATTTACTCAGGATTTTCAATATAGGTTTCACAGAAAAAAAAGGTTAAAAAAGAAATTAAAGTTTTGGAAAAAGTAGTATTTTTATTTGTTTATGCTATTTTTGCCTGTGGTTCTATTTAACGCTTTATTTTTCATTTACATATTTTTTTGAATTTGTAAGATAAGCGTTTTTCACCTTTTTATACTTTGAATGAAACTATCAGTAATAATTACTACTTACAACTCCGAAGAATGGCTCAAAAAAGTTCTTATTGGTTATGAAAACCAAACTGAGAATGATTTTGAAGTAGTTATTGCAGATGATGGTTCTACCCAAAAAACCAGAGAATTATTGGATCAATTTTCACACTCATTTAAATATCCAATAATACATGTTTGGCAAGAAGACAATGGTTTTCAAAAATGCAAAATATTAAACAAAGCCATCTTAAAAGCAAACTCAGATTATATTATATTTACCGATGGAGATTGTATTCCAAGAGAAGATTTTGTATCAACTCATCTTAAATATAAAAGAAAAGGATATTTTTTATCTGGAGGTTATTTCAAATTACCATTATACACATCTTCTATAATTACAAAAGAAGATATTTTATCTAAACAGTGCTTTAACCCTTCATGGTTGTCTAAAAATAAAGTAAAAACAAATTTTAAATTAACTAAACTAATCCGATTTAAGCCTTTTACATTGTTTATGAATTGGATTACTCCTACAAAAAGGACATTTAACGGACATAACACCTCTTGTTTTAAAGAAGATTTAATTGCAGTGAATGGTTTTAATGAAGATATGCAATATGGTGGATTAGATAGAGAAATAGGAGAAAGGATGCTAAACTATGGCATCTTATCTAAACAGATTAGGTATTCAGCAATTTGTTTGCATTTAGATCATGAAAGAGGATATTTTAAGCAAGAAGAATGGGATAAAAACCTAAAAATAAGAGCTTATAATATTAAAAATAAAATTATACAAACCAAAAACGGAATTCTTAAACTTTAGAATCTAAGAAGCTTTTAATATTTTCTAAAAATAAAGCAGGTTCAAACTTAGTATAATATTCTAAAGAAAGGCTTTTTAACTCTTTTTCTGTTTTACCTTCAAATAATTCAGGTTTAAAGTCATTTAAATGAACAGAAGTATGTTTTATTCCATCTTCAAATGTAGCCCAAATTTTCTTTTCAATCCATGGTGAAAAAATAATAAATGACGATTTCCCTAAAGCTTTTGCCATATTAATAGCACCGCCATCATTACCAATTATTAATTCACAATTATTCATAAGTCCCATATAATCTCTCAAACTATCTCCAAATAATTCAAAATATATTTTCGACTTTGTTTTATCAGAACAATTTTCAAACACTTCTTTTGCTTGCTCTAGTTGTTTTGGAAAATAATTAAAGAGAATATTTACATTATAATGAATTCCGATATAATCCACAACCTGAGTCATGTAATTTAGAGGATATGTTTTTATATTTTCACTTCCTAGTAAACTAATCATGATTGTCTTTCTAGAAGAATCAATAGAATGATATTTAAAAGCTTCGTTTGCTTTTTCAATTTCTTCTGATGACAAATATAATTTGGGTTCAGTTATCTTCTCTATAGCTAAATGTAAAGGATTAAGTAAAGATAACCGTCTTTCTATGGCTAAACCTAAGTAAGTCTCTGGAAATGCTGCAAAAGGAACAGTATCTGTATAAATAAATTCTCTTCCTTTTTTTAGGTATGATATTTTTTGTTTGCCACCACATATAAGACAAATAATCCAACTTTGTAATTTTGAATAAGCATCTATTACCAAATCGTATTTTTCTTTTCTTATTTTAAAAGCAAATTGTAATAAATTCCATATCCCTTTTTGTTCTTTAGGGTTAAAAATGACTAAATTACTGATAGAAGGATTATTCTTTAGTATATCAACAGTATTATTATTGACTAAATAATCAATTTGTGCGTTAGGATATGCTTTTTTCAAGTTTTCACAAATAATGCTACTTACTAAAACATCTCCAATCATTTTATGCTGAATAACTAAAACTTTCATTTTGAAGTACTATAAAACTAATTTATTATCTATTAATCGAGTATTAAAAGATTGAATGTATGCCTTAATAAAACGTTCCATTTTAGTTCTAATCTCTTTATTCGAGTTTAATAGGTTTGTTTTCAATAATTCATCTTTCTTAAAATGATATAAACCTATTGCCTTTTTACCATCAAAAGCCATATAATAATCACCATCAATATAATGATAAATATTATCTAAATAATAAACAACAAAATCTTTCTCAGATTTATATGGTTTTCCAAAAGTAATCATTTTTGTTTTAATGTTTAACAAATCGAGAATTGATGGCATAATATCAATTTGTTGCATATTACGATAACTGATTCCTCCAAAATTTTTATCACCAGGGTTAAAAAAAGCAATTGGGACTCTAAATTTTCCAACATTTGTCTCAAATTTTTTCTCTGTTGCTTCTGATGAAGTATGATCGGCTGTTAAAACAAATATAGTATTTTTATACCAATCTTGTTTTTTAGCACTTTCAAAGAATAGTTTTAATGCATAATCAGTATAAGCAATACTCTCTTGAATTTTTGTCGTTCCTTTCGGAAATTTCCCTTTATATTTTTCAGGAATAGTATAAGGATTATGAGATGAAATACTAAAAATTGTAGTAAAAAAAGGCTCTTTAAATTCATTCATTTTACTGCAATAGAATTGAAAAAAGTCTTCATCAAAAACACCCCATGTTCCATCAAAAGATTCTGGACCCACATATTCATCTTTACCGAAATAGTTGTCAAAACCTGCAACATTACAATATTGATCAAAATTCTGACTACCATTAAAAGCACCATGAAAAAATGAAGTATTGTAACCATTGTCTTTTAATATTTTTGGCAATCCATAAACATTGTTTATAGCATAACTGGAAGTGATTAATGAATGATTCATTAAACTTGGAATACTTGAAAGTGTAGAAGGAACAGCGTCTATAGAAAGTTTGCCATTTGCAAAACCATTTTCGAAAAACAAAGATTTAGTTAGTAGAGAATCTAAAAAAGGAGTTTGTCCGCGTTGGATATTCTCTCTACCAAAACTTTCTAAAATTATAATTGCTACATTTTTTTTTGTAGGTTCTCCTTTTGGATTAATTTCTAATACTGGATTGAAAATAGTATTTAATTCTTTTTCCGAATAAAAATTAGGAGCCTCTAATGTTTCTTTCTTACCAATTGTCTTTAAAATAGAAAAAGGAGTATTCAATACAAACGCAGATTGGTTTATAGAACCATAACTTACCGAATCTACAATTCGTAATGGTTTTTTTTGAAAACCACCTCTTCCAAATAAAAAAATAACTCCCATAAAAAGCAAGAAAAACCCAAATTGTTTTAAGATTTGAATTTTAGTATTATTTTGAATTGAAATAATTTTTAATGTAGGAATTGATTTCCAAAATAGAAAAGAAAGCAGTATCGCAATAATTGGTAAATACCAAAATTCAGAAAGAAAAGAAAATATTAAAGTTTTAATTTCATTTTCCATTCCACTTGCTGTTATCATACCAAATGTACTTCTTCTTCCTGTGAATTTATAATATTCAAAATCCACAAAATTAGTAAGTAGAAAAATAAGGTTAACAGTATAGAAAGTTACTTTTAATACTTTTTGGTAACTAGGTTTATATTTAAAATTACCTGGAATAAAATGAAATAAAGCAAAAAGAAGGTTGATATATGCTATTGCAGATAAATCAAAATGTAAACCACCAATAATACTTTTAAAAGTAATAGCATTAAAATTACTGCTATTAAATAAGTAAAATAAAATACGACAAATTTGGTATAAGAATAAAACAAGTGTAAAACGTTTAAAAAACAGTTTTACACTTTGAAAATAATTTTGCATGTTATTGTAAAATATTTTAAACAGCTACGTTATATTCACGTAAAGCATCATTAAGTGATGTTTTTAAATCAGTTGAAGGTTTTCTTTGTCCAATAATTAAAGCACAAGGAACTTGATATTCTCCTGCTGGAAATTTTTTAGTATATGTACCAGGAATTACTACTGATCTTGCAGGAACAACTCCTTTATATTCTTTAGGTTCTTCACCTGTAACATCAATAATTTTTGTAGAACCTGTTAATACAACATTTGCTCCTAAAACAGCTTCTTTTTCAACACGAACTCCTTCCACAACAATACAACGAGATCCGATAAAAGCACCATCTTCGATAATTACTGGAGCAGCTTGTAATGGCTCTAAAACACCACCAATTCCAACACCACCTGATAAGTGCACATTTTTACCAATTTGTGCACAACTTCCTACTGTAGCCCATGTGTCAACCATTGTTCCTTCATCAACATAAGCACCAATGTTTACATAACTTGGCATTAAAATAACCCCTTTAGAAATATAAGCACCATGGCGAGCTACTGCGTTAGGCACTACACGTATTCCTTTTTCGGCATATCCTCTTTTTAAAGGCATCTTATCATGATATTCAAAAATACCCGCTTCAAGTGTTTCCATTTTCTGAATAGGAAAATAAAGAACAACAGCTTTTTTTACCCATTCGTTTACTTGCCATCCTTCAGCAATTGGCTCAGCCACTCTAAGCGATCCATTATCTATTAATTCAATAACTTCTCTTATGGCATTTTGAGTTGTTTCTTCTTGTAAAAGGGAACGATTATCCCAAGCTTGTTCTATTGTAGATTGTAAGTGTGTCATTGTAAAAAATTTGCTGCAAAGATAGTCTGATTTTTTTTAAATCATATTTCTTTTTAGTTACATATTTCTTCTTTGCTATTATAAATGTGAGTTTTGTAAATATTAAAATAAAGTTAAATTATGTGTTTTTTAGGTTGCTTCTTTCCTTCAAAGGAATATTGAGTTTCCTTATTTGTTTTTGCATTATTTTAAAATATACACTACTTTTTTAAGTTTTAAATAATAAATTTTAGATGTTTTTTTGCTTTTAATTATAGTAAATAAAATTTTTGAAAATAGTGTATTCATGCACTGATTACATTTATTTATTAAATGAAAACTGATTTTTATCAGTTTTTTTATTTTTATGTTTCTATAGTTTTGCACCATCATTGAAACTGCTATAACCTTTAAATTAATTAGCAAAAAAACAAACCAAAAAAAGAATGACATGGATTTAGACAATCAAGCAAAAAACACCCCAATAATAATTGATAAAGAGGTTTCGTGGGATAAGACTCAAGTGATTATGAGTAAAACAAATCCTCGAGGCATTATTGAATATGCAAATGAAGTTTTTGTAGACGTATGTGGATATGAAGATTATGAATTAATGGGACAACCTCATAACATTATTAGACATCCAGATATGCCCAAAGTTATTTTTAAAGTCTTATGGGAGAAATTAAAAGGAGGTGAAAATTTCCATGCAATTGTAAAAAACTTAGCCAAATCAGGGAGATATTATTGGGTAATTACAGATTTTGAAATAGCAAAAGATGATAAAGGAGTAATAGCTAATTATTTCGCTAGAAGAAGAGCCGTTCCACAAGAAGTTATAACAAATCATATAGAACCATTATATAAAAAATTATGGCAAATTGAAGCGGCAAGTGGAGTAGAATATAGTGAGAAATATTTAAATGGTTTCTTAGAAGAAAAAAATAAAACCTATGTGCAATATATTATGGAATTAATCTATGAACAAGAAAAATTAAATAGTAAAAACACAAAGGAAGAAGAAGAAAAGGGATTTTTTAGTAGATTTTTTGGAAGATAAAATTTCCAATTTTGTTTTATAATTATGGTTAGGACACATCTGTTTTTTTACAGATGTGTTTTTTTATAATTCTGTTTTTTAGATTGTATATCTTTGTACTTTGAAATGCATGTGTCAAAGCTATAATTTCATTGAAAAAACCATGAAATTTACAACTATTAATTATTGCGCTTCAATTTATCTTTAAAAACAGTTATTTAAGATGGAAGAACCAGATGTTATTTTAATAGGCGCTGGAATTATGAGTGCAACATTAGGAATTTTGATTAAAGAATTAGAACCTAATTGTAAAATTGAAATTTATGAACGTCTATCAGAAGCTGCCTCAGAAAGTAGCGATGCATGGAATAATGCAGGAACAGGTCATGCAGCTTTTTGTGAATTAAATTATACTCCTGAAAAGGAAGATGGTACTATTGATATTACAAAAGCACTTAAAATTTCCGAAGCTTATGAAGTTTCAAGACAATTTTGGAGTTATTTGGTTCAAAAAGGAATCTTAAAAAATCCAGAAATTTTTATACATTCTATTCCACATATTAGTTTTGTTTGGGGAAAAGAAAATGTTGCTTTCCTAAAGAAAAGACACGAAGCTTTAACTAAAAAAAGTTTATTCAAAAGGATGCTTTTTAGTGATGATAAAGCTGTTCTTGAAGAATGGATGCCTTTAGTGATGCATAATAGAGATAAAAATGAAGTACATGCAGCTACTTATATGCCAATAGGTACTGATGTTAATTTTGGAACATTAACCAGAGCTTTGTTTGAGTACTTAAAAGATCAAGAAGGTGTAACGTTATATTTTCAAACAGAAGTAGAAAAATTAAAGAAGCAAGAAGACGGAAATTGGAAAGTTAAAGTACGAAATTTAGAAACACATAAATCTAGAAAAGTAAAAACACCATTCGTTTTCATTGGAGCAGGTGGAGGTTCATTGCGATTATTAGAAAAAGCAGATATAGAAGAAGGAAATGGATTTGGAGGATTTCCAATAAGCGGACAATGGCTTCGTTGTATGAATCCAGAAATAATAAAACAACATAAAGCAAAAGTATATGGAAAAGCATCTGTTGGTTCACCACCTATGTCTGTGCCACATATTGATACTCGTGTTATAGATGGAAAACAAGAATTACTTTTTGGTCCTTATGCTGGTTTTACCACAAAATTCTTGAAAAATGGTTCCTATCTCGATTTAATCAAGTCCATTCAAACTGATAATATAAGACCAATGCTTTCTGCGGGCATAAACAATATTCCTTTAACCAAGTATTTAATTGAACAAGTGATGCAATCGCAAGAGGATAGAATGAAAGCCTTACGCGACTACTTTCCAAATGCTAAGAGTGAAGATTGGGTTTTAGAAACAGCGGGTAAAAGGGTACAAGTGATTAAAAAAGATAAAAACGGAAAAGGGGTTTTAGAGTTTGGAACTGAATTGGTAAATGATGATGATGGTTCGTTAGCTGTTTTATTAGGAGCTTCTCCAGGAGCATCCACATCGGTTTCTGTGATGATAGAAGTTTTGAGCAAATGTTTTGCTAATCAATATAATTCTGAAGCATGGCAAAATAAGTTTAAAGAAATGATTCCTGCTTTTGGTCAAACACTAAATGATAATGACGAGTTGTGTACTCAAATTAGGGCTATGACGAGTAAAACGTTGAAATTAGTAAACTAAAAAGATTTTACACAGATTTCACGAATTTTCACAGATTGATTTGTGTTAATTTGTGGGATCTGTTATTTTATGTATAATAGTTTTGAAATATTTGAGAAATGAATATAAAAGATGAATTAAACGCTGAAAATGGTTCTTTTTTACTTGAATTAAGAACTAATCTTAACTGGAACCATAGTTCATTCGTCAATCTTTTGACTGAATTAAATAATGAGTGTAAACGAACAAAAGGAAATCCAAATTTATCAAGAGAAATAGCTTCAGGAATTTGGTTCATATCAGATTTTATAAAAAACTGGACTGAACATAAGAATTTTCCGAAAATATATCCTCAAGAGTATTATGCAAAATCATACGAATTAATAACTGACTTGGCTAACACATACTTTATGACTGAATCATTGTATGAATCAGAATCCGAAATTGAAAATAGAATAATGCTATTAAAAAAAAGTTTATAACTATGACTTGTAAAAAATAATATTAGATTAGTGCTTAACCATTTTTTTGTTTAAATGAATTATAGATAGAATGAATATTAAATTTAAATTAAGTTAATTTGTGTTAATTTGTGGAATCTGTGTTTTTTTCTAAAGTTTAATTCAAGTTTACTTTCCTTATCTTTGCTTTATAAAATAGAATTATGCCTAGAATACTCGCTATAGATTATGGATTAAAGCGCACAGGAATTGCAGTTACCGATGAAATGCAAATTATAGCATCAGGATTAACCACAATTGCTTCTGATACTTTAGTTGTTTTCTTAAAAGATTATTTTTCGAAAGAAAAAGTAGAAAAAGTAATTATTGGTGAACCGAAACAAATGGATGGAACTCCTTCCGAAAGTGCTCCTATCATTGAAAAATTTATAAAAGTGTTCCAAAAAGAATTTCCTGAAATGAAATTGGATAGAGTAGATGAGCGATTTACTTCAAAAATGGCTTTTCAGACAATGATTGATAGTGGTTTGAAGAAAAACCAACGTAAAAATAAAGGCCTAATAGACGAAATTGCAGCTACTATTCTTTTGCAAGATTATTTACAGTACAAACGATAAACTTTTTTGAATAATGAGAGAGCAATTAGATACTAAAGACCAATTAATATTAGAAATTTTACAAAATGATTCTACTATTTCTGTGAAAGATATAGGAGAAAAAATAGGACTTTCGTTTACACCAACTTACGAGCGTATCAAAAATTTAGAACGCAACGGTGTCATAAAAAAATATGTCGCTTTAGTAGACCGTTTTAAAATTGGAGTTGAAATCGTAGTATATTGTAATGTTACCTTGAAAGAGCAATCCAAAGAAGCGTTAGATGAATTTGAAAGAATTATAACGCCAATTCCTCAAGTTTTAGATGTCATTAGCTTATCAGGAAATTACGATTATATGCTAAAAATTGTCGCAGAAGATATAAAATCCTATAATGACTTTGTGGTGAATGTGATTTCTAATATTCCAAACATAGGGCAATATCATAGTAGTATTGTAATGAATGAATGTAAAAAGGAAACAGCTTATCCTTTGAAGGTAAAGTAGGATATTAATTTAGTAGATGTTAGAAGGGAATATAAAGTAAAACACGCAAAAGACTCCTAAATGAGAATATATTCAGCGATACAAATTGGAGATTATCATCAAAATAATTGTGAAGATCATTTGTATATTGGAGAATATGGAAAAAATAAAATACTCTGTGCAGTAATGGATGGTTGCACAACTGCATTGGAGAGTCATTTTGCTTCAACTTTAGTTGGAAAAATTCTAAAGAAAATCTGCATTGAAAAAGGTTATAAAGAATTTATTGAACAAAATAATTTACAATTCAATATTGAAGAAGATTTAAAATCAATTCTCAAGGATTTATTAAATGAACTCAAAATTGTGAAAAATTCATTAATGCTTGACTCCAAAGAGTTATTGACAACTTTAATCATAATGTTGATTGATAAAAATAATGAGCAAGGAATAGTTTTAGCAATTGGAGATGGGTTTGTAAATATTAATGGTAAAATAACTGAATTTGAACAAGACAACAAACCCGATTATTTAGGTTTTCATTTATCTGAGGATTTTGAAACATTTTATAATTCTCAAAAGCAGAAAATCGAATTTAACAAAATAATAGATTTGAGTATTTCGACTGACGGAATATTTACATTTGAGAAATTAGTATCAAATAAATTCAAAGAGGAGATTAATATAATCGAGTTTTTAACAACCGAAAAAACGAATTGCGAAAAAAACGAAATGCTTAATCTAAAACTAAAGATATTAGAAAACGAATTTGGATTAAAGCCCACTGATGATTTTTCTATTATAAGAATAATGGAATGAAAATTGAGATTAGAATTAAACTAGTAAGCGATAGTCTAGGATTAATCTTAATTTGTAGTATAAAAAAACCTTTGTCAAAATTTAAAACTTTAACAAAGGTTTTTATTTTATTCAAACCTACTCTTCACTTCCTCAAAATTGGCCACAATCAAATCATTACCTAAATTTCCAATACTTCCTTCATGTGAATGATTGATAGCATAATTAGGTTCAAACGTATTGTTTTCAATAGCTAAACCAATATTTTTATAAGCATCTCTAAACGCAATTCCATCTAAAACTTGTTGGTTTACATTTTCTACGCTAAACATGTATTTGTACTTTTCATCTTTTACTATTTCTGGTTTTATTTGAATGTGTGCCAACATAAAATCGAACATTTCCAAACAATCTTTTAAAGAAGTTAGAGCTGGAAACAGAATCTCCTTCGTCAACTGAACATCTCTATGATAACCAGAAGGTAAATTATTGGTAACCAAAATCAATTCGTTTGGAACTGCCTGAATTCTATTGCATTTGGCTCTCATAATTTCAAAAACATCTGGATTTTTTTTGTGAGGCATAATGCTACTTCCAGTTGTTAACGAATCTGGAAAAGAAATGAAACCAAAATTCTGATTTAAATACAAACACATATCAAAAGCAAATTTGCTCAATGTACCAGCCATAGTAGCTAAAGCCATTCCAACAATCTTTTCCGATTTTCCTCTTGTCATTTGTGCATAAACCGAATTTACATTTAAGGCTTTAAAGTTCAATAATTCAGTGGTTAAAGTTCTATTCAACGGAAAAGAGGTACCATAACCAGCTCCAGAACCTAATGGGTTTTTATTCACTATATTATAAGCAGCTAAAAAGACTTCCAAATCGTCAATTAAACTTTCCGCATAAGCCCCAAACCAAAGTCCAAACGAAGAAGGCATAGCAATTTGTAAATGAGTATAACCTGGTAAAAGCGTGTTTTTATGTTGATTGCTTAATTGAATTAAAGTATTGAAAAGAGTTTCTGTTAGTGAAACAATATCTAAAATTTCAGCTTTGAAATACAATTTTAAATCAGTTAAAACTTGATCATTTCTAGAACGACCACTGTGAATTTTTTTACCAATATCTCCAATTCGTTGAATTAATAAATGTTCTACTTGCGAATGAACATCCTCTATTCCTTCTTCAATTTCAAAATTATTAGCTTTAATTTCAGTTAGAATCACTTTTAACTCTTTTTCAATCAATTGCCATTCGTTATCGTTTAATAGTCCAATAGAATGTAGCATTTCACAATGAGCTAATGAACCTTGAACATCATATTTTGCTAAAGAATAATCAAACTCAATATCATTTCCAACTGTAAATTGCTCTACAATTGAAGTATGTTCTAAATTAGAATGATTTGTTTTTTGCCAAATTTTAGTTGCCATTGTTAGAGTATTTTAGTTAAAATAGAAATATAAATTTCTATAGCTTCTTTAATTTCGTTTGTATAAATAAATTCATCACTACTGTGAGAACGAGTTGATAAACCTGGTCCCATTTTTAAAGACGGACAAGGAATTACAGCTTGATCTGATGAAGTTGGAGAGCCATAATACGTTCTTCCAATGGCTAAACCAGCTTTCACATAAGGATGATCCATTGGAATAGAAGAGGAGTTCAATCGTAAAGAACGAGCTGTTACTTTTGATTGTACGTTTTCTTTTACCAAATGATACACTTCTTCATTTGAATACAATTCATTGGTACGAACATCAACTGTAAATTGGCACGAATTCGGAACTACATTATGTTGCGAACCACTGTTAATAATTGTTGGAGTCATTTTAACTTCGCCCAAAATAGGCGAAATTCTATCAAATTTATATTGGGTAAACCAATGAATATCTTTTATCGCATTTAAAATAGCATTATCTTCATTAGGATGTGCAGCATGAGAAGAAGTACCAGAAGCTTCACAATCTAAAACCAATAATCCTTTTTCAGCTATAGCCAAATTCATTTCGGTTGGTTCACCTACAATAGCAAAGTCAATTTTCCCTAATTCTTTATAAATCGATTCAACACCATTTACACCTGAAATTTCTTCTTCTGCAGTTGCAGTTATGATGAGGTTGTAGTTTAAATTTTCTTTCTCATAGAAATTTAAAAAAGTACAAATTAAACTAACCAAAGCACCACCAGCATCATTACTACCTAGACCAAATAGTTTTCCATCTTTTTCAATTGGCTCAAATGGATTTAAAGTATAACCCGTATTTGGCTTCACAGTATCATGATGAGAATTTAATAAAATAGTAGGTTTTGAAGCATCATAATATTTATTATAAGCCCAAATGTTATTCATACTACGATGAGTTGGAATCTCATGAGATTTAAAAAAATCTTCTATAATAGCTGCTGTCTCGTCTTCGCTTTTACTAAAAGAAGGGGTTGCTATTAACTGTTTTAAGAGCGAAATAGCAATTTCATATAAATTAATAGCTGTGCTATTTGATGATTTTGGTGTATTCATTTGATGTATTATTTAAAAAACTCAAAACATTTGTTGCTTTTAAAACTGCTATTGTTGCAACTCCGTTTTGTAGCGCATTAAAACAATTATCAAGCTTAGGTAACATTCCTTTAGAAATGACACCTTCTTTTTTTAATTGTTTAAATTGTTCAAGATTTAGGGTTTGAATAACTGAGTTATCATCATTAGGATGTAATAAAACACCTTTTTTTTCAAAACAGTACAATAAAGATACTTCATATTTTGATGCTAAACTAATAGCTAAAGCATTTGCAATAGAATCGGCATTTGTATTTAATAATTGACCGTTTCCATTGTGTGTAATTGCATTTACAACAGGTGTTAATCCAAAACGTATTAGATTTTCAATAAAATCAGTATTCACACTATTTTCATTTAAATCGCCTACAAATCCATAATCAATTGTGGGATGAACTCTTTTTGTAGTTTGTATCAAATTAGCATCAACACCCGATAATCCAATGCTGTTTTTATTATTTTTTTGCAATAAAGCCACAATGTTTTTATTGATATAACCTGCATAAACCATTGTTGCAATTTTGATAGTTTCTGCATCTGTAATACGTCGGCCTTCAATTAATTGTTGTGGAATATTTAGTTTTTCAGCTAAATCAGTAGCTAATTTTCCACCACCATGAACCAAAATAAAAGGAGTTTGAATAGTAGCAATAGTTTCGATAAAAAGATTTAATTCCTCTACATTATCAATACTATTACCACCTATTTTTATAATTAAAACCTTTTGATTACTCATGATTCTCTAATATTTTTTGTAGAACTATTTGCGCAGCATAAGTTCTGTTATTAGCCTGTTGATACACCAATGAATTTTCGCTATCTAAAACCTCATCACTTATTTCAACATTTCTTCTCACAGGTAAACAATGCATTATTTTAGCATTATTAGTTCCTCTCAATTTATCATTAGTAAGCATCCAATCTTCTTCAACAGGAATTACTTTTCCATAATCTTGAAATGAAGACCAGTTTTTTACATATACAAAATCTGCATTTTCTAATGCTTTTTCTTGATTGTATTCAATCTTTGCATCTCGTGTAAATTTTGTATCCAATTCATAACCTACGGGATGCGTAATCACAAAATCATAATCCGTTTGATTCATCCATTGTGCAAATGAGTTTCCAACAGCATGTGGAATAGCTTTTATATGCGGTGCCCAAGTTAGAACTACTTTTGGTTTCTTATTCTTTGGTAAATGTTCCTCAATAGTAATACAATCTGCTAAGCTTTGAAATGGATGTAAGGTTGCTGACTCTAAAGAAACTACAGGAACTTTTGCATACTTTTCAAATAAGGTATACACTTTTTCAGTAATATCCTCTTCTTTATTGGTTAAACTAGCAAAACAACGAATTCCTATAATATCACAATACTGACTTAAAACATTGGCAGCATCTTTTACATGTTCAACCGTATTTCCGTTCATAATAGCTCCATCTTCAAATTCCCACGTCCATGCTTCTTGATTAGCATTTAATATAATAGTGTGTAAACCCAAATTTTGAGCAGCTTTTTGAGTACTTAATCTGGTTCTTAAACTTGAATTTAGAAACACTAAACCTATTGTTTTTCCCTTACCAAGATGATTATTTTGTTGAGGTGTTTTTTTTAGAGTAATTGCCTCTTTTACTATTGTATGTAAATCTGTAATGTCATTTACAGAGAAGAATTTTTTCATTTTTTTTACTATTTAATTTTGAAACCGTTTTGAATGCACTGATAAAAACATCTAACTCTTTTTTAGAGATGTTTAAAGCAGGTAAAATCCGTAGTGTATTTGGGCAAGATGCATTTCCAGTTAAAATATTAAAATCGCTCAGTAATTGATTTCTGAATGGAGCGCATGGTGTTTTTAATTCAATGCCAAACATTAAACCTTTGTATCTTATTTCTTTAACACTTTCATTATCTTTTAATTGTTCATAAAGATAATCTCCCATTTCAGTAGCATTTTGAATTAAATTTTCTGCTTCAATAATTTCTAAAACAGCTTTTGAAGCTGCACAAGCCAAATAATTTCCTCCAAAAGTAGTACCTAATAAACCGTGT
This sequence comes from Flavobacterium sp. 316, assembly GCF_000967805.1. Lineage (NCBI taxonomy): Bacteria > Pseudomonadati > Bacteroidota > Flavobacteriia > Flavobacteriales > Flavobacteriaceae > Flavobacterium > Flavobacterium sp. 316. The sequence goes on from NZ_JYGZ01000001.1 coordinate 155,453, forward strand.
TTGGCTTCAATTTTTGGTGAAATAATTACTCCACCAACAGGAAATCCATTTCCCATTCCTTTTGCAATCGTAATAATATCTGCTTGAACATTGGCATGTTGGTGCGCAAAGAATTTACCAGTTCTTCCATAACCCGATTGTATTTCGTCAGCAATAAATAAAGCATTGTTCTCATTACAAAGGCTTCTAATTTTTTGTAAAAAAGCAGTTGTTGGAATTTGAACACCACCAACTCCCTGTATGCCTTCAATTATTACAGCCGCAATATCTTTGTGCTCTTGAAATGTTTTTTCTAACGCTTCTTCATCATTAAAAGGCAAGAAAATAAAAGCATCAGTTTCATTAATTGGCGCAATTATTTTTTTATTATCAGTTGCCGCTACCGCTGCGGAAGTTCTTCCATGAAAAGCTTTTGTAAAACAAACTACTTTCTTTCTGTTAGTATGAAAAGAAGCTAGTTTCAAAGCATTTTCATTAGCTTCAGCTCCAGAATTACACATAAAGAATTCATAATTTTCATAATGGCTTATTTTCCCTAACAATTTAGCAACTTCTTCTTGAATTGGAATTCGTACAGAATTAGAGTAAAAACCAATATTGTGCAATTGTTTTGTAATCGTTTTTACATAAACTGGATGACTATGGCCAACGGAGATTACCGCATGACCACCATATAAATCTAAATACTTTTCCTCTTTATCATTCCATAGATAACTTCCTTCTGCCGAAACAAAGTTTAAATCGAATAACGGATATACATCAAATAATTTCATATGTAGAATATTAATTGTTTTTTAAGGTCATATGGTATCGCATGTTTTATAGTTTTTTTCAAAAAGCTTTTATAATTGCGATTTCATTTTTTTATGTTTTAAAATGCCGAAGCTTTTAATTTTAAACCTAATTTAGATTCCCAACCTAACATTAAGTTCATGTTTTGAATAGCTTGTCCTGAAGCTCCTTTTACTAAATTGTCAATAACCGAATGTATGACTATTTGGTTTTCTTGTTTTTCAATATGAATGAGACACTTGTTTGTATTTACTACCTGTTTTAAATCGATTGTATTTTTAGAAATAAATACAAAAGGATTGTCTTTATAAAAAGTTTCATACATAGCATAAAGAGTCTCTAACGACAAAAAAGTCTCTAAAGTTGAACTGGTAAAAATACCTCTAGTAAAATCGCCTCTCCATGGCACAAATTCTAATTGTACTTTTTCTTTATTTAAACTTTCTAATGTTTTACAGATTTCAGGAACATGCTGATGATTTAAAGTTTTATAGGCCGAAATATTATTGGTTCTCCAACTAAAATGCGATGTAGCTTGCAATTGTTGTCCTGCACCAGTTGAGCCAGTAATTCCAGTTGTATACACTTTGTTTAGTAATTTTTCTTTTGCTAATGGAAGTAGAGCTAATTGAATAGCAGTAGCAAAACAACCCGGATTAGCCACATAATTACTCTTTTTAATTATTTCCTCATTAACTTCTGATAAACCATAGACAAATTCCCCTTTATTAAATAGTCCATCTAGTCTAAAATCATTTCCTAAATCAATAATTTTTATTTCATCAGAAATAGTATTGCTTTCAATCCAAACCTTACTCTCTTTGTGCGGTAAGCATAGAAAAAGAACATCAATATTGTTTGAATACTCATTTGTAAACACTAAATCCGTTTCTCCAATTAAATCTGTGTGAACAATATTAATAGGTTGACCATTACAACTTCTGCTTAGAGCAAAAGAAATTACTACATTAGGATGATTGAGCAGTAAACGAATAAGTTCTCCACCTGTATAACCTGCTGCACCAATAATTCCTGTTTTTATTTTAGTTTGCATCTACTTCTGTTTTATTAGCATTCACTTTGTGATAAATAGAAAGAGAATTGCTTATAATTTTTGAATACCCTTTTACATCATCACCAGACCATCCTAAATTCATTTCTCCATAACTTCCAAACTTAGTATTCATTAAATCATTTTCTGATGATATTCCATTTATTACAAAACGATAGGGAAGTAGTGTAATAAAAACTTTTCCATTGACTTTATCTTGAGTACTTTCAAAGAAAGTTTCAATATCGCGCATAGCCGGATCTAAAAATAAACCTTCATGTAACCAGCTTCCATACCATTCAGATAATTGTGATTTTAAGTTCAATTGAAATTTTGAAAGCGTGTGTTTTTCTAATAAATGATGTGCTTTTAAAATTAAAGTAGCTGCTGCTGCCTCAAAACCAACTCTTCCTTTTATGCCTACAATGGTATCGCCAACATGAATATCTCTTCCAATTGCAAAAGGAGAGGCTATGCTTTCTAAATACTGAATAGCTTCACTAGAATGTGAAAAAGTTTCATTATTTACACTTGTTAATTCTCCTTTTGTAAATTGAAGTACAACTTCTGTTTTATCTGTTTCCGTTTTACTTAATTGAGAAGGAAAAGCTGTTTCGGGTAAATAAAGACTAGATGTTAATGTTTCTTTTCCACCAACAGAAGTTCCCCATAATCCTTTATTAATAGAATATTGTGCCTTTTCAAAATTAATTTCAAAACCATTTTCTTCCAAAAATTCAATTTCTGCTTCTCTAGATAGTTTTAAATCTCTTATAGGAGTTACAATTTCAACAGTAGGACATAATATATTAAAAATAACATCAAATCTTACCTGATCGTTTCCTGCACCAGTACTTCCATGAGCAATAGCATTTGCTTCTATTGCTATTGCATATTCGGCAATTGATTTTGCTTGAATAGTTCTTTCCGCACTTACAGAAAGTGGATAAGTGTTGTTTTTTAAAACATTACCAAATATTAAATATTTTACACAAGATTCATAATAACTTTCTATTGCATTGACACATGTATAAGAATGAACGCCTAATTCATAAGCACGCTTTTCAATTGCTAAAATTTCTGCTGTAGAGAAGCCTCCTGTGTTTATTGTAACAGCATGAACTTCATATCCTAATTTTTTTGATAAATATACGGCACAAAATGAAGTGTCTAAACCACCACTATATGCTAAAACTATTTTCTTCATTTTCTCTTTTTTGATTTAATTTATCGTCTTTATCGTACATCATAGCTGTACAAAGACAATTTTTTTTATTTTTTGAAATTAATATTTCATAATTGATACAACTTTTACAGCCATCCCAAAATTTCTCATCCTGAGTAATTTCAGAATATGTAATAGGCTCATAACCTAATTCACTATTAATCTTCATGACCGCTAACCCTGTTGTTAATCCAAAGATTTTTGCTTCAGGATATTTCTGCCTAGATAGTTTGAAAATTTCCTTTTTTATGCTTCTTGCTAGCCCCATAATTCTGTATTTTGGAGCAACAATTAATCCGGAGTTAACAACAAATTTTTCTTCACTCCATGTTTCTATATAACAGAAACCAGCCCATTCATTCTCTTCAGTAATGGCAATGATGGCATTTCCTTCTGTTATCTTTTTATTTAAATATTCAACGGAACGCTTTGCGATTCCTGTACCTCTAACTTTAGCTGAGTTTTCCATTTCTGCAATAATTGTCTCACAAAAAATAGAATGGTTAGCATTCGTTTGTTCAATTTTGATCACCATTACACCAAATTTTCGGCAAATCTAAATAAAATATTTATACAAAGCACAAAAAACAGATAAAATAACTTTTATTTAATATTTATAAGGTATAATATCTTTATATGTCAATTAAATCAGATAATGAATATATATTGTTGTAGGGTTAGGATACTTATAATAAATATTTTACTTAATTTTGCATTCTAAATTTTAGAAAATGATTTTACCAATATATGGCTATGGTGAGCCTGTTTTAAGAAAAGTAGGAGAAGAAATAACAAAAGATTACCCTAATTTAAAAGAAACAATTGCCAATATGTATGAGACAATGTATCATGCTTATGGTGTAGGATTAGCTGCTCCACAAGTAGGTTTGGCTATTCGTGTTTTTCTAGTAGATACTTCTCCTTTTGCAGAAAGTGATGATATATCAAAAGAAGAAGCAGAAGAACTAAAAACGTTTAAACAAACATTCATTAATGCTAAGATAATTAAAGAAGAAGGTGATCTTTGGGGATTTAATGAAGGATGTTTAAGTATTCCAGATGTTAGAGAAGATGTTTTCCGTCATGACACTATTACAATTGAATATTTTGATGAAGATTTTAATAAAAAGACAGAAGTATATTCAGGAATAATAGCAAGAGTAATTCAGCATGAGTATGATCATATTGAGGGTATTTTATTTACAGATCATTTATCAATGTTAAAGAAGAAATTAATAGGGAAGAAGTTGATGAATATAATGGAAGGGAAATCGAGACCAGATTATAAAATGAAATTCGTTAATAAAAAAGGAAGATAATTGATTGTATAATTTGAAATGTAATAAATTTAACAATAAATGACTGTCTTAAAATTGTTGTTTTTATTGTTATTGATATTGAAAAATATATATATTTGCCAACCATAAATAAAAAGAAAAATGAGCATTCAAAAAATATTAGCTATTTCTGGAAAACCAGGTTTATATGAATTAAAAATTCAAACGCGTACTGGTTTTGTTGCTGAGTCATTATTAGATGGTAAAAAAATTACCGTAGGTATGCGTAGTAACGTAAGTTTACTATCTGAAATTGCAGTTTATACCTATTCTGAAGAAATTCGTTTAGCAGACGTTTTTAAAGCAATTGCTACAAAAGAAAATGATGGAGCAGCTATTTCACATAAAGAAAATGATGCTACTTTAAAAGCCTATTTTAGAGAAGTTTTACCAGAATTTGATGAAGATAGAGTATATACTTCAGATATTAAGAAAATTGTAAACTGGTACAATATTTTACAACCAAAAGGATTTGTATCTGTAGAGGCTTTATCTAAAGAAGAAGAAAAAGAAGAAACTGCTGAATAAGTAGTAGAAAATATAAAATAAGAGTCCTCATTTTTTGAGGACTTTTTTAATTACAATAAAAACAAAGTATTTTTTTAATCGATGCCTACATTAAAACATCCAATATACAATATACGCTTTGGTTCAATCTGTTTAAGTTCTTTGTTCTTTTCATCGAGCTATAATATGTTAATTCCAGAATTACCAGCTTATTTAAGTAAACTAGGCGGTGCGGAATACATAGGGCTTATTATTGCCTTGTTTACACTTACGGCTGGTTTATCTCGTCCGTTTAGTGGAAAATTAACAGATACTATAGGTAGAAAACCCGTTATAATTATTGGGGTTATTGTTTGTATTATTTGTGGTTTTCTATATCCTATATTAAGTACTGTTTCTGGTTTTTTACTTTTAAGATTGTTTCATGGTTTTTCAACAGGATTTAGTCCAACCGCAATTTCAGCTTATGTGTCTGATATAATTCCTTCAAAGCGTTGGGGAGAAGCATTAGGAATACAAGGATTGTTTTTTAGTACAGGATTAGCTTTAGGACCAGCAATAGGAAGTTTTATAAAATTACATTATACATTCGATGTTTTATTTTATAGTTCATCTTTTATGGCATTCATGGCAGTTGTTCTTGTTTTTAATATAAAAGAAACACTAATAAACAAACAAGAATTTAAGCTGTCTAATTTAAAAATATCAAAGAAAGATATTTTAGCGAAAGAAGCACTATCTCCTGCACTTATTACATTCTTAGCCTATTCATCTTTCGGAATTATATTAACATTAATTCCAGATTGGAGCGAACATTTAGGCATGGGTAATAAAGGACTATTCTTTATTGTATTTACAATAGCTTCATTATGTATTAGATTTTTAGCAGGAAAATTTTCAGATAGATATAGTCGTATTCCTATTTTAATTTTAGGGCTTACACTTTTATTTATTTCATTAATTGTTATGGGATACTTTAAAACAATATCAGGCTTATTAATAGGATCAATTATATATGGCTTAGCAATTGGAGTTTTATCACCAACTTTAAATGCTTGGACGGTAGATTTAAGTTTTCCAGAATATAGAGGAAGAGCAATTGCAACAATGTATATTGCACTAGAAGCAGGAATAGGTTTAGGAGCCTTGTTTTCAGGACTATTTTACCAAGGAAATGTTATAAGAGTTCCTATAATTTTATATGCTTGTTCTATTGCGGTTTTGATTGCTATAACTTATCTGTTATTCAAACTAAAAACAAAATAATTTTGATTGATCAATATTTAAGGTTTTTATTTCTATTATGTATAATAAAAAGTTACGATTAGTCTTCTAGAAATAAATTTATAATTTTACAGAATCAATTACAATTTTAAAAACACAAATGAGCAATCGCAAAAACCAACTTGAAGCTTTCGGTAGATTATTAGATATTATGGATGATTTACGTGAGAAATGCCCATGGGATAAAAAGCAAACTTTAGAAAGTTTACGTCATTTAACTATTGAAGAAACGTATGAATTAGGTGATGCTATTTTAGATAATGATTTACAGGAAATCAAAAAAGAGTTAGGCGATTTATTATTACACATTGTATTTTATGCTAAAATAGGTAGTGAAACTAATGATTTTGATATTGCAGATGTTGCTAATAGTATTTGTGATAAGCTTATAGATCGTCATCCTCATATTTATGGTGATGTTGTAGTTGCAAATGAAGAGGAAGTAAAGCAAAATTGGGAAAAATTAAAACTAAAAGAAGGCAAAAAATCAGTTTTAGAAGGTGTTCCAAAGAGTTTGCCTGCTTTAGTAAAAGCGAGTCGAATTCAAGATAAGGTAAAAGGAGTAGGTTTTGATTGGGAAGAATCACACCAAGTTTGGGATAAAGTTCAAGAAGAATTACAAGAGTTACAAGAAGAAGTAAAAATAGGAGATCAGGATAAAATTGAGGCTGAATTTGGCGATGTAATGTTTTCAATGATAAATTATGCTCGTTTTTTAAAGGTTAATCCAGAAGATGCTTTGGAACGAACTAATAAAAAGTTTATGAAACGCTTTATGTACTTAGAAAGTAAAGCGGGAGAATTAGGTAAACCATTATCAGACATGACATTAGCGGAAATGGATGTGTTTTGGGAAGAAGCTAAACGATTATAATATCAAGTAAGTTATCTTTTATACTTATTATAAAAAAATAACCATATAGAAATAGACGATTTAGTATATTTCTATATGGTTAAAATTTATAAGTTATTTTATTTTTTTCTTAAAGTTATAAATTGTTTCATTTACTGTAAACCAGCAGAAGTAAAAAATACCTACCGAGAAGATAATATCACCTATCATGCGTAGCCATTTTAAAAGTTGTACAGTTGGAGAATATAATAATTCAGCATCTCTTGCAAAAGAATATCCTTTTGTAATTGAAGTATAAGCTTGTATAATTCCAATAGGTAAAAGGCTAAAAAGTACCATAGCTACAAGTCCAATATTTAAACACCAAAAAGCTCTTTTTAGTTTTGTGTTTTCCCAATTTCTATCAGAATAAAAACGTAAACAAATAAGAATGAATCCCATGCCTAACATTCCATAGACTCCAAATAAAGCAGTGTGAGCATGAACAGCAGTTGTATTTAATCCTTGAATATAATATAAAGCAATAGGCGGATTAATTAAAAAACCAAAAACACCAGCTCCTACAAAATTCCAGAAAGCAACAGCAATAAAGAAAAAAATAGGCCATTTGTATTTTTGCATCCAAGTTTTACTTTTTAATAAATTCCAGTTTTCTCTGATTTCAAATCCCATTAATGTAAGTGGAACAACTTCTAAAGCACTAAATGTTGCTCCTAATGCAATAGCTTGTACAGGTGTTCCTGAAAAATATAGATGATGTAATGTTCCAATAATTCCACCCGCTAAAAAAATAGATGCAGAAGCAATAGAAACTCTTCCAGCGGTCTTTGCGGCAATGATTTTCATTCTAGAAAATATAAAAGCAATAACAACAGTTGCAAATACTTCAAAAAAGCCTTCTACCCATAAATGAACTAACCACCATCTCCAATAATTAATAACAGGTAAGCTACTGTTTTCACCATACATTAATCCGGAAAAGAAGAACATTCCAATTGCTATTACTGATAGTAATAGAATGATTAATAGATCTTTTGATTCATCATTTTTTCGTATAGCATAAAGGATATGACGACTTACCATTATTACCCAAAGTACTAATCCAACAGCTAATAAAAGTTGCCAAAATCGTCCTAAATCCATGTATTCATAACCTTGATGACCAAAGAAAAAATTGGTAGTTAAATCTAAAAACTGATGTACACCAAGCCATTCTCCCAGCATAGAACCTAGAACAATAACTAATAGAGCAACAAAAAGGAAATTGATACCAAAAATTTGATATTTCATTTCTTTACCTGAAATCATAGGTGCTAAGAATAAGCCTGTTGCTAACCAAGTTGCTGCAATCCAAAATACAGCTAATTGTGTGTGCCAAGTTCTAGAAACAGAGTAAGGGAGAAAGTTTGCTAAATCAAAGCCAAAAAAGGCTTGTCCTTCAACAGTGTAATGCACAGTGATGATTCCTAAAATAACTTGCAAACCTATTAGTAATGAAATTACAATGAAGTATTTCAAAATAGCTTTTTGAGAAGGGAACAATTTTAGATTCGTTAACGGATCAGTCTCAGGTTTATTGATTAAATCTCCTTTTTCATGGTTAAGTAAATAATAGTAGGTGAGTATACCAATGAAGAGGAGCAATAAAACAATAGATAAACCAGACCAAATGATTGAATCACTAGTAATAGTATTATCAATTAATGGTTCATGAGGCCAATTAGAAGTATAAGTATATTCATGATTTGGTCTATTTGTACTTGCAGCCCAAGAAGTCCAAAACAAGAAAGCATTCAGTTGCGCTAATTTTTCTTTGTCTACTAATGCCCCTTTTGGAATGGCATATTCGGCTTTTCCTTCAGAGAATATTTTTGTATAATGAATCATATTGCTTTTAATGGCATTATATCGTTCTTCTGATATAGTAATGGTATTGGAAGAAATATTAAAAGTATTTGTTTTAATATCTTGAATTAATCGCGCTTTTAAAGTTGCTTTTTTTTCAGCATTTAATTCGTCATAAGGTTGATTGAAATCTATCTTTGCCCAAGCGTTTAGCATATAAATGGCTTCTTTGTGTATCCAGTCGGCTGTCCAATCTGGTGCTACATAACTTCCGTGTCCCCAAATAGAACCTACTTCCATGCCTCCAATAGATTCCCAAACGTTTTGACCTGTTTGTATATCGGCTTTGGTAAAGATTATTTCTGCTGTGTTTTTTAGTATTACTTTTTCAGGAATAGGAGGTTGGGTTTGATAGATTTCTGTTCCCACCCAAATAAGTGCAATAAAGGATAGAATTATAACACTAATAAATATAAGCCATATTTTTTTCATTTTTTTCTTTTTAAGTTTTTAAAGTATTTTATTAACACGTTCTATAGTGTCTTTTTTGTGTAATGATAATCGGATAATTGAATCTTCAAGACCTGTTAAATCATGAATGATATTAGCTTCAAGAGAAATAATGTCTCCTTTTTTTAATTGATATTTTGTATTATCAACACCAAATTGGATACTACCTTCAAATAATTCAATCACAATAGGGAAAGGAGCCTTATGTGCTTTCATAACTTGATTTTTTTGAATTAAAATTCTTATCTCTTTTGTAGTTTGTGTTTCTAAAAGAACTGATACTACAGGTTTAGCTTCATTATAGACTATGTTTTCTATAAGCGACGTTTTTTTCATTAGTTTAATTGATTTAATTGATTTTTGCCAAAAAGAGTTAAACAAATCACCTTAATGCATTCTAGCGCTATGAATACAAAATGGAGTTGACTTTTAGGCACTGAAATTCCTTGTATAATTTTTGAAGCTCTTTCGTCCAAATTTGGGAGTAACCAAATAGTTTGTATAATTAGAATTAAAAAAGCAATAGTAAAAAAGAGTGTATATTTTATTTTAGGTTTTTCATTAGAATAAATAAACAATGCTATAATGGAGAAACTTGAGAATAATTCAACTTTATTTAATGCTCCAAAAACAAGTTTGCCAATACCTAATCCTAGTGAAGTTGTAATATTTGGAGCTTGAAACTTTAACCAAGCTTCCATAAAACTAATGGAACAGATAAAACCTATCCAAATAAAAGTGATTGCAATTGTAAATTTTAGTGTTGATTTTATCATAAAATAGTAAAAGACCTTTTTATCTTTTATTGTGTTAAAAATTAGTATTAACGTTTTAAACAAAAATGTTGTGTATCCATATCATTTACTAGCATTTCTAGTGAAGTATTTTCAAGCATGTTTCTTAACTGTTCTCTTATGGTAATAAATTTGAAATGGAGTGGACAAGGAGAGTTTTCATTGCATTGAGCCAAGCCTAATCCGCAGCCTGTATATATGTTATCTCCATCTAAAATTTTCACAACATGACTTAAAGTAATTGTTTTCATTTTATCTATTTCAATTACAAAACCACCATAAGGGCCTTTAATAGAAGTTACTATGTTATTTCGAGTAAGTTGTTGAAGTATTTTAGCTGTAAAAGCTTGGGGAGAATCAATAGCTTCTGATATTGTTGTTAAACTAACTTTTACATCTTGTTTGGTTTGTTGAGCAATATAAATAATAGCTCTTAATCCATATTCGCATGATTTTGAAAACATAATTTTGTTAGATTTAATGATGCAAAGATATTGATTTTTTATAAAGGACAAAAATATCTTTTATACTTTTTTTTAAATGGTAAAAAATGTTTATTTATAGAGTATTAATAATTGATTAAAAATCTCGGTAATATTTTCAATAGGTAAATCTTCTTTAGGGTTGATTCTTAAAATTTTCATTCTGGCTCTATTTCCTTGTTCTAAGAGAGGATGATTAATAGCATTTCCTTCAACTATGCCTATATATGGTTGTTGTGTAGTTTTATCTTTCCATAGATAACAAAACATTTTCCCATTATAGCAAAAAAACGGCATTTTATATTTAAAATCATTTGTAATATTAGCATCGAGAGAAAGTATAAATTCTCTCAATGCTAAAAATATTCCTTTTGTAGGTTCTTCTAGTTGTAAATAATATTGATCTATATCTTTCATTATTCAGTTGCAATATAAATAGCTACTTCTGCATTAGTTGGATTTTGAGCTTTTTCACCATAAACTTCAAAATCGGTAGTGTATTTTCTGTTCAATGGTGTGTTCCAAATTTTCATCCATTCGTCATAAACAAGTCCTTTTGATAAATCTCCTGTTGTAGTGAATTTTGTGTAATTTCCTTTCATAATTGTTTTCGCAATCATATTTTCAGGAATGTTTTCTAAAGAAAGAACTTGGCATCCAATGTAAGTTGTGTAAGGTTTTGTATGATCACTTTCATAGTCTGAATAAATAGCATAGATAGTATTGTCTACTTTATTGGGTATTTTGTTTATAATATCTTCTGTCATAAATGTATTCCAAAGTGTAGGAATGTCTTTTGCTGCTTGCTGATTTTCGTTTGTAGTTCTCACATTAATTCCAATGATGTGAAAGGCTTCTAATTTTGTGTTTTCCATTTTTTTGAATTTTTAATTGTTCAAAAATAATATTGAGTTATGACAAAGGTATGTCAGGGCTAGAAGAATATTTTTTTCTACAAATTTCAAAATATTCTTGAAGTGACATTTTATGAGGTTCAAAGGTTTCAGTATGTAACTTTAATTTTTGAATTTGATCTATACGAAAAGCACGAAATTCGTTTCGTAATCTACAAAAAGCAATTAAAATCCAATTTTCTTGAGTACTATATAAAGCAAAAGATTCAATGGTTCGTGTAGTAAACTCTTCTTGAAGAGAAGTATAATCAATAGTCATAAGTTGAAATTTACTTATAGCAGATTGAATTGTCATTAAATAATTACTTGTTGTTTTATTTTCAATATTGGTTCTAAAAACAATTCTTTCAGTTAATAGATTAGTAGTTTCTTTTTGTGAATATCGTAAAACGGCTTTTATTTTAATAATGGCATTTGTGTAGTTTTCAACAAGAGACTGATCTTTATTTTTACTAATTAATTTTTCCGCAGTAATTAAAGCATTAGCTTCATTTTCGGTAAACATTATAGGAGGAAGCTGATATCCTTCAAGTAAAGAATATCCTTTGCCTTCTTCTGTAACAATAGGAATTCCTGATTGCTCAAGAGTACGAATGTCTCTGTAAATAGTTCTAATACTAACGTTGTATTTTTCGGCTAATGTTTTGGCAGTAAGTATTTTTTTTGATTGTAGTTGGGTTACAATTGATGTTAATCTTGAAAGTCTTGGTTTTTCGTTTTCATTCATTTTATTCTTGATTTGAATTGTAACTTACACAAATGTACTTAAACTTTTTAAGACTATTTTGATTAGCTCAATACAACTTTTCGTAATGTTTAAACTAGAATTATATTGAGCTTATTTAGTTTTATGCTATTAAATACCAAAAATCTAGTTCCATAGAATTTTCATCTGCTAGCTCTAATAAAGGTGTGCAAAATGGATTTTGAAAATAGCCGAAACAGATTTTTTTTGTTTGTCCAAGTGTTTTTCCGAAGGTAATTTCTGAAAATTTGTTACTCTTAATCTTTCCTATGAAATGCTCGGAAGTGTTTTCAAAAGTATTTAAATAATTGGTTTCTATTGTATTTGAAATCGGAAGTAATTGATTTGCTTTGTTTTCGTTTTTGAGTGAAAATGTACCACATTCTATACATGAAAAATGAAGTGGGATTTGAAAATTATTTTTCTGAATGTGATGAAATTCTATTTTAATGCTTTGTTTTTCAATTAATTTAAAAAAGTTTTGGGCTTCTGGGATTTGCATTAAATTGGTTTCTATATCGTTTAGGTTTTCAAAATTTTCTACAAATAGTACATTAGCATATTCATTTTTAAAATTTCTAACTAAGCAATGAAAAATAAAACCATTTTGTTTAGCTAATTGTATTTCAAATTGTAAAATAGCATTAATTAGTTCATCATCAGTTATGGTATCTTTTTTCTTAAAGCTAGTAAATTCCATTGCTTTTGCAAAATTATTGTTTACTCGAATCATTTTTTTGAGTTTTAAATTAATATCTTTTGCAAATGTATTTTAGACTTACGACAGCCTTATGTCATGGGTAAAAAAGAATTGTATACATTAATGGGAAATAACAAGATATTTTATATATTCTTCAATTTTATATTTTAGTCGGTTTTCTAAATATTCATTAGAACCTGATAATGTTTCGCTTATGAGTATAGCTTCTTTATAATAATTTTGTATTTTTTCAGCGTCCCAATGATTTGGAGGTGATTGTAAATTGGTTATTCTATCGGCTAATTTTATGGCCCAAACTTCTTTCCTTAACTTTTTAATTCGGGTTAAACTATCAATCATTTTTTTTGATTTTTCAATTGTTTCATTTTTTGTAAGTGCTAAAACAGCTTCTGCAATTTCGGTGTTAAAATTAGCTTCAATTTCTTCAAATGTAGTTTCAGTATCTTCAATGGTATCATGAAGTAGTGCAACTTGAATAGCAAAATTCAAATCAAATTCTTTTGAATGTTGTGAGGCAATTAATATTTCCATTGCAACATTACTTAAATGGACAATATAGGGTAATTCACTACCTGATAATACTTGATTCACTGATGTGTGCTTTTTTGCTGCAAATAATAAGGTTTTTTGATATAGTGTTTGTGTATTCATTTGTTTGTTTATGTTTTTTAAAAGCAATCACTATGGCTTTTTTAAAAAGTACCGTAATAGTATTATTCTTAGTAGAAGTTAGTATGGTTTTCTTTTTACATAATGAAATACTTCATTCAAATATATAAAAAGTAGAAGAGAAACGTATAAAAAAAGTCATTCTATACAAAGGTAGGTTTTAAAAAACTTCTTTTTTGTATAAAATGACTACTTGTATGTTTTTGAGTAATATAAAAATTATTTCCCGTCTCTGTCTACTTTAATTCTTTCTGGTCTATTCGCTAATTCCCAAGCAAGTGTAAAAGCAAGTTGAGTTCTTTTAGTTAAAGCATCATATTCAATTTTATCTGGAGTGTCTGTTGGCATATGATAATCATCATGAACACCATTAAAGAAAAAGATAGAAGGAATACCATGTTTTGCAAAGTTGTAATGGTCAGAACGATAGTAAATTTTTTCTGGGTCATTTCTATCATTGTATTTATAATCTAACTCTAGGTTTGTATATTTACTATTTGCTTCTTCATTAATAGTGTGTAATTCAGTGCTTAATCTATCAGAACCAATTACATAAATATAATTATTTGTGTTAGGATGTAATTTGTCTCTACGACCAATCATATCAATATTAATGTCGGCAACTGTATTAGCTAAAGGAAATAATGGATTTTCAGAATAGTAACGAGATCCATGTAACCCATGCTCTTCACCAGTTACGTGTAAGAAAAGAATTGAACGTTTTGGTCCAAAACCATCTTTTTGAGCTTTTTTAAATGCTTGTGCAATTTCTAATAATGCAACAGTTCCAGAACCATCATCATCAGCACCATTATATACTTCTCCATTTTTTGTTCCTACATGATCGTAGTGAGCAGATATTACAAGAATTTCATCTGGTTTTTCACTTCCTTTGATAAAAGCCCATATATTTTCTGAATCATTTAATTTTGGAGCAAAACCTCTTGCCATAAATTCAGAAGGTACTTTTTGATACCAATCTGTAGCTTCTTTAGGAAAACTAATGCCTTCTTTTTTGTATTGATCAATTAAATATTTACCTGCTTTCTTTTGTTCTTCTGTTCCTGTATCTCTTCCGCCCATTTCATCAGAAGCAACAATATATAAATGAGTTTTTAATTCATCCGCAGTAATAGTATTCATATATTTTGACACATCTGCAGGCTTTGTATTTGTAACTTTAGAAGTAGAACTACATCCTAAAAGGAATAAGGATAATAGAGTTCCAGAAATTAATTTGTGATTCATTTTAAAAAAGTTTGGTTAAAGCAAATATATCTATTAGATGTTTATTTAGTATATATTGTTACAATAATTAGATAAATTTAACATTTTTGAAATTTCATGATTTTGAAAGAATCTTTATTCTGTATAGTTTAATACTTTTTAATTAATTAAATTTGACTTTGATTAATATAAATACTAGTAGAATCTATTATAATTTATAAACACAACTATTTTTAATGATTAAACAATTTATATTCTCTTCATTATTTTTTTTTATAATTCAAGCAAATGTTATTTATGCTCAAATAGCACCTAAGCAAGAATCTTTATTGAATGGTATTGAGAGTTTAATTTTTATAAATCCTGATGAGTCATTAAAAATAGCAATGCATTTGCTTGAAAAAGAAAACACATCTGAAGAAGAAATAGATGATTTAAACTTATTAGTTGCCATAGCTTATAAAGTTAAAGGAGAATATGGTAAATCATTAGAGTATTTATATAAGTATAATTTGAATGAAAATCAGATTATTTCTATTTCAAATGTAAAAAATATTTATTTGCGTGCTCAAATTCTTAGAAAATTATTACTTGAAAGACAAGCCACAGATTATCTTAATCAATTAACAATAGCAAAGAAAAATATAACAGATGTTTTTGTGAAAAGTTATATTGAAGAAGTTCTTAGACTTGAAGAATTATATAATGAATCAAGAGATAATTATAATAAAAATATTCATTTTGCAGATCAAATAAATCAAGGGGAAAAAGTTAAATTTCCTACATTAATTTTAGATTATTTAATTGAATTTGTGAAACTAGATTTAGAGAACAAACAATTCGATTTAGCAAGAAAAAAAGTAGATACAATTTTAATTTTTAATGAAAAAAATAAAAACACAATAGGGTATTATAATATTGAAGCTTTGTTGTTATTATCGAAGATTGATTTTTATGAGAATAATTATTTAGAAGCTTTAAAACAATTAGAGAAAGCTTTAAGTTTTAATGATGCACTAAAAAATAAATATATTCAGGATGAAATTTATGATCAAGAAATTGTAAATTATTTAGCTTTAAATGATACATTTAGTTTTAAAAATGCTAATGTAGATTTTGAAAGGATTCATTCTGAAGTTGAAAGTTTAGATCAGGAAACCACTAATATTGCTTATAATTTAATTTTAGAAGAAAATAATTATAAGAAGAATTTAAAAGAAGCTTATTATGTAAGACTATTTAGAATCATAGGAATTTGTACAATAGTTATTCTATTTATTCTTTTTTTATTTTGGTATAAAAATTATCAAAGAAATAAGAGCTTACTTGAAATTATAAGCTATTTGAAAGTAACCAGAAAAAATTTAATTTCAAATTATAAAGAGAAGAAAGAATATTCTAAAAAAATTACAATACCTCAAAAAACAGAAGAAATATTACTCAGTAAACTACAGAAGTTTGAAAAGTCATCGAGATTTTTAAATAAAGATCTTTCTTTAGCAGTGCTTGCAGGCCAATTTGAAACAAACACAAAATACCTATCAGAAATAATCAATTCAAATTATAATGTAAACTATAATACATATATTAACAAGTTAAGAATAAGCTATATCGTAGATAAACTAAAAACAGATTCTAATTATTTAAATTATAAGATTAGTTATTTAGCAGAAAGTTCAGGATTTTCATCACATAGTAGTTTTGCTACTGTTTTTAAGTCTATAACAGGAATATCACCAGTAAAATTTATCGAATTGTTAAAAGAGGAAAAAGAAAAATCAGTAGCTTAATTATGAGTAAATTATATTATTTTATAGTACTATTATTACTGCCAAATTCAGCTTTGATATTTGCTCAAGAGTCTGTAGATTATGATAAAATGCTGCGTTCTGGTACATTGTTAATTTATGACAATCCTGATTCAGCTATTATTAAAGGACAAAAAATCGTTAAAGAATCAAAAAATATAGATATTCAAATACAAGGGCTAAAGCTAATCTCAGATGCATATTCTTCAAAAAGAGATTATGAAAAGTCATTAGAGTATGTAATTAAAGCAACTCACCTTTTATCTAAATCAAAAAATAAATTACTGAAAATAAAAGTAATTGTTAAAACAGGAATCCAGTATCATCAATTAAAAATATATGATAAAGCATTGCAATATTTAGATGAAGGAGAACAATTATCTTTACAATATCCTATAAAAGACTCCATATATTCTAGTCTAGGAATTAATTATGCAGTAAGAGGTTTTATTTATAAAGAAAAATTTAATTGTGATATTGCAATTGATTATTTCAATAAAAGTTTAGAATCTTTTAATAAAATAAAAACCAAAACGGTTATTGCCAACATTAGCATTGTACAATATAATAAGGGAAATTGCTACTTATTATCATTTGATTTAGAATCAGCGAAACAAAATTTTAATAAAGCAATTAAAGAAGCAAGCTCTATTAAAGCGAATAGTTTAGAAGCTTTTGCACTAAAAGGACTAGCTCAAGCTTACACTTTAGAAGCAAAATATAATGAAGCTATTACAACATTAGAAAGAGCCTTATTAATCTCATCAGAAGTTAATGACCTAATCCTAAATCAAGAAATATATAAAGGATTATCAAATAATTATTTAGCTATAAATAATAAAGAAGAATTCAATAAGTTTCATACAAAGTATTTAAACACTCAAAACTTAATTAAGTTAAGTGAAAGAAAGTCCATAAGTGATTCGTTAATTGAAAAAAAGGTAGAAACAAATTCGCAATTAAATACTCAAGTTTCTAAATATTATTTCTTCATTTTTATTGCTTTAATATTTTTGTTTTTAAGCTTTATAGTATTCATTATAATTAGAAAAAAACAGAAAAAAGAAGCTAAAAACCTTAAAAAACGTATTCAATCACTCCAAAATGAGAAATAATTAAGGAGAATTAAAAAGCATTATATTTTTATTTAATCAGTTGTAATACAGTGTTTTGTGTATTGCTTTTGTCTTTTGAAATTCAGTAAATTGAAAAGACATATTGTAATAGTATGAAAAATTATAACATATTTTTACAAAACTAACAATTAACTAAAAATGTGATGATAATGCTAAAAAAATTACAACTAATTAATGTAGTAAATTCTCATTTATTACAAATTAGCTGTCAACATTTTCTTTGGAAAAAAATAGATTTATTACTTCCAAAGAAATTAAACAAAGTATGCTTTGTTTTTATGTTGATGCTATTTTCGATTAATAGTTACAGTCAATTACCAACAGAGTCTTTCGAAAGCGGTATACCTGGATCTTGGAATTTATTTCAAAATAATTTTGGAACCATATCATGGGAAACAACAACAGATGGATATCTAGGAACAAACGCTGTTACCGTTAATCCAGCATCAGATAATATTGGAACTGGAAATACAGCAGAATATTATTTAGTAACACCTCAAATTACAGTACCTGAAAATGGTCAAATACGTTTTTTTACAAAACAAGGTAGTGCTATAGATAATGGGACTACTTATGAAATTAGAGTTTCAACAGCTAGTCAACCAGATATTAGCGGTTTTACAGTTGTATTAGATTCATGGACAGAAACAACATTGAATACTTCAGCAACTACTTATGAAGAGAAAATTGTAGCAATTCCAACAAGTATTGCAGCAGGATTAGATATTTATATTGCATTTGTTGCAGTTAATAATCAATCTGGATCAACACCAGAAGGAGATAGTTGGTTTGTAGATAATATTCAAGTAGTAGAGTCATGTATTGATGTAGCTGCGAATCAAGTGAGTTTTACTAATATAGATTTAGATAGTGCAGACATAACTTGGGGACATCCAACAGCGACAAATTTTGAAGTTCAATATGTATTACAAGGAGCAGCACCTGCTATGACAGGAACGCCTATATCGGGTAATACAACATCATTTTCTATGCTAAATGCAGATACAAGTTATGATGTATATATTAAAGCATTTTGTCCTAATACAGAAGTAAGTAATTGGGCAGGACCTTTCAATTTTACAACACTAGCTCTTGGAGGAGCATGTGAAAGTGCTATTAATGTTGGGGATCTTACCACACCATATACAACTACTGATAATCTTAATAATTATAATAATGGTATAGTATTGTCTACACCAGGTTCTGGCTGTACATCTTATACAAATAATTATGCAATTGGTGGAAAAGCGTTTTATGTGTATTCACCAACTGTTTCTGGAGTTATAAAAATTACATTAACATCTACTAATACAAGAACAGGATTATTTGTTTATGAAGAATGTTCAAATGTAGGTGTAACGTGTGTAGGAGGTGTAGCAAATACTACAAATGCACCTAGAGTTATTGACTTAACGGTGAATGCAGGAACAAATTATATAATTCTTGTTTCTTCAAATTATAGTGCAACAACAAATATACCATATACACTTACTGTTGAGTCACCTGCTTGTCCTGCTCCATCTGGAATTATGGCATCTAGTATTTTACAAACTAGCGCAAATTTATCATGGAATAATTTGGGTAATTTAGCTTCATCATGGGAAGTAGCTGTTCAACCAATAGGAACCGGAGTTCCTACAGGTTCAGGTATTTCGGCATCATCAAATGTGACTTTTAATGTTACTACAACTTTGTCAGGCACAGCATTAACACCAAATACAGATTATGAAGTTTACATTCGTTCAAACTGTGGTTCTGGTTTTGGAGCTTGGAGTTCTGTTTATAATTTTAAAACGCAATGTGACATTTTTTCAACTCCATATTCTCAAGATTTTACAGGAAACACTGCGTCAAATCCAGCACCTTGTTGGACACCATTAGATATTAATAATGATGGAGTTGTGTGGACTTATATTTCAAGTGCAGCAACTTTTTTTCAAAGTAATACGACAAATAACAATGTCGATATGTTTGTTTCTCCAATGATTGATTTGGGAACAACACCTAAACGTCTTCGTTTTAAACATAAAAATGTTAATTCCAATAATTTACATTTTCAGGTTGTACTTTCTACAACAGGATTAGGAAATGATAATTTTACTGTGGTTTTATTACCAAATACCACATATAGTAATAATGCTTATGTAGAAAAAGTAATTAATATTCCATCATCTATAACAGGACCAGTTAATATTGCTTGGTTATTTGATAATACAATTCAAGATAGTCCTGCATCAACAAGATTATATATTGATGATGTAATAGTGGAAGACAAACCAGCTTGTTCTGATCCTTTGGATGTTTTAGTTTCAAATATTACAACAACATCAGCCGATTTTAATTGGACAGCAGGAGATATTGAAACACAATGGGAAGTAGTAATTCAAACACAAGGAACTGGAATCCCTACAGGATCAGGAACATTAGTTAATTCAAATGCCATTTCTTCTACATTAATACAACCATTAACACATGCAACACGATATGAATTATATGTAAGAGCATATTGTTCAGGAACACTGCAAAGTGATTGGGTAGGGCCAATTAATTTTATTACAGAATGTGGTACTTTTACCGTTCCTTATTATGAAAGTTTAAACGATACTGATCCAGATTCACATAGTTTCTGTTATTCTATTTTAAATGTAGCGAATGATGGAGCAGCATGGACATTGTCAGGAACAGAAGCAAGGTTACAAAAGCCCATTTTTGGTACGTTTCCTGGTTTTGATGATTGGTTAATTTCACCAGCTATAGAAGTAATTGGAACTAAAGAATTAAAATTCAAATACAGAGCTATAACGAATCCTTTTTTCTCAAATCCAAGATTCGGTATTGAAGTTTTAATGTCTACAACAGATACTGATCCTGCAAGTTTTAGCGTAATTGCACCTTTATTCGAATTTACCAATACAGATTATGTTGAAAAAAATATTTATATAAATGCTAATGGACCTGTTTATATTGCATTTAGAGTACCACCTAGTTTTGATCCAAATCCATTTGTTTCAATATTAAATATAGACGATATTAGTATTGATGATGCACCATCTTGTCCAAATCCTAGTTTATTAGAAGTTTCTAACGTTTCACAAACAACAGTAGACCTAAGTTGGACTCCAGGGTTTTTAGAAACAGAATGGGAAGTAGCCGTTCAACCAATAGGATCTGGTGTACCTACTAATGGCACACAAGTTTTAACAACTCCTTCATATACTGCAATTAATTTAACCGCAGATACAAAGTACGAGTATTATGTAAGAGCAATTTGTAGCGGAACAGATCAAAGTGATTGGATTGGCCCAATTACATTTAAAACATTATGTAATGAATTTGCGTCTCCTTTCTTTGAATCATTTGATACAGGATCACCAACAGAAGGATGTTGGATTGTTAACGATTTTAATGCGGATGCAAACTCTTGGAGCTTAAACTCTGCAACATTTGTTTATGAAGGCGATCATGCGGCAGCCATGTTTACTGGAACAAATGGAGCAAATGACGATTATTTAATTTCGCCAACAATTACTGTTACAGCAAATCAACGCTTACGTTTTTACTATAGAGTAAACGATTCGTTCTTTCAAGAAGATTTAAGAGTTTTATTATCAACTTCAGGTATTGCTCCTGCTGATTTTACCACTATTTTGTTTTCAACTGATGATTCAGGTGTAATTACAAATACGGAATACCAAGAAATGATAATCAATCTTCCAGCAGGTGTAACTGGAAATATTAATATTGCTTTCCATGTACCAGGTTATCCACCAAACTCATGGAATTATAGAGGACAGTTATTAGCTATTGATAACTTTATTATTGAAGATATACCTTCTTGTCCACAACCTTACAATTTAGTAGTAAACAATATTACTGATGTAGAGGCACAATTATTTTGGGAAACGGCAGGAACTGAAACACAATGGGAGGTTTATGTTGTTCCAGTAGGAGTAAGTGACCCTAATGTAAGTGTTGACCCACAATACTTAACAACAGTTTCTACTAATCCATATACTATTTCAGGATTAGACCCTGCGATTAAATATGAATTTTATGTTCGCTCAGTTTGTAGTACTTCAGAATCAAGTGAGTGGTCTGGACCAATTGAATTTACGACTAAATGTAGTTTTGCTAATCTTTGTGAGTATACCATTACTTTAGATAATGGTGCCCCTAATAGACCTGCTACTTCCATTGATTTAATTCAAAATGGTGAAATTGTTCAACAGCTAGTGTTCCCAACTGTAACATCTCCAGGAGTTACACCTCCACCAGCAACATACACAGTATTTTTATGTGATGGAGTAGAGTTTTCATTATTCTGGAATTCATTAGGATTTGCTCCTAATCAATATCCGAATGCTCAAGTAACAATGACTAATTCTTCAAGCGCTATCGTTTATCAAAGTCCGTTAGGTATTGGAGCAACTCAGTCAACAATTTTCACAGGAGTTACTTCATGTAGCACAGTAACTTGTCCTCAACCAACTGATTTAGCAGTCAACGAAGATGGGTCTTTAACATGGACAGCTGGTGGATCTGAAACACAATGGGAAGTATTTATTCAACCATTAGGTAATGGAACACTTCCACAAAGCGGTATTGTAGTAAATACAAATTCTTATGTGCCAGTTGATGCAGATTTTAATGATTTACAAGCAGGAACATATGAGTTTTTTGTAAGAGCTATTTGTGGTACAAATGATGAAAGTTTCTGGTCTGGTCCACAAGAGTTTGTACGAAATGATAGTTCAGCTAATGCTATCATATTAGCGGTTAATGAAACAGAAATTTGTGATAGTACAGGGATGAATGCTTCTTTCTATGGAGCAACAGTATCTTCAGAAGCTTCAACTTGTTCAGGAAGTAATAATGGAGATGTATGGTTTGAATTTATAGCTACGCAAACAGCTCACATTATTGAGTTGAATAATTTTTCTGGAAGTTATTATATAAACTCTGGAGCGCCAGCGCATCCGTTAATCACAATAACTTTATACAAAGATAATAATGGAACTTTAGAGCAATTAGCATGTTCTGATAAAAATACAATGTTAGCAGCTTATTCATCGGCTACAGAAATAGGGGCAACTTATAAAGTTAGATTAACTTTAAATAGTGCAGCTCATAATGGCTATACATTTAATATTTGTATTAAAACGCCTAATAATTTATGTTCAATAGGTACTTTAAACTCTGGGTTTGAAGCTCCAGTTGCAACGTTTGGTTTGTTAGGGAATTTTTATCGTGAAAATGTAGTTCCTACATGGCGATATAATTATCCTGGACATGATAGAGTGTTTTATATTGATGCTTTGAGTGGTAGTATAGTTCCTTATGAAGGAAATCAATGTGTTCAAGTATTAAGTCCTGAAGATGCTTACGATCCAACAGACTTTGTAAATGTTTATGGTTTGTACCAAGATTTAGATAGTTCTGAAACTGTTGAGTATGAATATAGTTATGCTCAAGCAACACGTTTTCCTGGTCTGGCTGTAGAATTATTTGCAGGACCTCCATCAGGACCATTTGTATTAATTGAAGATAATTTAAGTTTAGCAAATTGGCAATTGATTTCAGGTACTTATGCGGTTCCAACAGGTCAAAATGTTACACGATTTATTTTTAGATCAAAAAATAATGGAATTGGAAATTTATTAGATGGGGTAAGTATTACTTCTAATAATAAGATTATAACTCAAAATCAAACTTTGAATTGTACACAGAATAATGTCCAAGTTGAAGCTGTAGGGTATGGAGAATGGACAGCAGATGCTAATAATCCAGCTGTTGCTAACATAGTAGATCCAACAGCTAATAGTACTGAAATTAATGACTTCACGGCTTCTGGTGATTATATCTTTTACTGGAATACTCGTTATTGTCAGTACGCTATAACATTTACATATCAAGCAAATGAAGAAGTTCCAACAGTGATGAGCCCTATTAATTACTGCACTTCTGAAGCACCAATACAATTAACGGCTACAGTTCCTTCTGGATATACTTTACTTTGGTATACTAGTGCAACAGGAGGAGTAGGTAATGCAATAGCTCCAACACCAGATCCTACTGTTACAGGAACATCATCTTACTATGTAAGTTCTGTAGATCCTAATGGATGTGAAAGTTCTAGAGTTTTAATTGAAGTTAATATTGAATATGTATTCTGTAATCAAATCCCAAAAGGAATTTCACCAAATGGGGATGGTTCAAATGATGTATTTGATTTAACAGGATTAGGAGTTTCGAATGTAACAATATTTAATAGATACGGAAGAGAAGTATATTCTTTTTCAGGGAACTATACCAATCAATGGGATGGAAATACTAATGAAGGTGAAGAGCTACCTGATGGAACTTATTTCTATAATGTTGTTACAAACGATGGAAAATCAACAACAGGTTGGGTTTACATTATAAGATAATTAAAAAAGCAGTCTACTTATTGTTTTATTAATGAGTAGACTGTATTAATAACATAGTAATTTGAGTTTACAATGAAAAAAATATATATAACATCTTTGTTTTTGATTGTATTTGCTATAAAATCGCAAGCACAGCAAGATCCCCATTATACACAATATATGTATAATATGAATGTAATGAATCCTGCTTATGCGGGTTCAAAAGAGAATTTATCCATCGGTCTTTTATATAGACAACAATGGGTAAATGTTGACGGAGCACCTAAAACAGCTACTTTATCAGGACATAGTCCTGTGGGTAAAAATGTTGGATTAGGCCTATCTGTCATTTCAGATAAAATTGGACCAGTTGAAGAGAATAATGCTTACGCAGATTTTTCATATACTTTAAACCTAGGAGGAGAGCATCGTTTAGCTTTAGGATTAAAAGCAGGTGCAACCTTTCATAGAGTAGGACTTTATAGTGAAATTGGAAACGGATTTGTTCCAGATGAAAACGACATTGCTTTTAGTGAAAATGTGAATAATACATATTTAAACGTAGGAACAGGATTCTTTTACTATACACAAAAATATTATGTAGCCTTGTCAGTTCCAAATATGTTGAAAAGTAAATACCTTGATGTTACTAAAAATGGAAATGATTATCAATTTGGTTCAGAAACACAACATTATTTTCTTACAGGAGGATACGTTTTTAATTTATCAGATAATACAAAATTCAAACCATCATTTATGCTAAAATCAGCATTTAATGTAACTCCATCATTAGATGTTTCCGCTAATGTTATGTTTTTTGACAAGTTTGAGCTAGGAGCTACATATCGAATATATGATTCGTTTGGAGGAATGGTTAATTATGCCATAACACCAAGTATTAGAGTAGGATATGCTTATGATCATATAGTTTCAGATTTAAAAGTAACAACACCAGCATCACATGAATTTATGTTGTTATTCGATTTGAATTTCGCGAAAAAAGCATCAATATCACCTCGATATTTCTAATTTATAAAAGAATTACGTAATGAAAAGAAATTGTATAAGAATAGGATTTTTGTTAGCAATAACAATGTCTTTCGCACAAAATAAAACAACTCAAAAGGCAGATAAACTTTTTGAGAGTTATCAATATGTTAATGCTATTGAGGAATATTTGACTATAGCAAATAAAGAAGAACCAAATCAATATGTTTTTAAACAATTAGGCGATAGTTATTATAATTTGAATAATTATGAAGCAGCAGCTAAGTGGTATGCAAAAGCAGTAGAAACTAAAAAAGTAGATGCTGAAACGTATTATTATTATGCGCAAACATTAAAATCGCAAGGGAAATACAAAGAAGCTAATGCCCAAATGGATGTATTTGCATATATGATTCCTAATGACATAAGAGCAATTGAACACAAAAAGAACCCGAACTATATCCCAAGTTTAGCCAATAAATCAAAATTGTTTGATGTATTAGATACTGCAATTAGCTCAAAAGAAGCAAATGATTTTGGAGCTTATTTAACAAATGATAATACGTTATATTTTGTAAGCACTAGAAATTCTAGTGGAAAAACAGATAAATGGAATAATCAACCTTATTTGGATATTTTTAAAATTATCAGAAATTCCGACGGAACATTGTCAGAATCAACTCCTGTTAATGAGTTGAATACTCCATATCATGATGGTCCAGTTACAATTTCTGCTGATGGGAAAACTATGTTTTTTGCCAGAGATGGTCATAGTACAGGGAATTTTGTTAAAAACAAAAATACAAACGTGAAGGTTGGACAACAAGGATTATATAAGGCTATACTAATTGATGGGAAATGGAGTCAAGTAGAACCATTACCTTTTAATAGTACAGCTTATTCGGTTAGTAGTCCAAGTTTAAGTAAAGATGGAAAAACATTATACTTTGCTTCAAATATGGTAGGTGGTTTAGGCGAATCAGATATATGGAAAGTGGAAGTTCAAGAAAATGGTTTTGGAACACCAATAAATCTTGGAACATCGGTTAATACTCCAGAAAAAGAAAATTTCCCTTTTATTACAGATGATAATGAATTGTATTTCGCATCTTCTGGAAAACAAGGCTTTGGAGGATTAGATGTTTTTAAAATAGATTTAAATAAGAGTGAAGAAGCAATTAATTTAGGAAAACCTGTTAACACTGAAAAAGATGATTTTTCATTTAGTGTAAATAAGAAACTAAATATAGGATATTTTTCATCAAATAGAAACGGATTTGATGCCATATATAGCGCAACACCTGTTTGCAAGGCACAAACAATTGTATTAATTACAGATAGTAAAACAGGATATAAATTATCTAATGCAAATGTTGCAATCTTAGATAGCAAAGGAAATATTATTACTACTCAAAAATCAGATAGTCAAGGAAAAGTAATTTATGATGTTGAATGCGATTTAAATTATACAATCAAAGCAACACTAGAACATTATGAAATTGCAGATGCTAGTTTAAAAAATACAGTTTCTGGAATAAATAATGTAAACATAGAAATGGTTCCAGAGGAAGTGATTATTACAGAAACAGAAGTATTATTAAATGATGTGTATTTTGATTTTAATAAAAGTAATATAACAGATAGAGGAGCTACAGAATTAGATAAATTAGTAAGAGTAATGCTGAAAAATCCAACTATGGTTATTCAAGTAAAATCGCATACCGATTCTAAAGGAAATAAGAATTACAATTTGAAACTTTCAGAAAGAAGAGCACAATCAACAGTTCAATATATTATTTCTAAAGGTATAAATAAAGATAGAATTTCAGGAAAAGGATATGGAAGTACAATGCCAAAAATAAACTGTGATTCAAACTGTACAGATGAACAACATGCTCAAAATAGAAGATCAGAATTTATAATAGTTAAGAAATAAAATACTATTATATAATTAAGGATTTTGGAGTAATTGTAAATAAAAACAATGGCTAGTCTTATAAACAGATTAGCTATTTGTTATAAATAAATAAAATAAGATGAGAAGTATTTTAACTTTATTTTTTACGTTAATTTCAATACACTTGATGTTAGCGCAAAACGAACCAAATGATTGTGTTGATGCTATTGTAGTATGTGGAAATGGTAGTTTTAGTTCAAATGCAAATGGAGTAGGAGATATACAAGAAGTATCTGGTTGTAGCGGATTTGAACACAATTCAATTTGGCTAAAAATTAATATAGTACAATCGGGAACATTAGGCTTTGATTTAATTCCAGATGATACAAGTATAACGGTTGATTATGATTTTTGGGTTTATGGAGCTGATAGAAGTTGTAATAATTTAGGAAGTCCAATTCGATGCGCAACTACAAATCCGCAATTAGCAGGACAACCAAATAATCACACAGGAATGAATGGAGGCACAACATTAACCACAACTGGTCCAGGAGCAAATGGTAATAGTTATGTAAGATGGTTAACGGTAACAGCAGGACAATCGTATTACATAGCAATAGACAGACCTGTTGGAGACGGTGGTTTTCAAATTCAATGGACAGGAACAGCAACTCAAAACGATGGTGCTTTTCCTACACCTCCAGTAGCAAATCAGATAGAAGATTATAAAACATGTAGTAATACAGCAAACACAGGTATATTTGATTTAAATTCCGTTCGCAACGATATTAATCCTGATTTGGTTAATAATACAATCTCATTTTATACAACATTAGCAAATGCTACTGATGGAATAGATCCGCTTCCAAATATTATTAGTAATACATCAAACCCACAAACGATTTATGCTAAAGTGGTTGATAATGTAAGTGGATGTTATAATTTAATGGAATTTAATTTAAGGGTCTATTTAGTTCCAAATGCTTCCATTTCAATTTCTAATACTCAATTGTGCGATGGAGAAGATGTCACAGTTACTTTTACAGGTACACCAGGAGCAAGTATTGATTATTCAATAGATGGAGGAACAATACAATCTGCTATTTTAGATGCAATAACAGGCGATTTTGTTCTTACACAAACTGTGACAGCAACAACAACTTTTACTCTTGAAAACGTAAAAATATTAGATAGCGATAATGTAACTGTCTTATGTAATCAAGTTAAAAACGAATCGGTTACAGTTACAACTCAAACATTACCAACTGTTACTATTTTAGGAGATGTAACCATTTGTGAAAATACAAGTGCTACCATTAACTTTACAGGAACACCAAATGCAGAAATAACATATAGTGTAGATGGAGGAACAAATCAAATAATCACACTAGATAACTCAGGTCAGGCTAGTATTACAACTCCTGTATTAACATCAAATAGTGTTTATACTTTGATAAGCGCAACTTCAACAACAGCTCCTTTTTGTAGTCAAGTGCAATCAGGAACAGCAACAATCACGGTTATACCTTTACCAACTGCTACAATTATGGGGTCTACAACCTGTAGTAATTCTACAGGAACTATTGCAATAAATGGAACGCCAAATGCAGAGGTAACATATTCTGTAGATGGAGGTACAAATCAAATGATTACATTAGATGGAACAGGAGAAGCTATAATAACAACTCCAATATTAACTTCGGATAGCTTTTATACCTTACATAATGTTGCAATTGGAATATGTAACCAACCTTTAAATGAAACAGTGGCAGTCTCTGTGATTTCATCTCCTACAGCTAGTATTTCAACAACAACCCCAATTATTTGTAAAAATAATACAGGAACTATTACAATAAATGGAACGCCAAATGCTGAGGTAACTTATTCTGTAGACGGAGGAACAAATCAAATAATTACATTAGATGGAACAGGAGAAGCTATAATAACAACATCAATATTAACATCAAACGTTACGTATAATTTAGTAAACGTAGCAATAGGTACTTGTAATAATCAATTAACAGATAATATTACTATAACAGTTAATGATTTGCCTACAGCAACAATTACAGGAGATACAATTTGTGCAAATAACACAGGAACTATTACAATAAATGGAACACCAAATGCAGAGGTAACATATACTGTAGATAGTGGAACTAATCAAACGATAACATTAAATGGAACAGGACAAGCAATTATTACAACACCAGTATTAACTACAAATAGTAATTATAACTTAATAAACATTGTCTCAAATTCAAGTCCATTTTGTAGCCAAACATTAAATAGTTCAGCTCAAGTGATTGTTAATCCAAAACCCGTAGTAACAGCAACACCAAATACTCAAACTATTTGTTCAGCAAGCTTGTTTACAGCTCAATTAAATAGTAGTGTTGTTACAGGAAATATAATGTATAATTGGACAGTTGTACAAGCTATAAATGTAACAGGAGCTACCTCTGAAACTGGATTTGATGTATTAACCAATCTTTTAACGTTAGTAGATAATACTGTAAACGGATTAGTAGAATATAGTATTACCGTAACTGTAGATGGATGTATAAGTGATCCAGTTTCGGTTTTTGTTACTGTTACACCAAAACCAATAATTTCTAACGTAACTTATACAGATACTATATGTTCAGGAACAACAACTGATATTGTAGTTACGGGAAGTCAAAATTATATCTGGAATGCTACAGTGCAGAATATTGACGGAAACTATCAAATAAATGGCGATGAAACAAATATCAATCAAATAGCAACATTATTAAACACATCAGATTTAGGCTATATAACATTAAATATTATTCCAGTATTAAATGGTTGCGAAGGCGATTCTTATCCAGTATCAATAGTAGTAACTCCAATTCCTACTGTAGATACAATCAATTTTAATCTTTCCGAAATTTGTTCAGGAGATGAATTACAAGTTTCTATTTTAGAAAATCCAGCAGGAACAGTTTATGATTGGGTAGCCTTATTAAATGGAGTTACAATTCAAGGAGGCACTACTTTTGGAACAACATCTGGTTTAATAAATTTAATTGTTACAACATCTAATCCAGAAATTATAGGAACATTATCATTTGAAATCACACCGCGTAATGGAAGCTGTGTAGGAACTCCAATATTAAGTGATGAAATAACAGTATATCCGCAACCTGGAAAGCCTATTGTATTACAATCGCAAACTATTTGCAGTGGTGGAAGTCCAAATTTTGATATTATAGTTGAAAACCCAATAATAGTAGGAACAGAAGTAGAGTGGACTGTGCTTCAATCTGTAGGAGTTACAGGTGCTACAGGAGGATTTGGAGTTGCTCCAGTACAAATAAATACAGATGTTTTAGTCAATACATCAAATACACAAGGTTTTGTAATTTATCGTGCACAATCAAAATTAGGAAATTGTACAGGAGAATATACCGATTATACTGTTTATGTAGACCCATTTCCAAAACCAATATTAGAAGACGGAACAATATGTGTTGAACAAGCAACAGGTCTTGTTTTTCAAAAATACAGATTGTATGCAGGTAATTTTATTGGAACAAACTATAGTTTTACATGGTACGAATCAAGTGATCCAATAAATCATATTGCAATAACAAATGTTCCTACTTTAGAAGTAGATTCAGCAGGTAGTTATTATGTTGTAGTTGAAAATGTATTAACAGGTTGTGCAGGAACATCAAATACAGTAATAGTAACTGAAATAAATCCTGCTACAGCAATAGATTATACTGTTACCAACGCTTTTACAGATAACGCTACTATAGAAATAATATTAACAGGGGGAAATGGTGAATTTCAGTATCAAATTGATGATGGAGCATTTCAAAATTCTAACGTTTTTACTAACGTAAGTGGTGGTTTACACAATGTTTCGGTTGTTGATACACAAGGATGTACTTATTTAACGATTGATATTTTGGTTATCGATTATCCTAAATTTTTCACTCCAAATGGAGATGGAATTCATGATACATGGAACATTACTACTTTACGTGGACAATCAGATTCTAAAATACATATTTTTGATCGTTATGGTAAATTAATTAAACAAATAAGTCCAAACGGAACGGGTTGGGACGGAACTTTTAACGGTCAGCAATTACCATCAACCGATTATTGGTTTACAATTGAGTATAGCGAAAACTTACAGCAAAAAATATTTAAAGCTCATTTTTCTTTGAAACGTTAAATATCAAGATAGGATTAAAAAAGGCTCAACTTATTAAATTGAGCCTTTTTTAGTATGACTATATTATATAAAAAGAGTTGCAAGAAATATGCGAATGATTTTAAATATCTTTGCACCATTAAAAAAATATAATGGCTTTTCAATACGAATACCTTCTTTTAATTCCAATAGGTTTTATAGCTGGTTTTTTAAATACGATTGCTGGTGGTGGAACTTTATTAACGCTTCCTGCTTTAATTTTTTTGGGTTTACCAGCTCCATTAGCTAATGGAACAAATAGAATTGCTATTTTAATTCAAACATTTACTGCTGTAAAAGGGTTCAAGAGTAAAGGCATTTCAACATATCCTTTTAGTTTATATTTAGGCATTTCAGCTTTCTTAGGTTCTTTTATAGGAGCTAAAATTGCAATAGGAATTGATGGAGCATTATTTAATAGAATTTTATCTATTATTATGATTATGGTTTTACTCACTCTTCTTTTTGGACCAAAGAAAAATTATGCAGATATTGTTGAGAAAACAACAGGAAAACCATTATATATAGCCATTGGGATTTTCTTCTTTTTAGGAATCTATGGTGGTTTTATAAATGCAGGAATTGGATTTCTAATGCTTATTATTTTACCTTATTTAAATGGATTATCCCTTTTAAAATCAAATGTAACGAAAGTTTTTGTAGTATGGATATATACTATAGGAGCTGTAATTGTATTTGCACTGGAAGATAAAATTAATTACCCTTTGGCTTTTATTCTTACAATAGGAAATGCATCTGGTGCTTGGTTTGGAAGTCGATGGTCTGTAAAAAAAGATGACAAAGTAATTAAGCTATTTTTAATAATTACAGTGTCATCTTTAGCTATTAAATTGTGGTTTTTTTAATACTAGAAATTAACATATTCTGTTATTTCTAATCCATAACCAATCATTCCAACACGTTTTGTTTGATCAGGTGTATT
Organism: Flavobacterium sp. 316; assembly: GCF_000967805.1. Taxonomy (NCBI): domain Bacteria; kingdom Pseudomonadati; phylum Bacteroidota; class Flavobacteriia; order Flavobacteriales; family Flavobacteriaceae; genus Flavobacterium; species Flavobacterium sp. 316. Next base: position 187,815 of record NZ_JYGZ01000001.1, read on the forward strand.
TGATAATAATTTTATTTTTGAAATATCAATGTCGTGTAATATTTGTGCACCAATACCAAAATCTTTATTATCCATCTTCACTTGCGGAGCTTTAATTACACCATTTTCCTGTAACGATTTTAATTCCGTTAAACGAGATAATAATTCTAGGGATTTTACTTCTTGATTAATAAAAATAATCGCTCCTTTTCCTTCTTCATTAATTTTTTTGAACATTACATCAAGCTTCTTATCAGCATCATTTGTTAATGTTCCTAAAATATCATTGTTTACTAATGTAGAATTAATTCTTGTAAGTATTGCTTCTCCATTGCTCCAAGTACCTTTTGTAATAGCCAAATGCACTTGCTTATTAGTAGTTTGAAGATAAGCACGAAGTCTATATGTTCCAAAACGAGTTTGTATTTCAAAATCTTCTTTCTTCTGAATTAGACTATCATGTTGCATTCTATAAGCAACTAAATCTTCAATAGAAACTAATTTTAAGTCAAACTTTTTAGCCACTTCTACCAGTTCAGGTAAGCGAGCCATAGTTCCATCTTCATTCATAATTTCACAAATAACGCCAGCAGGTTTAAAACCCGCTAATCTTGCAAAATCAATAGCTGCTTCAGTATGTCCTGTTCTTCTTAGAACTCCACCTTGCTTTGCAATTAAAGGGAAAATATGTCCAGGTCTTGCTAAATCGTACGATTTAGTTTCTGGATTAATTAATGAAATTACAGTTTTTGCTCTATCAGCAGCAGAAATACCCGTAGTAACACCATGTCCTTTTAAATCAACAGAAACGGTAAATGCTGTTTCCATGTGATCGGTATTATTACGTACCATTGAGTGTAAATCGAGTTCTTTGCAACGACTTTCTGTAAGTGGTGTACAAATTAATCCTCTACCATGAGTTGCCATGAAGTTAATCATTTCAGGAGTACATTTTTCAGCAGCCGCTAAAAAATCACCTTCATTTTCTCTATCTTCATCATCTACTACTATAATTATTTTTCCTTGACGGATATCTTCTATAGCTTCCTCAATTGTGTTTAGTTGTATGTTGTTTGACATTATTGTAGTTTGGTTGTATTATTAGTTAAATTCAGAGATAACTTCTTTAAGTTTATTTCTATTATATAAAAAAGTTAATATGTAAAAAGGAAATCCAAAAATCAATTCAAGACCAATATGTACAAAAGGTTTTTTATTTGTTATTCTTGATATTTCATTTAAACAGGAAAATGATTTAAACAAATTCACATAAAATAAAACAAGGCTAATTAATCCAAGAATTATTAACGGACTCTTTTCGTAAATTTTTATACTAATTATAAATAGAAAAGTAAGTATATATAAAATCAATGTATTTTTACTTTTTATAAGATATTCTTCTTTATAAAATTTTAATTTTAGAAACTCACTGTTGTATAAATTGTTTTCTAATTTGAGTTGTTCCTGACTAATCCCTTTTGTTTCAAGAGCTTTTAAAGCTTTTATTCGATACTCATCTGAGTAGCCAAATTGTTCAGCATTTTTTACAATGTTTTTTAAGCTTGGAATTTCTTTCTCTAAGAGTGATGAATATTCAGTATCGTCAGAGTCTACTTTAAAAGTATCAATAGATATTAATTCTTTAGAAAACAGGTTTTCTTTTTTCTTTGAAAATAATTTCTTAAATGGATCTGTAATCCAATCAAAATTGATCATTACACCTATATCGTTAGTTGCTCTATACGTTAAAAAAACGGCTAATGGTGTAAGTATAAAAGAAGACATCCACATTCCTAAGAAAGGTGTTATTGAATCTTCTTGAGCAATTTTTCTTCCAAATGTATTAATGAAATGAAATGCTATAAAAATGATGATTGCAAATACAATAGGTAGACCAATTCCACCTTTTCTAATAATAGCACCTAATGGAGCACCAATAAAAAACATTAATAAACAAGAATATGCAATGATGAATTTTTCATGAATAACAATCCAGTGAGCATTAATATTCTTCTTTTTATATTCTAAATCTGATTTACTATTATTGATACTAAATTCTGTACTTGAAGTGTTGCTTTTTGCCATTTCTAGTATTCTCGATTTTTCAGCAAGTGTAAAAAGAGAGAGTAAATCATCTACTTTTTCTTCTTTAGTAATATTTTGTACTCTTTTTAATTGGAACACATAATCGTTTCTTTGTACAATATTATCTGTGAAAGAAACAATGTCTTTGTTGTAATTATTTTGTAGCGAATCAATAGTGTAATTTAATTCGTTTAGTGTTAACATTTTTTCTGATGTAATATCACTATCATCAGCACTATTGTTGTCTAGTTTCGTTAAATCTAAATTAAGAATGTATTTTTTAAAACTACTTTTTGCAAATGGATATTTCTTTTGATCTTCATATTTTTTAGGAATCACATTTTCATAATAATTTCCATCTAGAAGCTCTAGTTGAAGATAATTAGAATCCTTATCACTTCTTAAAATTCCATTTTTGGCTTTAATAACAGTATTAGCTCCTAAACCAGCATTTACGTTTTTAATATGCATGGTTACATCTTCAAGAAGTTCTCCGTTATCACCAGATTTTTTTTCTACTTTAATATTTATTGTAGAACCAATAGGATTAAACTGTCCTTCAGCAATTGCCATTGCAGGTCTTTGTTGTACAATGGTTTTACGTAAATTTAGAAATTTATATTGCGCTTTAGGTATTACATTATTTGCAAATATGAAAGAAACAATGCTTAATCCAAAGATTGCAAATGTTAACATTTTCATAGCTCTTTGTAATGATATTCCTGAAGATTTCATTGCTGCAAATTCATAATTCTCAGCAAAGCTTCCAAATGTCATAATAGAGGCTAATAATACAGATAGCGGTAAAACTAAAGGAACAATTGTAGGAGCATAAAACGAAAGAAATTTTATGACAGTAAAAAAATCCAAATCTTTACCCGCAAGTTCGGCTATAAATAACCATATTCCTTGTAGGATGAATATAAAAAAAAGGATTACAAATACCGAAGTAAATGTAATCATAAAGGATTTAACAATGTATTTGTCTAATAATTTCACCTTATTTTTAGTCTAATCTATTGATATAGTAATTAGGGTATTTTGATTCGGTAAAGGTAAAATGATTTTTCGATATTGGCTGATTTGTTTTAAAAGAATTAACAGTTAATGTTGTTCTTGTTCCATTTTTGCCTGTTTCAATAAGGTTGTAAATGTTTTTTGTTTGAACATCTATTCCTAATAATATTTCTTTTCTCTGATCTTTTGAGCTAATAGGAATTAATTTTACATATTGAATTTTACGCCCTTTTATATTTTGTAAAATATCCCACGAATATTTATAACCTGAATTAAAGAATGTTAGCATTTTTGAAGGTGTAACAGCACTATCATCATTTTCATCATACTTTGAAATAGAAATTTCTTCATCTTCAGGTACAATTGTGTACACTTTTTTACCGTCAAAAATTTTAGTAACACCCATAAAGTTCAAATTGTAAAGATTGTTTTTAAGTGTAACATTTCCTTTACTTTCTTGATTTATATTTTCTTTTGGATTGCTTAATGCATATTTAAATTCAATAACGATATTCTCATAAGTCTTTACCTTAGTAGTGACTTCATCTAACAAACTTTTAGCTTTAGCAGCGTCTTGTGCTTGGATTGAAAAACCAACTAAAAGAAAACATACTAATTTGAAAAATTTACTCATTGTATTAATTATTTTGTTCATTATTTAAAAATTGTTCTAATGATACTAAATCAGGAATTAAAACAGAACGTGCCTTACTTCCTTCAAATGGTCCAACAATACCAGCAGCTTCTAATTGATCAATTATTCTACCTGCTCTATTGTAACCTAATTTTAATTTTCTTTGTATTAAAGAGGCACTTCCTTGCTGAGCTGTTACTATAACTTCTGCCGCTTCTCTGAATAAAGTATCTCTGTCGGAAATGTTAATATCAAGAGTCGTGCCACTTTCTTCTCCAACATATTCAGGTAAAAGGTAAGCGTCTGGATATGCTTTTTGTCCTCCAATGAAATCACAGACTTTTTCTACTTCAGGAGTGTCTATAAACGCACATTGTACACGCACCATGTCATTTCCGTTTGTGTATAGCAAATCTCCACGACCTATTAATTGATCTGCTCCTCCTGCATCTAATATTGTTCTTGAATCTATTTTAGACATTACTCTAAAGGCAATTCGAGCAGGGAAATTGGCTTTAATCATCCCTGTAATTACATTAACAGAAGGACGTTGCGTTGCAATAATCAAATGAATACCAATTGCACGTGCAAGTTGAGCTAAACGAGCAATAGGCGTTTCTACTTCTTTTCCTGCTGTCATAATTAAATCGGCAAACTCATCAACAACAAGTACAATATAGGGTAAAAAACGATGTCCGTTTTCAGGATTTAGTTTTCGTAATTTAAATTTTTCATTATACTCTTTAATATTACGAACCATTGCATCTTTTAATAAAGAATAGCGATTGTCCATTTCAATACATAAAGAGTTTAATGTATTGATAACTTTTGTATTATCGGTTATAATGGCTTCTTCCGTATCTGGCAGTTTTGCTAAATAATGACGTTCAATTTTATTGAACAGTGTTAGTTCTACCTTCTTTGGATCTACTAATACGAATTTAACTTCTGCTGGGTGTTTTTTATAGAGCAATGAGGCTAAAATAGCATTTAATCCAACTGATTTTCCTTGTCCAGTTGCTCCAGCCATTAACAAGTGAGGCATTTTTGCTAAGTCAACAACAAAGGTTTCATTTGAAATGGTTTTACCTAATGCAATAGGTAATTCCATTTCTGCTTGTTGAAATTTAGGCGATGTAAGAACACTTTTCATAGACACCATTGTCGGATTATTGTTTGGTACTTCAATACCAATAGTTCCTTTTCCAGGAATAGGAGCAATAATACGAATACCTAGTGCTGCAAGTGATAAGGCAATATCGTCTTCTAGATTTTTAATTTTAGAAATTCTTATTCCAGCATCTGGAACAATTTCATATAAGGTTACTGTAGGTCCTACAGTTGCTTTTATTTGTGTAATACCTATACTGTAGTTTTTCAGTGTTTCTACAATTCGGTTTTTATTTTCTTCTAGTTCACTTTGGTTTATGGTAATTCCACCTGTGGCATATTCTTTTAATAATTCTATTGGTGGTACTTGATAATTTGAAAGTTCTAATGTAGGATCAAACTCTCCAAAGTCTTGTACTAATTTTGCGGCAAGATTTCCTTCTACAATTTCTTCTTCTTCCACTTTTTCAATTACAAAATCGCTTACTGGTTCTGAATCATCAGTAATTGAAGTATTTGAAACTTCAATATTTAAATCTTGCGCTTTGGTTGGTTTTGTTTCTAAAGTTAATTCGGATGAATTAGAAATAGTTGGTTTTAATGATTCTTTGTTAACTTCAAAAGTAGAAGGCTGTTTTAATTCAATTTTAGAAATTACATCATCATCTTCTTTAATTGTAAAATTATCAGTAAGATTTTCTGATGTTATATTTTCATTTTTCGATTTTGAAATGTTTTCAGCATTTTCATCAGCTAATTCCTCTTGAAATGTTTTCACAGGTTTTTCAAAGAGATTCTTTATGGTATCGGGTGATATTTTTATTTTGAATATTAAAAAAATAATGATTCCAAAAAGAAGGACTAATAATGTTCCTGCTTTTCCAATATAATCTTGAATAAATAGGTTCATTTCAAAACCAATTGTTCCTGCTAGCTGAGGAAGAATGTCCCAGAAGAAACCAAAAAGGACAGATAAAATGATGATGATATAAAAATCCCAAAAGATGGTTCTTTTTAATTTTGATACCGAAAGATCTAATATTAGATAAACTCCAGCAAGGAAAAGAAGTCTAACAAAAAGAAAAGAGGCAACACCAAATCCTTTGTATAGAAAAAAATCGGCTAAATAGGCTCCAAATTTTCCAAGCCAATTGTAGGTAACAACAGATCTATCAAGAACTTCATTAACTTGACTTTGATCGTAGTTTCCTGATGTAAAGTGTGAAACAAAAGATAATAATAGGGCAATAGCTAATAATACCAACAAGACACCAATACTGAATTTTTGTTGTCTGGATAGATTAAAAGATTTTTTTTCTTTTGTTGCAGTTGTATTTTTAGATTCTTGGTTACTTTTCTTAGCCATTTAGCGAGCACTATTTTACAAAAATAGAGAATTTAAAATAAATAAGGAATATATATTATTCCACCAATTATTATTGCAGTGAAAGCAGCAAATAAAACAGCTCCAGCAGCAATATCTTTGATGAAACCAATACGTTCATGATAATCTGGATGAATAAAGTCAGCAATTTTTTCAACAGCTGTGTTTAGACCTTCAATACTTAATACAAGACCAATGGCTAGTGTTTGAATAAGCCATTCTACTTTTGTAATATTAAAATAAAAACCAGCTATTGTTACAAGTAGAGCCAGTGATGACTGTACCATTACGCTATGTTCTGTTGTTAATAATTTAAAAGCTCCTTTTATGGCAAAAGCCATACTTTTTAGTCTGCCAGTAAAGAAAGTATTATCTTTTTCAAAGTTCATAGTAAATTATAAGGAAGCTAAAGCGGATTCGTAATTAGGCTCGTCTGCAATTTCACTTACTTGTTCGGTATATTTTACAACACCATTTTCGTCTAATACAATAACAACTCTAGAATGTAATCCTGCTAATGGACCATCTGTTATTTCTAATCCAAAGTCTTTTCCAAATTTTCCAGTATTAAAATCAGACAGGTTGATTACGTTTTCTAATCCTTCTGCTCCACAAAAACGTTTTTGAGCAAATGGTAAATCGCGAGAAATACATAATACTTTAGTGTTTTCTAGCTGACTAGCTTTTGCATTAAATTCTCTTACAGATGTAGCACATGTTCCAGTATCTATACTTGGAAAAATATTTAAAACAAGTTTGCTTCCTGAAAAATCAGATAGAGAAGCTTCTCCTAAATCGTTTTTAATTAATTTGAAATCTGGAGATTTTGAACCTACTGTTGGTAATTCTCCACTTGTATGTATTGCGTTTCCGCCTAAAGTTACTGTTGCCATAATGTCTTTTTTAATAAGGTTCAAAAGTAATAAATATTTATTGAATTGTCATTTACTGAAAGTCTTTTTAAATTTTTTTTATTTTTTTAAAACCAAAATTAAACTTCTCTCGTAAATGCAATTATAACTTAAATTCATATAACATGAAAACGAATAAAATTTTAGCAATAGGTTTAGTAACATTTAGTTTATTTTTTGGAACTCAAATGAATGCTCAAAAAATGGAAAAAACAGTTGAAGTAGGTGGAGCACCAATGTATCCAAGTAAAAACATTGTAGAAAATGCTGTAAATTCTAAAGATCATACAACTTTAGTAGCAGCGGTAAAAGCGGCTGATTTGGTAGATGTGTTAATGTCTGATGGTCCTTTTACTGTTTTTGCTCCAACGAATGAGGGTTTTGCAAAATTACCAAAGGGAACGGTTGAAACTTTGCTAAAACCAGAGAATAAAGAAATGTTGCAGACTATTTTAAAATATCATGTTGCTGCAGGAAAATGGAGTTCAAAAGATATTATGGCTGCTATTAAAAAAGGAAAAGGGAAGTTTGCTTTCAAAACGGTTAGCGGTGGAACACTAACAGCTTGGATGAAAGGAAAAAATATTTATATCACAGATGAAAATGGTAACAGTTCTAAAGTTACGATTGCCGATGTGAACCAAAAAAATGGCGTTATACATGTGGTAGATACTGTTGTTCTACCTCGCTCATAGTTGTTTAGTTTTAGTTTGTTTTTAGAAGAGCTCTACTATAAAAGTAGAGCTTTTCTTGTTTTTATATTGTATTGAAAGAGAGGAACAACGTCGTTGTTATAATTATTTTGTTTTCTCTAACCAGTTTTTAAAATCATAGAAATTTTGTGGCGCAACACCATGTCCAACAGGATATTCATTATAAGTAACCGGTAAACCTAAGTTTTCCATAAATGGTTTTGCTTTTCTAGCCCAATCTACAGGGATTACTTGATCTACTGTTCCGTGTGAGATAAAAAATTGTAGGTGTTTGTATTCTTTATTTTTGAAGTTTTCTGCAATAATGTTTTCATTTAAATAACCACTTAATGCTACTACTCTTGCAATTTTTTCAGGATAAGATAGGGCAGTGGCATAGCTTAAAATGCTTCCTTGGCTGAAACCGATTAGTGTGATTTTGTTTTTATCAATAGGATATTTTGCAATGATTTCGTCTATGAAATTGGCTATTAAATCTCTCGATTCTTTGGCTTGGTTATCATCTGAAAATTTGTTTTCATCTGCATCAAAATGTATGGCATACCAAGCGTGTCCATAAGGTTGTAAGTCGTAAGGAGCTCGAACGGAAATGACATAGTATTCTTCTGGTAATTCGGTTGCAAAAGAAAACAAGTCTTCTTCGTTGCTGCCATAACCATGTAATAAAATTAATACTGGATTTTGTTCTTGTTGTATTTTCGGTTCTCTAATGAGGTAGTGTAGATTCATTCTGATTTTATAATTTTTTTCAAAATTATTATTAAATTTTAATTTTTTGGGTTTTGATTTGATATTTTTTGTAAGTGTTCGTAAGTTACAGTCGTCTGTTTGTTGTTTTGAATTTAAAACATTATTTTGAAAAAAAGACAAGTAGTTTAAAAGTTCAAATTAAAATTTAATGTAATCATAAGGAAAAATAAATTTCCTTATGATTAATTATTGTCTAAATTTATGTACAACTTTGAATTAGTGTCAAAAATTAATTAAAATTTTATGAATTTTCATTTGGAAATATCCATAGTATTCAATTGCTACAAATGGATTTTATGTAGCTGGGGCTGGGTTCAATCTAATGGAATTGCATTAATAATTTCCCACCCTATTGAATTCACATCACTGTAGTTTTTAAGTTTTAATTCAATTGTTTTTGTTGAATTCGGAGGAAAAACTTCATAAAGTATCATTTCTTTATTTGCAATTTCAGTTTTAGTTTTAGAAAAGTATCTAATTTTTAATACAGCATCTTTATAACTAGCAAGTGTTGCATTATTTTTTACAATACAATTTATTTTTAATTTATCTCCCCAAAAATTTTCTTTATAATTTCCATCAGCTTTTAAATAATCTTGAGGAGAAACTTCTTCTTGTATTTTTAGTTCCAATTTTAATTGTTCAGCAGTTTTCGGAGTGTTAAACGAATCAAATTCTTTACAATTTGAAAAGGTTAAAAAGGTACAAATTGCTAAAAGTTTTTTCATGTTTTTCAGTTTTTATGTTATTCAAATTCTTTATAACCTTGCTATAAAAGGCTGTTAATATGCGTAATTATTGGTTAATTAACATTCCATAAATTACAAGTAAAATAATTGTTAATAAGGAAAATGTATAAAATACATATTCACAAATTTTATAAATATTTTTTGTCTTTACATTATCTGATAAAATTGATTTAAAGTCACCGCTTAGTCTTTTATTAAGAGCTTTTCTTTGAAAATCAATTGTTTGCTTCAAATTTGAAATCTGATGAAATAAAAAAGTAACACCAGTAATTACACTTATTGCTATAGAAATAAGGATACTTGAAAAAAAGTAGAATGTTAAACAATCATCAATTTTGTTTTTATTGAAAGCAACTAGAATAGTTAGTAAGCCAACTAAAATAGTTAGAATATGTCGAACCCAAATTGTAAAGCTTTCCGATTTATCTCTTTCTAAAGATTCAACCTTATCAATGTTTTTTTGAAGATAGTCTACAGTGTCTTTGTCTAGCATTTTATTATAATTTTGTTCTTAAAGGAATATCTAATAGAAGTTTTGCAAAACTTGCAGTTCCTTCTTTTTTTTCTAACCAAGTTAAATTTCCATCTAATCCTTTAATCGATTCAAAACCTTTTGCTATTGTATCTACAAATTCTTGACTATTTGCTTCTAAATTAAGATGTTTAACTATACGACATTGAAAAAATAATAAATTATCAATTTCTTCTTCAGAAAACTCATTATATAAATCCTGATAAATAAAAGGTTCTTCGACTGAAGCTGATACATGAGAATTTGAAGTTTCATGAACTAATTCAAGATATTCCTCAAGTCCGTCTATATCCAAGTTGCCGTTTTCAAATAAAGCCTTATATCTAATGATTACTAATTTTTCATCAATCTCTCCGCCATCTATTGGTGCAATATTTTCTAAACCTTCCATGAAATCCTTTTCGGATACAATTTTTAGTTTTGACTTTCGACCAATAAGTTCTTTTGCCTTAACAATTTTATTTCCGTAATCTCCATGTTTCCAGCCAACCGAAGGAATTGAACCAAGAACTAAATAATCTAATTCTTTATTTATTACTTTTTGTGAGAATCCATTTCGAGCTCTTACTTCTCTTTCAGCTTGTGTTCGTTTTAATTCAGCTAAACCACCAGTAAAACAAAAACTTTTATTTTCAAAATCTATATTTGTCATTTGCAGTTTTTTTATTATGTGCGCTAATGGATTGAATATGTGTGGTGCGGAATTTCGAGGCACTTCACTATCATATCGCTACATTGAATATTAAAGCATTTAATATTCAATTTTATTAATCACCTCACATTACGTATATTTATTGTTGGAATGCGTTATTAATTGATTATATCATGGAAGATGTTAAATTTGACATGTTTAGATTTCATATGAGCAGGTTTATATTTTTCCATCTGTTTTATTATTTCATGATCCATTTTACGACTTTTCCAAATGTTATATAAGGATTTAGATACAAACCAAGTTTCAATATGTCGAATTAAAATATCACTAATCATTTTGATTTTAGCTTTTTGATTATAATTTTTCACTTTATCTAGGTCAAGTTTTCCTCCTATATTTTTATCAGCATGGCAACCAAGTATAACTTCTAAAGCATCATTAGTCGGAATTAAATTAATGAATATCGAACTTGATATTGGAGGAAAAGTTTTCCTAATTTCTAGATTTTGTAAAAGCGTATCATTTAAAATAATTGCAGTTGGCAATGAATATACTGTTGAAGTACAAATATCAATTCGTGGTAACTGAAAGTTAATAAATTGGAAATTCTTTGATTCTCTTTTTAAATCGCTCTCCAAAAGACTTTTTGTAAATTTACCAGACTTAACAATTAATTGATATTGAATATATTTATTATTGAATCTTTTCTTACACTCTTCTGTTAGTTCACTTGATTGAAGTATTTTCACATACCATTTTAAATTATATTCTTGTTTGTAATGCTCACTTAAAAACCCTCTATATGAAAACAAAACTTGATTTCTGTAATTAGAATAATCAATTGAGTTGCATTCGATTTCTTTAAATAATTCTGTATCACATTTATTGCAGAACCCCCAAAATGTCAATACATCTCCTTTTTGTTTTATACCTTTTTCTTTAAAATACCATGAACTTGACGTGAAATAATCTGAATCTTCAACCTGTACTATTTTTCTATCTACACTTGCTATTTTCCTTATTGCACCTTCTACTTGTTGAATATGCGAACGAATTGCTAAGTTTTTACAAGAAGTATTATAGCACTTCTGTGATTTGCTTCGGACATCTTTTCTTAGTTGTTGAAGAATCTCTTTTTCTTTATTTGTCATAGTGTTTGTGTGGCCTCATTAATGCATGCGAACTTATTTATATGTATGAAAATCATACAAAGCCAACTTATATTGGTTAGGTATATGTAATAAACTATATTTTTATCCTTACAAACCTAAACTATTCTTTTTAGTCTTGCAATACGTATAAATACGTATTTTTCATGCTTTTTTATACGTATTTATACGTACTAAAGGCTAAATGGTTTGCGATTTTTCTTTTTACAATGTGTTTTGTTTGCTTTGTTTTGGTAAAAATAAGATGTTTTGTTTTATTTGTTTTACGGTTTTCCGTAAAGGGGCGTTTTTTGTGGTTCTCGATACATTTTTTATGAAATTGCTATTCGCATTTTTTTAAAAACACTCGAACTGACAACACAATCTACGTCCCTTCAGTGCGTAGCGTATCGAGAAGTTTTACTCCGATTCTCTCCGTTTAAAAATTTGAATATAAAAACGTTTTTTAAGCTATGTTGTTTTTGTAAATTACTTTAAAAAATTAGTCGTAAAGAGATGTTGCGCAATAGATACGGTTGTTGTGGGTAGTTTTTTATTTTCCTTTATTTTTTTCAGTAATCTTTTTCAACCAAATTTCATGTTTTTCTGAAAATTCTTTCATTGAGTTCGGTTCTAAGAACATTACTTTTTCTGCAAGTTCTTTATTAGAAGCTCTTAAAACATTATTGTAGGTTGAATGTTTTGTAAGTTCTTCAGGAATATCAAATTGAGTTATATCAATTTTACATTTTAATTGATTTGAATAATATATTTTGTTGTCAATTAAAAATTTGAATCTTATTTCAGTTTCAAAAGTTCCATTATACTTTTCAGTTTCAGTTTTAATTATTTTTTGGCTTGTAATTTTTTCAGATAAATAACTATTTCCACACCAAGAATAACTCCAATATTCAATCGGTTTCCATTTTCCATTTTTATTTTTTGCTTCTTGGATTAAGTATAGATGCCAATCTTGTTTGCTTAAAGTTAGAGTATCTTTAGTGTTGTTTTTTAAATATATAGAAATTATAGAATCATTTGTTATTTTAGCAATTATTTGAATTTTACTTTTAGAATTTTCATTTTCGTTAAACTCTGTTTTTAAATCTTCATTTGCAATAAATTCAAAGTCACTTTGGTTTTTATTATAATCCATAGACTTATTTTGTCCAAATAAAACGATTGACAAAAAATAAAAAAATATACCCAAATTATACTTCATAATGTTTTTTACAAATTTCTACGATAATATAACGCCCAACGGTTATTGTATGAAAAGTAGCGAATTTTTAAGCATTAAATTTTCGAATTATTGACCTTTATTTTATTATTTATCTTTCGTTTAAGCACCAAAGCCGCTTTTTTTATATACGTTGTTACTTGCTGGCTTTTTTCCGCAAACTAGTTAGTATTGGTAAAGACATACTCTTTTGCAATTTTTGGTTTGAACATTGGCTGGTGCGAAACGCAGTTCACGAACACCAAGAACCAATCGTAAAACTGTGAGTAATTGCAAAATGTGTATGGCTTTTAACGTTGGCATACTAAATCAAGTTATATTTTTCACTAGGAGGAAATAGCAAGTCAAGTCCTTTTGGTTTAATTTTAAATAGCGGTCCTTTTTCTACTACTTTTCCTTTAGAGTTTCTTTTTATCAAATGGTCAAGCGTTATTATTCCTTGGTCAACAAGAATGTCGAATTGAGAAGTAATTGGCTTTTTGGTGTGTTCCACAAATGAATACTGAAAATATTCCCGTCCATCTATGTAGGTGCTATCTGCTTCAACCCAGAATGTTTCCCTGTGTTTTTCTTTTAAACGGCTGTGAAGTGTATCTAAAGTCCAAACTACAAAATCGCCTATTTCGGGTTTATTTGAATTCTCAATGAGTTGTTTTATATCAGAGTCAAGCTTTAATGATAGTCCTTGCGAGTTTCGGGTAATTGCTGATACTGTACAATAGAGTTTAAAATCATCTTCTCTGTAATAGCCAAAAGCATCTAAAATTTCTGCTGAACTTTTGAATTTACTTAATGACCAGTCAGGTACTTGTGCAAATAGGTTTTTTCTGTTTGTTCTACTGCTTCTAAATGATTTGAGCTCTATTCCTTTGTAGTCGGGTTGTTTGGAAGAATTGATGTCAATTCCTAATATAGTTTCTAAAGTTCTTCCAACAGAAGTATCAGCTGCAACCATTGATGGAATAAGCCCTGAATTAGCAACCTTTCTCAACATTGTCAGCAGTTCAAATGCAATTTCGTTGGCTTTACCATTAATCTCTGAAACGAGTTCCTTTAAAGGATTTATAAGGTTGGAATTCAATAAAGATTCAACATTCAATTGAGTTAAATTGAAAATGTGGAACGCCCCAGAATAGAAGATTAAAGCAACAATATCATTCGGATTAGCAATTTTTGTAAGTCCAGAAAACCAGATTCTTGGGTCGCCTTTCTTAGTTTGTGGTCTGTATAGCGAAGCTGTTGAGTTTATGATTCGGAAATCTTCATAAATTTTCGTGTCAATCTGTACTTTGTTTTCAGGACCTTGTCCTTGAATGTCATAATCGTGAATGTTATTTTCCTTCAAAAAACTCCGAACAGAACCTGTGGCATCCATTATCGATTTTTTCAAGCCTGTTTCTGTTGGCTCGATAAGTGCCAAAGAAACTTGATTTTTTGTCAGTAGCTTTATTTTGGACTGTTCTGTTGGTGTTAATACTCTCATTTAATATTTTTTAGTATCTCTGTTGCTACTGCTCTTGCCAATAATGGCGGAACTGCATTCCCAACCAAAGTATATTGAGGAACTTCTGTTTTTCGATTATTCCCGCCTGTTGAACGTTTACCTTGGAAAACAAACGAATCATCAAACGATTGTAATCGAGCCATTTCACGAACCGTTAATGCTCTTGGTGAATTGTAATGGACATAGTCATCTGGAATGGTCATTATAGTGGAACTTTGTTCATCTGGCTTTAATACATTGTAATTTCTTTTATTGGAGCTTAATCCACATTCTTCTAATTTACATTGAGCTTTTTTGTAGTCTCCATTTTCCAAGATGATTTTCAGTCGTTTAACTACATCATCATTTTGATTACTTGTTTTGTGATTATTGAGAATGTCGAAATACTTTTCTCCTTTTTGAAGTCCTTCAAAATTTCGAACATAAATTGGCTTAGTTTGAGGCTTGTATCTTTCAATTAGACGACCTTCTTTTGACCATTCGGCAAATGATTTTCCAGTTTTAGTATTTTCTTTACCATCAATAGTTCTTTTCTTGAGAAGGCTTATCATTTTTTTTGCCGTACCATTAAACTGTTTTGAAATGTCTACCAGTTCGTAATGATGAGCTTCTTGGTTGTTCCCAATAAAATCTAAATCATATAAAGCTTCAAACACGGTTACTTTTTCTTCTGGTTTAACAGTAGATGGAATCTCTGAAATGAATTTTTGGTCTTTTCTACAACCAATAAAAAGTACTCGTTCACGATTTTGAGGAACGCCATAATTAGAAGCGTTTGCTACAAATGGTTTTTCAATTTTGTAAAGCCTAATGCTTTCTAAAATATTTTTCAATCCTTCTCGTTCCTTAGTAGATGAAATGCTTAAGAGAGTTTCGACAGTTTCATCAAATGATGCCGTATAAATTTTCAGTGCTGTGATTATGTCCTTACAATCTTTTTTATAGGTCGCAGATATTTTCAATTCATTGAACGCATATTCTATTTGTGCAATGATACTTTCGGAACTTATGTGTGTTAAAAATGAAGTGAATTGTTCAACAAAGGCATCACCGTCAACGTTACAGTAATCCTTTTCTTTGATGATATTACGTTTTAGTTTTTCCCATTCCTTTGTTCGAGCCAAAATATTAAATCCGTGTCTAATCGTATTTATTCTGGAATCGGTTCTACTTGTTTTATAGTCTACTATTTTCGGAGTAAGTTGTTTAAATCGAGAATCAACGAAACGTATAAATTCTTCTCGACCAGTTTCAATTTCCGCATCTCTTAGCTTTTCAATTTCAACTCGCTTTACGATACATTCAAGAAGAAAACTGTTTTTGTCAGATTTCATTTTCCTTATGAAAGAAACTAAAACGGGAACTTCGTTTGTGTCAACAATGGAATTAATTTCTTGGATAATTAAGTCTTTAATTTTCCCTTGCTCTTTTGTAAGAATGCCTTTTACATTCTCCATTACAAAGTACTTAGGCTGTAAAATCTTGATTACTTCAAGGTAATGTGAGAATAAGTCATCTTTTTTATCAAATTTCTTTCGCTTTCCAGCAAGACTAAAACTTTGACAAGGAGGTCCACCACAGACAACATCTATTTTTTTGTCTCCTATTTTTTGAAGAAAGTTGTCAAGAAAATCAGGTTCAGTAATATCCTGCCGTAAAAATTCAGCATTTAATCCAAGTTGGTGATTATAACGAACAATGTGAGTCAACTCGCAATTTTCGTTTATGTCGCTTGCAGCAATAAAATCGAAAAATTTATTATTTAATTCTGCTTGTAGAAACCCTTCACTAAACCCACCAGCTCCAGCAAATAAATCCACAAAAGTGAAAGGTTTCCCGTAAAGCGAAACTTGCTCTTTTACAATATTGACAGAATGATTCTTTTTGTATCCTTCAATGTGTTGAGTTAGTTTTTCTTTGATTTCTTCCTGTGAAAATGTTTTTTTACTAGAGTGGTGCAAAAGCTCGTCTGCACGTTCTTTTAAAAAGTTTAGATAGTGATTTATTTCAGCCGTTTCTGCAGAATAGTTTAAAGCTTTTTGATTTTTCTTGTCAAATTGTTCCGTTGCAATTTTCTGTCCAGTAGCCAATTTGATTTGACTTCCGTTACAATTAATTCGTAGATGAATAGGAGCAAGCCCTTTTTTGTCTGGTTTGTCGAGATAAAAATTAATTGTTGCCATATTTACAGACGTTTTTTACGTACACGGACAAAATTACGGACAATAATTTAATTTTCAATCAAACTATCCCGTCTTTTTGTCGAGCATTAGCAAAAAATAGCTCTTTGGGTTTTTCAGCGTTGGTTTTTGTTTCGGCAAAAAACTAAATGTGCGGCTTGTTTAAGCTTACTTATAACTTGTTTCTATTAATGATAAAGCTATACAAAATCATCTAGTTTTAGGTAAATAGGTATGATAAAGCCTGTTCGTTATTATTTATTCCTTACAAACCTAAACTATTCTTTTTAGTCTTGCAATACGTATAAATACGTATTTTTCATGCTTTTTTATACGTATTTATACGTACTAAAGGCTAAATGGTTTGCGATTTTTCTTTTTACAATGTGTTTTGTTTGCTTTGTTTTGGTAAAAATAAGATGTTTTGTTTTATTTGTTTTACGGTTTTCCGTAAAGGGGCGTTTTTTGTGGTTCTCGATACATTTTTTATGAAATTGCTATTCGCATTTCTTAAAAAACATTCGAACTGACGGAGTGGTGGTTTGGAGTATTATTTTGAGTATAATCATTCAACATAATCTACGTCCCTTCGAGTGCACAGCATATCGAGAAGTTTTACTCCGATTCTCTCCATTTAAAAACTTGAATATAAAAACGTTTTTTAAGCTATGCTGTTTTTGTAAAACTACACTAATCTCAAAAAATAAACCTCCTTTAAATCACTTTAAAAAAGGTTGGATTTTTATGATTTTGATTCTGAAGCTTCGGGATGTTTTAAAAAATGGTAGTTGTGCAACAGTTACCTGTGTTAGCAGATGGTTTTATTATTCAAGTTATCTAAAATATTTTATACTTTCACCATTATAGTATCCAATTCCATCATTTTTGGTTAGAAATATAATTTCTTTTTCACTTATAAATTCAAACTTAATCACATTTAAATGTAAACAATAGTCTTTCTCATACTCTGAATTACATATTAGTTTTGGGTTAAAAAATAGTTTTTTTGAAAATGAACAATCTAAATTATTTAAAGTATAAAAACCTTTAGAGCTAAAGAAGTATAAATTACTATCGTATTTGTTATATGAAATATAACCTAAAATATTAACTTCATTTTCGGTTAATATGTTTTCTCTTAATTCTCTATCTTTATTTTTAAAACCCATAAAATTTCTCTCAAAAGCAATCTTATATCTTTCGGCTTCAAGAATATCTTGGTCAAAACAAGATGTATAATAATCACTATCCTTATTTGTGATTTTTTTAATAGTACCATCAACAAAATAATGGAAACCATTTCTTGTTGCGTATATTGAGTTAAGGACATCACTTGAAGTGGTGAAAAGTTCACCTTTGTTATTGTAAGTAGCACCTTTGGTTACACTTGAAATACCTAAACTATAAGGATATTTATAAACTGTATCCTTTTCTATAACTTTAATTATTTCTGGATATTTTTCTTTTAATTTTGTGAAATACTCATTTCTATCTTTATAATTAATCCCATCGTCAAGTCTTAACCAATCATCGTAAATGAATTCTTTTTTATTTAAATCAAAATAATAAACATTTCCTCCCCATTCACCTTCATCATAGGCAAACCAAATAAAATTCATTCTATCTAAATAAATGAAATCAGGTTCAATTAGTTGTTTTCCAGTGTACTTTGCTCTAACTTTACCATAAAAGTTGGTTTCCTTTTTAGGTATATAATCTTTTCTATTGTAGTAAATAGATTTGTTAGAATAAATTATATATTCATCTTTTGAATTTATTAGTACAGAAAATATTTCTGCATCGATTTTCTCAATCTGGTTAACTTTATGTTTGTTATTTAGTATAAATATTCTACCATCTTTACTTCCAAATACCAATTCGTTATTTGATTTTTTTGCTATTGCAGTAATGTTATTTTTAATTAATTTGAAATTATCTTTCTTTAAATCAATTTCAATTAAATCATTATTTTGGGATATAGCATATAATTTATTTTTTACTGATACAAAATCTTTGTATTCGGAATTCAATAATTTTATTTGGGTTTTTGAAACGCTATCATTTTGAAAATTACTCTGTGCAATTCCTATAATGCTGAAGAGACAAAAAAGATATATTATATAGAATTTCATTGAGGATATTTTTTTACGTTTTTTAGGAGAAACTATCTGCTAACGTTTTGGCGCTTGGCAAAGAAGCGGATTTCGAAGCACTAAACTGTCTGCCAGCACTGAACTTGATACGAAGCACAAAACTTCATTTAAGCACTGAACCCGCTTTTTTGCCAAACGCCTGTTGGTGGTTCGTTGTTCTTTTTGTCTGCTATTTAGGTCTAACATCATTTAAATAATATTTTCCGATTTCTGCTGTAAAAAGTCCAAGGTCAAAGTGTTTCACACTTACTTCAAAGTTTTTAATATTACTTCTGTTAATGTTCCAAAATGTCCATTTTTCAGTATTAGTGTCTAATGAAAAATTAGCGTGGGCAATTGAATTTCTAAATAGCCGTAAAAACTCCAAAGTGCTAATATTTGTGTCTGTCGGTGGATTGAATGTGAATTTTTCCTTTGTCTTAAAAGGGAAATTTGTATTAGTTTTTTCCCAAATTTCTTTTGGAATTACCATCAGTCCGTACAACAAAATGATTATTGTCCCTTGGTTTTTTGTTTGATAAAAATTACATTTATTACTTCCTGGAAATGGTTCATTACAAAAGTCATTGAAAAATTCTGAAATAGTTTTACTGGGATTTTTTTCAAGTTCTTCTTGAAATTGAAATAAAAATTGTCCGTTTAGCCAAGTCCATAGTGGAATGTCGTCTCTTTCTTTATTCATTATTTTTTGCCGTTTAGGTTCTACAAATTGAATGTTATAAGCGTCTAATTATTTCCACTTAAAGTTTTCGGGGTGTCTCTTTACAACGTCCCGTGGCTTTGCGAAGTTTGGGTTTATATTGCCCCAAACCTTTCCATTTGGACTGAAGCCAAATATACAAAAAGATCATTCCATTAAGCTTTTACGCCCAAATTTCGCAAAACCGCTGTTATGCACAGGTTAATTTTTTTTCTTTAAAATCTGTTCTTTTTTTATCGAGTCAACGTATGTATAAATAAATTCTCTTATGCACAATCGTAAATCAGAAACTTACTTTTGTAGAACTTCAGATAGCAGCATATTTCCCTCTCCATAAATTATAAATTCATTTTTACCACCTCCAGCAATAACAATTCCACGCTTACTTAAATTTATTGTTCCTACGGAAACAAATTCATAGTGTGAAATTATATCTCTAACAGATTTGCGCTCTCCATCTGATAAAACAAAATCAAAATTCTGAGAATATTTTTCGTGTAATGTGATTAAAGGTTCAGCAACAATTGGACGGTTAATTTTTTTTAGAAATTCTCCAAGAGTTCTGAACGAATTATAATCTTGCATGAAATAGGAGCAAATTGCTCTTGCTAAGTAATCTAAGCATCTTCTAAAAGCTAAAATATAAGCTTGATATTCAAAGTCAAAGATTAATGTATTGCCACCGCCCATTCCTGAATTTTGGCTAATAATTTTCCTATAATTATATTTTTCAACTCCTGAAAGTAAAGAATTTTCTAAATCGACTAACTTATCAAAATGATAAAGGACGCACGGGAACGCATTTTGAACATCCCCAAGTATTCTATTCGTAAATTTATGATACCATATTTCTCTTTTTGAATCATTTCTCCAATTTGATATAAATTCTGGTTGAGGATTAGTAATGAAATTATGAAAAAACAGAAATGGTTGTTTGTCAATTGCAGATAACTTGTATCCTAAAACTGATTCAATAAATTTAAAACATTCAGTTAGCATTTCGTTTGAAGCTAATCTTTCTAATTCTTCATTTCGGTAATCTTTCATTCTTGATTATTACGATTTTTTTATAACTTGTGCATAACGAGAAAAGTATTTGCGAAGGGCGGGCTTTTACAAACATAAATTTCAACTAAAAACTGAACCGAGCAAAAAACTTTTTTTGTTAACTAAATTACTAAAAATATGGAAACAGAAAAGTTTTTGCGACAAAAAAATAATTGAGCTTCCAATTTGGAATTCAACCCCGTCTTTTGCTAATACACTGTTAGCTGTAGTGCCAATTTTTCAATTATTTTCTTTCTTTGGTAAATTGAATTTTTGATTTTTCAGTATTGAAATAATAGCATCTGAAATTTCGAAAATTTTACCTTGATAATTATTACTCAAAAGTATTATACTAAAATTACTTTCTAAGTCCGAAATCATAATTGCATCATAATTTCCAGCTCTTCCATCATGTAAATGTTCAACCAAGCGTTTGTTTTTGTATTTTGCTTCGCCTAAAGCAGACTGAACATTCTCACTATTAAAATGTTGACCAAGTTCATACAAGGACTTCTTATTTATTATTTTATTTGTATGAAGGCAATTTAAAAATTTCAATAAGTCGCTTGTAGTTATGAAAGTTCCACCCACTAAAAAATCTGGTTTGTCTTCAATTAATTTACTGTTAAATCCTTTCGCTATATTTTTTTCATTTTCAATAGGCGTAATTTCAGCCGAACTCATTTTGTATGGTTTAAAAATGTGTTTGCTTACATAATTTCTGTAGTCTTCTCCAGTTATTTTTTCAACTATAAACTGTCTAAGAAAAATGTTATTGTTATTGTAATCATATTTTGTTCCAGGTTTAAAATCTAGTGTGTCAATTAATTTTAAGTCCTCAAAAATATCTTTATTACTTTTTATTTTCTTCCAATTTACATTTGGGATTCCGCTTGTATAGCGAAGTAAATCTTTTATAGTTACTTCATTTGACCATTTTGGTAATTCAGGAAAAAATTTAGAAATCTTATCATTTAGTTCAAGTTTTCCTTTTTCTTTTAATTGCAGTAAAGCAACAGCACTAAATTCCTTTGTGATTGAGCCAATATTGAATTTATAATCGCTTCTTAGTTTTGTAGTTTTATTTGCATCTGCGTAACCAAACGAAGCGTTGTAAATAATGTCGTTATTTCTTGATACAAGGATATTTCCGTTAAACATTCCATTTTCATATGACCACTTCATCAGTGAGTCAATTTTATTTGTAATGTTTGTTTGAGCGGTTATGGAAATTGAAAAAAAGAATAGAATTATGAAAACTGGTAATAGTACTTTCTTATTGTTCATTATTTATGAATAGTAGTTTGACGGCATTACGTCCCGTGGCTTTGCGAGGTTGCGAACTTCGTAGCCGTGGACTTTCTGCTAAGATAGAGTTTCTTGCGTGAGAAAAATGTGATTTTCGCACTTTTTTCGCAATCTCGCAAAACCACTGTTAGCAGTAGCATTTAGTTTTAGAAATTTTCTCCTTTTACTTTTAAGCCATTTTTAAATGTTATTATGGCGTAGATTTTGCCTTCTTCTGTGTAATGAATAACGGTACCATTACCATTTTTTAAAGTGCCTTTATCTCTTAAGTTTCCATCTTTTGAGTAACTCCCTTTAACATTTAACAGTAATCCATTTTCATATGTCTTTTCAATCCATAATTGTCCATTTTCATAGAAATATTGATAAACACCATCTTCTTTTCCCATTTTGTAATTAAATTTTTCTTGAATATTGCCATTAGAATAATTTAATTGGTAGGGACCATCTTTTATTCCATTAATAAAACTGTGTTCTAATTCAGTTTTTCCGTTTGAATATATATAAATGTGTTTACCATCCTTTAATCCATTTTTATAAAATCTTGTTCCATATATTTTTCCATTTGGATGAAAACTTTTTATTACTCCTTCGAGTTCATTATTTTTATATTGACCTATCATTGCAAGTTTTTCATTTGGAAAGAAATATTTAAATTCACCTTCAAGAATTCCTTTATTGTAATTTACTTCTTTTTGAAGAATCTTTTTAAAAGTTAAATCTTCAATTGTATAGATCATCCACTTTTCATTTCTCTTTCCGTCTATATAATTTCCTTCCCCATATAAAAGGAAGTTTCCAAAAACCTGTTTTGGTTTAAATTCATCATTGATACAAGTAAAATCTTTTATTACTTCATAATCTTTCCAGACTCCTTGTCTTTGTTTTTGACTATCAGTTTCACCTTTTGGAATAAAATTTTTTGTAGAATAACCAGATTCCATATAGTTATCCATAATTTCATCTTTTATAAATGTCATCTTTTGACCAAAAGAACTTATTGAAATAAAAAGGAATATGATTTTAAGCGTTTTTTTCATAATGTTACTGCTAAACGGTCTAGTATATAAGTAGTAGCGGATTTCTACTCACGAACCTTTCGGTTTTGCACTGACCTTTGTTTTATGTTAACACTTTCGTTTTATGACTTAAACCGCTATTACTTATATACATCTTAAGTTAGCAAATGTTATTTTAATTATCAATGCCAATCATAACGACAAAATCTACATTGTTTTGCGTTTGGTGTACGAGCTATTTTTCCGCATTTCGGACATAAATTTAATGTCAATTCATTTTTATGTTCTTTATAAATCCTTGTTGCAGATTTTATTTTGAATTCCTCAAATCCATTTTCTAATAGCTTTAAAACATTTTTATCAGTAGAAATATGCCTATCTCTTAGCTCAATTAATTTTGGAGGTAAATTCTCTCGACTTCCCCATTTACTCATTCCGATATTATGATTTCTTGCTTTTCTCTCAAGCTCAGTATTGAATTCAGAACAGTATTGATGAATATAATCAATTAATTCAGGATAAATTTCGTCCACTTTTATTCTCTTTCGTATTTATAAATCCGATACCCATCTTTTTGCTCAAATCCTTTTGGCATATATCCTTTTTTTAAAATTCCGTCCCCTATGATTGCCATATTCATTCCCATAGCGTCATTTAATTCATCCGAAATCATTAGAATTTCTTCTTTTTCATCAAATGATTCAGTTACATAATTTCGAGCGTCTTCAAGTTTCGTAAAAGCCTCCATTTCTTTATTGTTTTCTTTACAGCCAACTAAAATCATTACTGTCAGTAAAATGTAAATATATTTCATAGTTGATTTTTAATATTTGCTAACGGTCTCGTATAATCGTTAGTTACGGATTTAAAGTTAGTAATTTTCGGTTAAGCACAGACGTTAGCAATTCCGAGTGGATTCGGACGTAGTCGAATCCGCCGTAATTGCGGTTATACATTGTTGCCACCAGTTATTTTTTTATTTTTTCTGTTAAATATTGATAGAAAAATGAATTCTGTAAATACTCTTTACATTGTTCATTATTCCCTAAATCGGAATACAAATTTATTTCATATTCAGTTCCGTCAATGTTTAATTTGATTATATTTTTTTCTTTGTCAAGAGTCAGATTAGCTATTCCATTATCTATATCCAATTTAAGTTTTTCTAAATCTTCAAATTCAGAGCAAATGGTTTCGGCTAATTCGTTTTCATCATTGCTTGGTGATACAGTTGCCCAATTCGGGTACATAGATTTATAATCATATTCAAAAGCTCTTTCAATTAATTTAGATACCGCTTTTTCCTTTTCTCCCAAATCATTTAAAAATCGGTATTTCCAAAATGCCAAATCTACTTTTTGAAAAATAAAAGAAGTTAGAGAAGTGGTTTCAAAAGTTATGTCATTGTCTGCTTTTTCAACGTAGCTCAAACCTTTTTCAAACTCTCCTTTTTTACCATAGTAACTCGCTAATCTCATAGTAGCGTGATAGCGATAATTTTTATAAGGTTTTCCAATTTCGTAGTTTTCATCTCTGTCATTTAAATCAGAATCAACTATTTTTTGATAGTATTCCAAAATATTTTTTTCATCGTCATTTTGTATGTAGTAATACAGAATATTTCCAAGCGTTGTTCCGTATGTCGATGATGGTTTGTCAGCTTTCTTTTCAATTCCTTTCCAGACCTTCAGAGCTTTCTTTTCTTTTCCATTTTGATATAATTCTATTCCTTCATCAATTTTTTCATCAAGATTTTTTTGAGCAAAAGTTTGATTTGAAAGTAGAATTATTAATATCAGCAGTATTTTTTTCATAATTGGTGGCAACACCCAAATATACGAAAGTTTTTAATAAATTAAAAAAGTGTCAACAAAATAATCAAAAACCTATAAATCGTAACTATTCAGGTCATTGCATCCTGATTATAATTTGCGTAATTGGTATATATAATTAAAAAATATTATATTTAACCTGTTGGGTGTAATTAATTTTTGATAATTTTTTTGTCAGTTCGAACTGACGACTCAAACTACGTCCCTTCGAGTGCGCAGCGTATCGAGAAGTTATACAAAAACTTCCATTGCTAATGGGATGCTTACAGCATGACAAGTTTGTGGTTCTTAATACACACATCCCTTCGAGTGCGAAGCGTATCGAGAAGTTATACAAGAACTCAACATTCTTTTCATAAAAACAACATTTATAATAGCCTTGAAAAACGGCTAATGAAACTCTTTACAGGGTAACAATTTTGAGATAAAATGTTTGAAATTTGAAGAAGAAAAGATGAAGCGTGCTACTTTTTTTAACTTCCACTAACCACTAACCACTAACCACTAACCACTAACCACTAACCACTAATTTTTTAGGTTTAGTAGCAGTCAAGTAGCAGTTTCGTTCGGAAGTTGTTGCGAAAAAGTGCCTGTTTACCGCTGCTTGACCGAAGCTTTTCCGAACAATCTCCGAACAAAGGCCTTATTTAACCCCTTTAAGTACGTCAAAACACATCAAAACACGTCAAAACCGGTCAAAACACGTCAAAACCATTCACGAGCCCTATTTTTAGTGATTTTGGCAAAGTTGTTGGATTATGATAAATAGTTTCTTTTAGTCATTAGTTAACAGTCATAAACATTTACTAAGTGCTAGTTTAGGAACTATTGTTGTTGTATAATGGTATGGTAACTAAATTTTAGGAAGTGAAAAGGCACAGAGTTTAGATCTTGTACTTTTTTAGTTTAGTATTTTTTAGGGTAGAAATATAAGATGAATCTTGTTTTAAACACAACGAATAGAAAAATTGATGTAAAATTTCAATTTTCGTTTCATAAAAAGTAAAAAATAGAATAATTAGTGTTAATTGTTGTTGTTTTAACAAATTTGTCTTATAAAATGGAATGGTTTTAGTATTTGTTTTTTGTACTTAAAAACCTTTACGTTATGAAAAAAGAAATTGAATATTTAAAAAGAAAAATTACACTTATGAAGGTTTTACTTTTAGACTTAATGCCGCATAAAGAAGAAGATTGGCTAGATAGTACGGATATTAAACAGCTTTTTAATTTTAGTGAAAGAAAAATTATACCGATTGTGCAAAGCCAATGTCATTCCTCATACTAAAATAGGGGAGTAGGTGGGGTTTAGTAGTCGTTTTCTGTTGTCTTATTCTCTATACACGTCATTTCGAGAGCAAAGCGTATTGAGAAGTATTGTTTCAGTATACGATCTCGATATTTTTTAATTCCGATTCTGATTACTCCATTCCATTATTATTAAGTATTCTTTTGCTTGTTGATTTTTTTTTAATTATTTTTTCACGTGTTTCCATTCAAATTACGTTTTTCCGAGTTTTTAGTAAGTTACTTACTAAGAGGTAAGTACTTGACAAGTATGTAGTTATTTGTCAAATTTGCAAATAAATAATAATAGTAAATAATGAAAGAATTATTAATAATACATACTCATCAAAAATATGAAGGTATCTCAGAGGGAAAATTAAACAAAACTTTAGCTGATACTACGAGACTTTTTTTTAAGAATCAAAATTGGCATTTGGAAGAAACGTTTATAGGTAAAGGTTATGATTCAAAAACTGAAGTTGAAAAACACCTTAAAGCGGATTTAATTATAATACATACTCCAATTTTTTGGTTTAATACACCTTGGATTTATAAAAGATATGTTGATGAAGTTTTCATGGAAGGGCTTTTATCTAATACTATGTTAGATGGCGATGGGAGAACTCGTTCAGATATTTCAAAGCAATATGGAACTGGAGGTCTTTTAAAAGATAAAAAAGTATTTGTTGTAGCAACATGGAATGCTCCCGAAAATTGTTTTAATGATGTAAGTCAGCAATTAATGAAAGGGAAAAAAGCTGATGATGTATTATTCAACCTTATTTTGAATTATAGATTTTGTGGTTTCCAAGATTTATCGAATTTTCATTGTTTTGATGTTGTTAAAAACCCAAATATTGAAGAGTATATTAATGGTTATGAAAAACACTTAAATTCTATTATTCAAAATATTGATTAGACTTTTATTTTTACTTGTTGCCAACTTGTAATGGTTTGCAAATTTTCTTTTTACAATGTGTTTTGTTTGCTTTGTTTTGGTAAAAATAAGATGCTTTTATTTATTTTACGGTTTTCTGTAAGGGAGTGTTTTTTGTGGTTCTCGAGTTCTCGATACTCGTCACTTCGGGTGTGGAGCGTATGGAGAAGTTATACAAGAACCTCAATATTTTTTTCATAAAAACACTCAAATTAATGTATAGTATTATAGAGTTAGTTGCTAATGGGATGCTTACAGCATGACAAGTTTGTGGTTCTCTATGTTTAAACTCGAATATAAAAAAACGTTTTTTAAGTTATGCTGTTTTATAAAATGGTACTTATTTCAAAAAAATAAGGCTCTTTTAAATGGCTTCAAAAGAGATTTATTTTATTAATTATTTTTAAAAAATAGTTTTTTAGAAGGGTTGTGCAATAGCTATGGCTGTTGTAGGTAATGCCATTTTCGGTTTATCTTGGTCCCATAAATCTATCGCCGTTGAAATGTATCATGTGGTCTGGAACTTCCATTAACCAAACTTCTGTGTCCCAAGCAATATTTGATGAGTGCTTTTTAAATTCGCTCATATCAGGAAATGCAGTTACATAGACTTTTCCAATTTTACAGTTTTTTAGAAACTCTTCTAATTCCACAATTCTTTTCGGAGAAACTGGTCCGTGAGAAGTAACTGCTTCTATTAGGAAAAGCCAACTTCTTTCAGAATCAAATATTACAACATCAGGTAATTTGCTGTGTTGGTCAATTGGAATTCCTAACTCTTTTAATTTTTCTTCATTAACATATAAGTCCTTTTTCGCTGTATCACCTAAATATAGTAAAGTACCACCATTTGCAAATCTTGGTGCGAATTGTTCTACAATTGCTGCTTGAACTTCATTATGTTTTCCTGCTGAAAGTTTTATTATATCTCCGTTTGCAAGTTTAACAGGAATTTGAATTAATTCTCTTTCCTTTAAATAAACTTCGGAAAGTTTACCAACAATTGAAATGAATTTTTTTACTGAATTATTCCAACCTTTTGTTTTATAGGTTTTTACAACTTCTAAAAATTCATTTGTAATTGCATAATGAGCTCTTGGACTATTTACTGGTAAATTAGGATTGTCAGGATTATAATCTACTAATCTTGCTTGTACAAATTGGTGTAAAACATTTCTTCGAAATGTTTCTCTTGTATTTGGAGCGTAATTTTTATTGTAATTTTCATTTACAAAAATCATTATACCTTTCGTAACACCTAAACTTTGTTTAGTTGCATTTGCCCAATTATCGTTTTCTTTTATGTTGCAAATAGCCAAAAAGGTAAGTGCTGACATTTCATTATATTGTGCTGGCGGTAAACCAATTGTTTTTAATATTTCTTGCGCTTCAAGTAATTTGCTCATAATTTTATATAAAAATATTCTCAAATTCAAAATAGGAGTTCACGATTTGGTTTACGTTTTCCATTGAATAATCATTTGTTAGTATTATTTTATTTCCTATTTCTTTTATTTCATTTAATGTTGGTATTTTCATACCTCTTAATTCTGTTGCACTTACATTTACATTTCCATTAAATATTTGGAAATATGTGTCAAATAATTCGCTATTCAGCAATGCACAAAGTCCTGCCACTTCACTTCGTTCTAAATGTCCATTTTTTCTATAAATATAATTTAATTTATTTTCCACTCCGATAAAATTAGATTTTGCATAATTGCAAAAATAAGGAGAAGCAATCAGTCTACTTTTATCATCTTTTGTACTGAAACGTCTTAAAAAAATATAATTCTTGTTAGGAAGCAAGATAGATTTTGAACTGTCTTCTATTTTGATAAATTGACCTTTATTTTTTGATGTAATTGGCCATTCTAGAAACATTTTATTTACATTGTGCAACCAAAATAAAGGTGCTAAAAAAACGGTTCCATTTTGATAGTTATTTTGGATATAATCCCAAGAACGAAATGAAACAACTGGTCCGGTCGAGATTTGTATATTGTGATCTATTAAATTATTTTTCCAAGAAGTAACTAGATTTAAAATACTTTCTTCTTTGTCATTTGTTGGTAAGTGTAATATTTTTTCTTCTGATTTCATATCAATTAATTCGGATGAAAGAAAATATTTGACAGAAGGTTCAAATATATCTTTTATTCCTAAACTCGATGATATTATAACTTGTTTGTTTGGATTTATAGGTTCATTAATTGCTTTAATAATAACGGTTTCTTGTAAAACACTATCTCTATTAAAAGTATCTTTTCGAGAATTGAATAAATGAATTTTATCAATTTGTACAGTTTTAAAAAAAAGTTGTCTAAAAGCTTTAAAATAATTTCCTGAAGCAAAGCTTCTTGGAGTAATAAAAATTAATTCTCCGTTTTCTTTTAATAATTTGGAAGCAATTCCCATAAATATGGAATAAATATTTGGTTGTCCACTTACAAGTTCTTTTGCCGCAATGGTTTTTATATCATCTTTTGCTAATTTGAAATAAGGAGGATTAGAGATTATTAAATCAAAATTATTTTTTGATAAAGTTTTTGTTTTTAATGCTTTAGCATTATCTAAAATAAAATCGTGAATATGCAAAAGATATTGAAATTTAACATTTCTTTCTTTAAGCCAAAATTTTAAATAATCTAATGCTTTTTGAGAAAATGAGATTAAATTTGGATCAGTTTCGTAAGCAACTATGTCAACAAAGTTTAGTTTTTTATTCTTATTTGTTAGGTTTTCTATTAATGCACAAGTTAAAACTGCTGCTCCACAACCTGGATCTAATATTCTTAAACTTTCACTTTTTAAATCTGAAAATGAAGCCATTAAATTTGCAATTGGAGTAGGTGTGAAAAACTGTCCGCTTTCTTTTTTATGTTTAATAGAAACTGATTTTGTATAATAAATACCTAATCTGTCAGCGTATTCACTAGGCAGTTCATCTTTTAAGGGCTCGATATTTATTTTCTCTATTATCATAGTAACAAAGGTAACAAAAATCAAATTTAATTAAGGTTATATTGTTTTGTTAAGGATTTTATTTTTCTTGTATTTTTTTTTCAGAAGATGTCGATTTCTATGATTTTTTTGGCATTGCAGATAACTTGTTTATTAAGTGTAACAAAATCATACAAAGCCAACTTGTATTGGTTAGGTATGTGTGATAAAGTATATTTTTATACTTACAAACCTAACCTATTCTTTTTACAATGTGTTTTGTTTGCTTTGGTAAAATAAGATGCTTTTTATTTATTTTACGGTTTTCTGTAAGGGAGTGTTTTTTGTGGTTCTCGAGTTCTCGATACTCGTCACTTCGAGTGCGAAGCGTATCGAGAAGTTTTATTCCATTTTATTTCATAAAAAAACTCGAACAGACGGAGTGGTGGTTTGGAGTATTATTTTCAGTATAATCATTCAACACAATCTACGTCCCTTTGGGTGTGGAGCGTATGTGGAAGTTATACAAGGACTTAACATTCTTTTCATAAAAATACCTAAACTAATGTATAGTATTATAGAGTTAGTTGCTATTGGGATGCTTACAGCATGACAAGTTTGTGGTTCTCTACGTTTAAAAACTCGAATATAAAAAAACGTTTTTTAAGTTATGCTGTTTTATAAAATAGTACTTATTTCAAAAAATAAGGCTCTTTTAAATGGCTTCAAAAGAGATTTATTTTATTAATTATTTTTAAAAAATAGTTTTTTAGAAGGGTTGTGCAATAGCTATGGCTGTTGTGTGTTGTTTTTTATCTAATTCTATTCGAGTTTTGGTCAATATCTCTTTCTTGATAATTTGAATCTTTAATCTTTCCAAATTTATAACGTATTGAAAGTGATATTTCTCTTGTATCCGTATAATATATTCCTTTAGAAGCGATATTGTTTATGGTTAAATCTTCATTAAAATTCATATTTCTGAAAACATCATTAAAGCTTACTGTGCAATCAAGATTTTTAAGTAATGTTTTAGACAAGGTTAAATTCATGATGAATAATGAATTTCGCTTAAAAATTCCTTCCTTTCTTTCTGTAAAACCCCAACCTGTAATTGAGAAATTAAATTCTTTTGGTAATTCGAAAATATGATTTGAATAATAATATAAATAAGGTTTTGATTCATTAAAAACAGCAGATTTATCTTCGATTTTGTTTACAATAAAATTAAAACTGTTTGTTGAACTCCAAATGTTATGTTTAAATGGAAGTGTAAACTCTAAATCAATACCCGATTCTTTGGTATAATTAATAGAATTGAATGTAATTAAGTTAACAGTAGAATCATATGAAAACGCAAAATTTACAGGATCTTTGCTACGATAGAAATTTAGCTTTACAGATTTGTCTTTGTACTGAAAAGTTCCCGAAATTTCATCTGTAATTGTTGGATTTAAATTAATATTTCTTGAATAAACTAAATAAGGGTTTGTATAAATTGATATTTGGCTTGTTGATGAATAATTGGGTCTTGAAATACTTTTAGCATAATTAAAGCTTATAGTTTTTGTGCTATCAATGGGAATGTCAAGCTGGATTTTAGGAAAAAAATTAGTGTAATCTTTATCGATTAATAAAAAAGTATCATTTGCATATTTTCCTTTAATGCTTGTGTTTTCTGTTCGTAAACCTAATGAGTAATTTATCTTTTTAATTTTACCAGATAATTGTGTATAACCTGATATGTTTTTCTCTTTAAAATTATAATTTGAGTTTTCATTATTATTTGAAATAAAGTCTAAAACTTCAAAATCAGTATTAGCTTCTGCTGATAAGTATAAGGCTCCAACTTCCCATTTCATTTCATTTTTAAATGTTTTTTCTAAATCAGTTCTTCCTGAAAATACATCTACATTAAATTTTTGATTTCTGTTTTGTGTTAAGTCAAATTGAGTGTTATCATAATTGTTTTGGATAATGCTATTTGATTTTTGATTAAAATTAGAGAATTGGAAACCTGTAAATAAGTTTATGTCTAAAGGTTTTATTTTTTTGTTGTAGTTAACAAATGAATTTAAAAAGTTTCTATTTTCATCATTATTATTTAATGTTTCAATTTTATTTTGAACATTGTTTTGATCATGGAAAGTATTAGTCGTGTTTTCGTCATTATCTTTTTGAATTTTTCCACTCAAATTGAATGATAAATAATCATTTTCATTAATTTGATGATAAAGACCACCTCCTAGAATAAATTGACGTCTTTTGGAGTATGATTCGGCAATAAAATTTGAAGTTATATTGTCATTTGGAATTTCAAGATTATTCGCTGCACTTTCCCAAGGATTTAATTGATTGTAGTTGAAATTAGTTTTTATTTCGGTTTTATTCTTTTTAAAATTTGAATTTATTCCTAAGTAATTATTAAATCTTTTTTTAACTGAAGCAACTTCAGAAATAGTAGTTTCAAATTTGTCTTTTTTGCTTAGTTTTCTTGTAATTAAAATTACTGCTCTTCCTTCGGCTTCATATTTAGACGAAGGGTTTTTGATAATTTCTAGTGTCTTAATATCTTCAACCGATAAAGTATTTAAATCATTTATTCCTACTCTTTGATTATCTATATAAATTAATGGGTTTCCTCTCCCAATTATAGATATGTTTTCCTGATCTCCACTTATTTGTATCCCTGGAAGTTTTGAAAGTAAATCTATTGGATTTGGAATGGCTTTAAAAATAGAATTGGCAATATCGACTTTAATGTTTCCGTTTGAATTTGTAAAAGTCTTTTTATTCCCTTTTACTACAATTTCGTTTAGTTCAGTAAAATTAATTTTAGTTAATTCTATTTTTAAAGTTAGATTTTTATTTAAAAAAACTTTTTGTTCAAATTCTTCAAACTCTTCACAAGTAATAAGAAGCGTATAATTTCCTTCGTTTAATGAAGTAAAAATTAATTGCTTATCTACAATAGATTCTGTTTTAATAATTTGGTTTGTTTTTGCATCAAATAGATAGGCATTACCTTCTTTTATAGTTTCATTTCCTGAACCTATGAGTTCTATTTTTAAAGTAAAATTATTTTGTGAAAGTCCAATTAAACAAGAGAAGAATAATGCGAATGAATAATATTTTTTAAGCATTTTATTTTAATAGTGTTTTTAATTAATACTTCTACAAATAAAAAAAAAGCACTCTTTAAAGTGCTTTTTCTGTTGTATGATTTAAGTACTAGTACTGGTACTATTTTTGAAATTTATTAATTAATTCTTTTCTATTAGAGACATTTAACTTGCTATAAATATTAGTGATGTGTGTTTTAACAGTGTTTAAACTAATAAAGAGTTCTTCTGCAATTTCTTTATTGCTTTTACCATTTAGTATATGCTCTTTAATTTTTATTTCTTGATTACTAAGTTCTTCAATAATGTTTAATCTTTTTTGAGATTTTAATGAGTAAATAGTATAGATAAGAATTGCTATTATGATTCCAAAGATAATGTTTAGGATTATGCTAAAAGTTTGTTTCTTTTCTAAATTAATCAAATAGTAGCTATTCAATTCTTTTTCTAGAAAAAAATATTCTTGATTATTTATTTCACTAGATTTTAATTCTTCAAGTAAGCGAATATAATATTCTGAATTTAGTGAAATATCTTTTTGAAGTAATTTTTTTTCATTTAATTCTTTTAGACTTAGCAGTTTTATGGCTAGTGTTTTTAAAGAATCTTTTGAGTAGGTTCTAATTTTTTCTAAATAATCTTCTGTTGTAACAGACTTTATTTGTCTTTTAAATTTTTCAAATTTTTGTTCTTCTTCATCAATAAAATCATATTCTTTAGTATATATTTCTGAAGGTGATAGTTTTTTTGTGGGTATAATTTGAGTATTGTTTTGCCCAAATAGTTTAACGGTGATAATGAATAACAGGAAAATATAATTTTTCATTTTTATCTAAAAACTTTTAATTTAAAAAAATCTCTATAAAGTTACTATTATTTAGTCTTTATTCATAAATGTGTTAATTTTTTTGGTTTTACTTCATTATAATAGACAACATTTTGCTGCTTGTGGTAGTTTGCGATTCCGAAGAACAAGACTATGAACCTGCACAAAAGTTTGATTGAAAAACTGAACTTCATTTAATCACTGAACCGCCAATTTCTTATGGGCTGTTAAAGCTCGTTTTTCTTTGTCTGTCAGTATATTGTTTTCCCATAATGTGCGTGTCTATGACAGTTTGGGCAAAGTGCAATTGCATTTTCTATTGTGTCGTCCCCATCATCTGCCAATGGAATAATATGATGAACTTCTAAATATGGTTTATTATCAACTGTAAAAATGGGTTTATTGTGGTTTTTTCTTTGCGCAACAAATTTGTAAATGGGATATTTAAACTCAGCAATTTTATTGTTAATAGTAATGTTTGTGTTAGATTTTGAAAAGGGTTCTTCTATAATTATAAATTCGTTATAATTATTTGGAATTAGGATTTGTTTGAGGAGGATTTTGTTTTTTAATGTATAAACAATGTAAATGTTTTTTTGATTGTCTGTGGCTAGTCCTTTTTTTAGGCATGGTATTACTGCTAAAATAAATAGGGCTATGAAACTGATTATGAGTGTTAAAATGTTAGATTTCTCTACTGGGCTACTCTTGTAGATACTGTAGATTGTACTTAAAATGAGTGCTAAAGGAAAGAGTAAAAGAATAATGAATATTCCTTTACTCTTTAGTTTGATTACATCGGTTAAAATGATTTTCGATTTTATTTTTTCACTTTTAGAAGTGATCATTTATAAGCTTTTAAAGCATTTTTGATAAAATTCACCTACTAGTGGTACTATTTTCTTTTCTCCATTTAGAGCGCCTAGGAAACCGTAAATCCAAAGGATAAAAATAAATAACCAAAATGCAGAGGAAACCATCCAACTATTGAAATAGCCTATAGGATAACCTAAGAAGAAGAAAGTTAAAAAAATACCTAATGCTTGACGAATGTGAAAACTGGCAAATTCACTTTTCTTTTCATCTTGATTCATAAAAATTGCAATAACGCTTCCTATTATGGTTATATAGCTTACCAGAGCTGCGTTTTTTCCTTTTTCTATATCGTTCATTATGATTGTAAATTATTAATAATTAATTTTTTATTGTTGTATATTCCATATACTTTTCCTTTTGTTTTTTGTTGTAGAAAAGCGGAGTTTTTTGATTTTGATAAAATGTTTTCTTTGGTAAATATTTTTTCTCCATCTGGATTGAAGAAGCTTAATTCTGCTTTTGTATTGATTTCTATTTTGTTTTCTTCAATTTCGAAGATTTTTTTTGCAGCGGTTAGTTTTTCAATAACCACTTCAAGTGGTAAAACAGTTAATAATGCTCCAAAAGCACTTTCTAAACCAATGGTTCCGTCTTTTGCTAAATCAAATTCTAATTTTTTATGTTCAATATCTAGCGGGTTATGATCTGATGTAATACAGTCAATTGTTCCATTAATTACGGCTTCTATTAGTGCTTTTCGCGTAACTTCATCTCGTAATGGTGGTGTTACTTTATATCGTGAATCGAATCCTGATAGTATTTCTTCATTTAAGACTAAATGATGTACGGAAACGCTACAAGTTACTTGTAATCCTTTGGCTTTAGCTTCTTTAATTAATTGTATTGATTTTTGAGTAGAAATGGTTGGAATGTGTAATTTTCCACCAGTGTATTCTAGTAAGAATAAATTGCGAGCAATGTGTAGTTCTTCTGCTAATGCGGGAATTCCTTTTAATCCTAATTTTGTAGAGGCTATTCCTTCATTCACAATTCCTTTTCCTTTTAAGGAGTAATCTTGGCAAAAGCTGATGACTAATCCGTTAAAGTCTTGTACATATTGTAAGGCTATTTTTTGAATATTTGCGTTTTGAATGGCTTTGTTGTAATCTCCAAAAGCAATAGCACCTGCATTTTTCATATCGAATAGTTCGGCCAAGTCTGTTCCTTCGCTATTTTTGGTTAGTGCTCCAATAGGGAATAGAGTAGTGGCTTGGTTTTTAGCTTTGTCGAGTACAAATTTCACTTGTGATTGATTGTCAATCACAGGAAAGCTGTTAGGTTGAAGTGCTATGGTTGTAAAACCACTTTTTGCTGCAACTTGTAATCCGTTTGCAATGGTTTCTCTGTCTTCATAGCCTGGTTCTCCGAAAGAAACGGAAGAGTCAAACCAACCTTGTGAAACATGTAGATTTTCTTTTTCTATAACTTCAATGTTGTTTTCGGAAGCTATGTTTTTTGCAATTTCAATTATGATTCCGTTTTCAATTTTTATATCAACGGTTTGGTTGTGAAACGAACTGTTTTTATCTATTATGGTTGCTTTTTTAATTAAAACGGTTGTCATTTTACGAATTTTTGAATTAGTAGTTCAATCAATAAGAAAAGTAATGTGCCAATAATAAACCATTTCCACAATGCAGTATCGGTTCGTTTTGAATGTAAATCGTTTAAAACGGTTTCAATGCTGTTTACGGTTGTGGTTTTATTGAAAAGTGTTGTGTTTGTATTGTTTAAATCGCTTTCTGTTCTTGGATAGTTGAAACTGATTTCTTCTATTGTGTTTTCAGTTTGCTTTATGTTATAGTTTCCTGCTAATTCTGGATAATCTCCAAAGGCTAGCTTTACTTTTGCATTTATAATTTGTTGCTGTGGAATGAAGCTGTTTTGTTTGTTTGTAATACTTACAACTTCGTCTTTAGATAAGATAGCATCAATAATTATAGTTTCATTTTCACCTATTGTAAATGTGTTGGTTTTTGAATTTGTTTTGGATTGTGACATATTGTAAAAAGTAGGCACAATTAAAGGTGAGTTTTGAAAATTTGAGTTTTGTTTGTTTATGGGTGCTGTAAAAACAAATAGATTTCCAATTTTGTTTGAAATTGAAATGGCAAAGTTGGTATTGTCTTCAAATTGTAAAATGGGTAATCCATTTCCTGAAGGGATAAAAGATTTTGTTACTTTAGGATATTGAAAGTTACTAACTTTTTTCTCAAATACATTTTTATAAATAGGGTGATTAAAACTTATTTTTGTGATTTGTTTTTCTGTATCAGTAGTGTTTAAAAATTTAAAAGAACCAAAATTTTTACAGAAATTATTTAAGTTTTGAATGTTGTTTTCTATTGATGGGATAAGGATAATTGTTCCTCCTTTGTTGTAAAAAGAGAGTAGAGTAGTTCCTAGTGCTTGTGGAATTTCGGAAATTTCGTTTAAAATAATAGTTTGTTGGTTTTCAATGCTACTATAGTTTAATTTTGTTAGTTCGGTATTAGTAACAACAAACTCATTTTCGGTTAGTATTTTATTTAAAAATTTGTT
The DNA here is from genome assembly GCF_000967805.1 of Flavobacterium sp. 316. NCBI lineage: Bacteria > Pseudomonadati > Bacteroidota > Flavobacteriia > Flavobacteriales > Flavobacteriaceae > Flavobacterium > Flavobacterium sp. 316. The sequence continues at coordinate 224,997 of NZ_JYGZ01000001.1, forward strand.
TTTTTCTTCTGTTCCAATGATAATTGCATTTTGTTTTTTGGGTTGTGAAATGCTAAAGTAAAATTCATTATCATATTGTAAACTATTGTCTTGTAGTGTTACTTTTCCATGAAAAGAATTTTTAGGAATATTTATTTTTAGTTCTTTTTCTGTTTTGTCAAATGTAACTTGTGATTTTGCAATTAATGCTTCTTTGTTATACACTGCAACAGGAATGGCTTCTTCTGTTTTACCATACGATTTTAAAGTGATTTTTATTTCATAAAAGGCATCTAAAACTTGTGATAGGGTAACGTTTTCTATGCTAATGTTGTTTTTGTTTTCTGCAACAGGGTTTATAAAGTAAACTTGATTTGTTTGGTTTAAATCTTCAATTTTTTTAGAATTTGTTCCAATAGCATCTGTGATTATCAGATAATCTTTTTTAGTGTTGGGTTTTTTAGAATCGATTTGTGTTAATAAAAAATCTAATTCAAATGGAAGTGCTGAATATTCTATTTTTTGTAATTCACTTTGTATGGTTTTAATGTCAACATCCCAAAAGACATTATTGTTTGTTAAAAGTGAAAAATTTTGTGTTTCTGGAAGTGATTCTAATAATTCTTGAATGCTTCTTTTTAATAGTTCTCCTTTGTTTCCTTTGGCTTGCATTGAAAAGGAGTTGTCTACTAAAATGATTAATTCATTTTCTTTGTTTTTAGCTTCTTTTGCAGTAAAAAAAGGTTGAGCAAAAGCGAATATTAATAGAGCTAAAAGAAGTAGGCGTGTTGCTAAAAGTAACCATTTTTTTAGCGTACTACTTTTTCGGGTTTCTTGTTGTAGTTGGCGTAATAGTTTTACGTTTGTAAAATATTCTTTTTTAAATTTACGGAGTTGGAATAAATGCACTAAAATTGGTATAACCAATAAAAATAGGAAGTATAAAATCTCTGGATGTTTAAACTGCATTTATTTTATTTTTATTTAGAGGGTATTCGTTTAATAATGCCCAAAAATACAAAAATCTTGTGGTTTTTAGTTAAAAGTAGATGGTTGTTCTTATTTATTTTTTTTGATGTTTTTGTAAGATAAAAAAATGAGGAATAATAATGGTATTGTAGTAATAAAAAATAGTTTGAATATTTTTAATAAAATACTTGATGCTATTATAATTAGTAGAAAATAGAAAATGTTTAGAAAACCATTTTTCCATTCTTTCTTTACAGAACTATCATATAAAAGAGCTGCTAATGGTGAGAATAGAACCAAAATTCCTATTATACCAAAAAGAAGCATTAGTCTTTTGATTTATTCTTGCCGTTTTTAAAACGTACTTTTTCCACAATAGGTTCTTTTTTAGGAAGTGGTTTCTTCTTTGGTTTTGGCTTAAAAGTTGTTGTTTGTTTTTTGAAGCTCTCTGTTTTTGGTTTTATTTCTCGTTTTTCCGTTGGAGCATCATTTTTATGGCTTTTAATTACATCCATTGGGTTTTTAGGGTTTTCCTTTGTACCACGAAGATGAATAACTAATCCATTTAGAAAATTACGTAGCAATTGATCTCCACATTCTACATAATTAGGGTGATCTTCTTTTCTAAAAATGTTACCAAGTTCGCCTTTTGAAACTCTAAAGTCTACTAATTCTAAGATTTCAACAATTTGATCGTCACGTAATTGAAGTGCAACTCTTAGTTTTTTAAATATATCGTTATTCGTCATGTTTATAAAATATAGGGTTCAAAGATATCTAATTAAATTTAGAATTATTATTTTTACAAAAAAGAATGTAATAATATGGATGATTATCAAGAAAAGATTAGCTTATTACAAGAGATGATTTCTTTTGCTTTAGTAGACGGAGAATTACACGATAGAGAGTATGATTTCATTGAAATGGTGTCGCAAGAACTTGAGATTGATAAGGCTTCTTTTTTGAAGCTTTTTGAGAAAAAAGCGCAAAAAAAGATTATTAAGGATGAGTTTAGTAGGATTTGTCAATTTTATAGGTTGTCTTTATTAATGCATTCAGATGGCATTTTGCATGAGAGAGAACAAATTAAGATAAATGAAATAGGCATTAATATGGGTTTAAATCCGTATGCTATGAAACGTGTTCTTCATTTAATGAAAAATTCTCCTAATAGAATGATTGATGGGGAAGTTTTATTATCGGTTTTTAGTGAACAGCATAATTAAAAAGATTGATTTTAAAATCAATCTTTTTAATTTGTTTATAAGGTAGTTTAAAGCGAAGCAATTATTGCTTCGGTAGAAGCTCTTAGCTTATAGTCTTCTTTTATATAATCAAAAATAATTGTACCCTTTGTATCTACTACATAAGTGGCTGCAATAGGTAGTTCTCCAAGTTGGTTGTTATTACTTTTTTCTAAATTTATTCCAAAATTCAGGTAAATATCTAGTAATTCTTTAGGTAGTTTATAAGTTAAATTAAATTTGCTAGCTGTTTTATTGTCTTTATCAGTTAGTACTTCAAATTCAAGATTGTTTTTTTCAATTGTGTTTAATGAATTATCGGGTGTTTCTGGAGTTATTGCAATTAGAGAAGCTCCTTTTTCTTTTATTTGAGGAAGAATCTCTTGTAAGGCTTTTAATTCTAAATTGCAGTATGGACACCAACCTCCTCTATAAAAAGCAATGATTACTTTACCTTTTTTTATTTGTTCTTGAATGGAAATTATTTTGCTTGTTGCATTTGGTAACTCAATTGTTGGGATTTTATCTCCTGTTTTTAATGCTTGATTGACTAAATTGCTACTTTCTAATTCTTGTATAGCATTTTTCATTATAGCTAGAACTTCTGCTGGAATTTTAGCGGCACTTTGATCTGCGTATTTCTTTAATTCGTCTGTTAAATTCATTTGTTTATTTTTTTTTGTAAAGTAAAAATCTCTAAAATTATTTTAATGTTAGTTGCCTTACAAAAGCAATGTTTTTTGATTTTTTATATCGATTTGAAGATTCTAATTCTTTTCTTTTTTTGATATTTAAAAAACTGAAATTTAGTCAGTTAAATAAAAGTTAATTATTAAAAATAAAGTCAAAATGACCTTTTTATGCTTTATGTAAATGTCATTTTGACTTTTTTATATTTTGGAATGTCTTTTGTTTGATACTAGGAAACGTATAACTTAAAAAAATAAATTATGAACATAGTAAAAACAAATCCAAAAGTATTTTTTCCTTCTATAATAGAAGAATTATTTAAGCCCGATTTTTTTGGAGGAACTCAAGATTTTACAACTAAAGTTCCTGCGGTAAATGTAAAAGAAACTCAAGTTGGTTTTTCAATAGAATTGCTTGTGCCTGGTTTTAAAAAGGAAGATTTTAAAATTGAAATTGATAATGATCTTTTAACTGTTTCATCAGAAGTTACCAAAGATTTAGAAGAAAAAATAGAAACCGATAAATATACGCGTAGAGAGTTTAGTTTTTCATCATTTAAACGTTCTTTTTCTTTACCAGAAACAGTTAATAAAGAGGCTATAAATGCAACTTATGTTGATGGAATTCTATATTTAACTCTTCCAAAAAGAGAAGAAACATTACCAGAACCAAAGCGTTTTATTAAAATTAGTTAATTTTTTTTATGTATTTAACAAAATAGCCTAATGTACTCATTAGGCTATTTTGTTGTTTTTAATATCTTCAAATCAAAAAAATAATAATTTTTGAATTTGCTTAATCTTTTTAATGCTAATAATTTAAATCCGTAATGGTTTGCGTTTATATAGGGTTTATTCCTGCTGTAATGAAAATGTTTTGTAATTCTTTTTCAATAGGAAATGGTTTTAATGGAGGTACGTTTGCTCCACCTGGATTGCCTACAGGGATTTTACCTACAAATGATTTTATTCCTCCAAAAATTAGTCTTGGAATTTGTCCCACTATTTCTTTACCATTTTTTATTTTGAATCCAAATACAAGCATTTTCCAATGAACAAGACTATGTGAATATGGATATTTTTGTCCAATGATATGTGCTCTTTCTAAATGATTCCAAGCTTTTTCTAAATTGCCTGATGCATATTCTATTTTATAATTTTCTAATTCTATTTCGAAAAAAGGTTTGAGAGATTTAGGTATTAAGGTATAAAATTTCATAATAATTGAATTAGTATTTTAAATAGAATAAGAATTATAAATTTATTTAGGGTTGTTTATTTTCTATTTAAATCGGTTATTAGTAATGGGTTGTCTTTTTTTAATTCCAATATGAGTTTTTCTACTTCGGTTGTTGTTGGATTGGCATTTAGTTTTTCTACTTCATTTTCTGTTATACCTACGAGTTGTAGAAATGATACTTCACCATGAGGAGTGTTGATTTTTCCAAGTTCAGGATCTAATGCTATTACAAAACCTGTTATTTTTGTTTCAGTGTTTAATCTTATTGGACCGTTTGCAGGAATAAAATGATTTTCTTCAAACCAGTTTCCACTTTTATAAACATATCGTGCTAGATTGTTCATGACTTGTACAGCCCATAATGGATCATTTTTATCATCTTCAAAAGGTTTTAATCTAAAAGTAAATTCAAATCCCCATTTACTAAATTCTTCGCCTGCTTTTTCTTCATTATAGTATAAATCAGACATTCCATAACTAATGATGTGTCTATGTAATTCTTGCTTTTCAGAATCATAAATGCTGGCACCATCTATAGGATCAGTTCCACCTGCAACATAGTGAAGTCCGCATAATGGACCATAGTGTCGAGGTTCTGTTTTTCCGTATATTTTTTCTAGTGAAGCATCTATTGATAACCAGCCTACTGAATCTTCTTCAGTAAATGTTTTTTTATATAGTTCTTTATCCATTATTTTAATTTTATTATGCTTTAATTTTATAAAGTAGCCATTCTTCATCATCATTAGGAAGTTTGGCTATTCCTTCTAGTTTTAAATCTAGTTTTTCTAATAGTTTTTGAGATGAAAAATTATCTTTTCTTGTAATGGCTATTATTTCTTTTAATTTAAATTCTTCAAATGCACTGTTTTTTAATTTTTCTACTGCTTCAAATGCATATCCTTTTTTTCCATATTCTGGAAGAAAGGCGAAGCCTATATCAATACCATCTAATCCTTCTCTGTCATATAAACCACAAGTTCCTATTTTAGCATTGTCTGATTTTCGTATTATAGTGTAATTAGAAAAACTGAGCTTTTCAAGTTGTGATAGCATCTTATTTTCAATATATATAGCCGCATCTTCAATAGTTCTAATATTTCTATCTCCAATATATTTTAACCAGCTAGGAGTATTAAATAATTCAAATATAAATTTTGCATCTTCTTTAGATGTTGGTCTAAGGATTAATCTTTCAGTATCAAAAGTTTTAAAATCAGTCATTTAAAATTTTTCAGGTGTGTTTTTTGTAGCTTTTTTATTATGATTTATTACAAATATAATGATTATTTTTTATAAATATAAAAGCTTTAAAATAGAGAAAAAATGAAATGATTTTTGGATGAATTTATCTTTTGAAAGTTATTAATATTTTATTTATTAAATATTCTATCTATAAAATTACATTTCTCATATAGCTCAATTTTTATTGAGGAGATTAATCGCTTTTTTAAACTAATTTGAGTAAAGTTTGGTATTTATTATTACTTATACTTTTTAGTAAAAAATAACTATTAAAGTTACAAACTAATTTTAAGAAAAATAGTTATTTATGTTTTTTAAAATCAATAAGTTAATCTTAATAAGATTATAGTATTTCTGCCAAAAAATGATAGCAAAACAGGTATTTGTACGCTGTTTTTTTAACTACCTTTAAATTAAATTTGAAAAAATTAACAAGTGTTTATATATGAGCAATCATTTACATTTACAAGTAGAAAAGAAAAGCAGATTATTAATCATAATCTTTTTCTTATGTACGAGTATATCCTTTTTTGCTCAAGAGGAATGTTTAATTATTGGTCGTACTACAGGAGAATTATCTATTAAAGAAAAATTAAATATTAGAGTATTTGGATTTAGTAGTTCTCTTTCAGGTCAAGTTACATTGCCAGGTGTTTCTATTAATGTTATTGAAGGAGATAGTGTAAACATTGATTTTTGGAATATTTCTCAAGGAAATCCTGTTTCTTTATATTGTGAAAGTATAGAATTTTTACAAAAAGAGGAGAATGGAAAAGTGATGAAAGAGAAGAAACCTATTGACCACATGGAACATGGTTTTTATTCATTTAAAGCAGAAAAACCAGGTGTTTACCTCTATTATAGTCCAGAAAATAATCCTTTTAATTTTCAAGCAGGAATGTTTGGAACTATCATTATACAACCAAAAAAGAACGATTCTTTATCTGAAAAAAAAGGGAATGAAGCATTATGGTGTAGTCATGAAATAGATACAAAATGGCATACTGATCAAATTATGAATGTGGCACATGATGATATAAATAAGCCAATAGTTCTTCCTAAATATAATCCTGATTATTTTTTGATTAATGGTAAAATGATTAAAGATATAAAAGGATTACAATCTTTAAATGATATTAAAAGTAAGGGTGTTTTATTGAGATTAGTCAATTCAGGATTATATCTTCATGAAATAGCTTTACCATCGAGTATGAAATTTAAATTAATTTTTGGAGATGCGAATCATGTATTGGTTTCATCTAAAGAAATTAAAATACAGCTTTATCCTAAAGAGTGTTTAGAACTACTTCTTTTTTTAGAGAATGTAGAGGAAAAGGAACGAATTCTTTATCGCTTTATTGATCCAATTTTGAAAAAAGTACATTTTAAAGCAAATATTCCTGTTTTTTATTAATATTCAAACCAATAATTATGAAAACAACATTATTTTATAGTATTATTCTTTTATCATTCTCACTTGCATTTTCACAAAGTAAGCCTACTTTTTCTGTAGTAGGGAATGCAATAAATAAAGAAAGTTTATCAAAAAATAAGCGATTAGATATATCAAAAATTAAAGTTGAAAATATTTCTAATAAACCAATATATCTTGTGTGGGAAACAATATATAATTCATTTCCAAAAGAATGGGATTGTTCTATGTGTCAGCATGGAGCTTGTCAAATAGGAATTCCTAAAGGTTCCGTTTTTAATAAACTAAACGCAGATCAGCAAGGCTTTATAGCAATTCATGTAATTCCGGCTAAAAAAGCAGGTAAAGGAGTTGTTAAGTTTAAAATATATGATAAAGCAAATCCTGATTATTCTGAAATTCTAACTTTTGAAGTAGAAGCACTCTAATGTAAACAAACAAATAATCAATATTCACTAAAAACAGACAAAATGAAAAAATTAATTCTTTTATTATCAACTATTTTGATTACGGGCTTAAGCTATAGTCAAAGTAAAAGCAACGTAAAATACGTGCGATTGAATGCTTCTTCTCCTGAAGCACAAGCTGATTTGGAAGCCATGAATGTTGCTTTCAAGAAAATGCGAGAGATGGACTGTAGTAATGGTATAGCTTGGTATTATCAAGGTGCTATGCATAATATTCCAAAAGAGATTAACGGAAAAAATGTACTTTGTCCGGAATATCAAACTAGTGCAGATAAATTATGGGCTTGGGGAGATTGTACACATAATGGAACACAAAATGCAAAACTACATTTTCTTCTTTGGCATAGAATGTATATTTGGTACTTAGAAAAGATAGTTAGAGAATTATCGGGGAAAGCTGATTTTGCCTTGCCATACTGGAATTATGGGCAAAATAATACGATGCCAAGTTTGTTGAGTAATAAAGAAACTTCTTTATATGAACAAGCAAGGTATAGTGTGCTTAATGAAGGGAAACCTATTCCTGCGGATAATGTGGAGCAAATTGAGTTAGCACTTAATGAGTTGAAAACAAACCCTACTTTTACAGGAGATGCTGGTTTTAGTAGAAGTTTAGAAGGTTCGCCTCATGGTTATATGCATGATTTAATAGGAGGATCATATGCTAATCCAAGTGAGACTTTTTTTAATGAAATTTATCAATTGAATGATTATTCAGGATTAATGGCAAATGTGCCTTCTGCTGGTTTTGATCCTGTTTTTTGGTTACATCACAGTATGGTGGATCGTATTTGGGAATCTTGGGATGTTACGGCTTATGGACAACGTCCTACGTTAGCAGAATTAGAAGCCAATCCTTGGGTTTATGAATTTATACAACCTGATGGAAGTCATATTACCTATACTATGAAAGAATTATATGATGTAGTGTTTAATTTAGATTATAGTTATGATAATTTACTTTATACTTCTGAACCTGCTGTTTTAGCAATCAATGAATCAATGGCAAAGAGTAAGATTACGTTTCAAGATCCAAAAACAAAAGTTATTTGGGAACAAAAAGTAGGAAAAACACTTGGAGATGATGTTTTTAAGCATAAAATAGTTAATACTTTATCGAAAAGTACTAATAAAGTTTTAAAAAGTAGCGCTAATGCTTATATAGTGTTGAATTTAGATGTAGTAGTTTATAAAGAGCCAAAAGATTATTATACGGTATATCTTCGCTATCCTGGAAAAGAAGATCAATATGTTGGAACAATGACCTTTTTTGGTGTTGCTCATGATCATGGAACAGGAGAAAACCATACTATAGGAGAAAATGGTGTAAAACTAAATTACTCTTATTATGTTTCTGATGATTTATTGGATTCTGATAAAAACTTTGAGGTAATAATCAAAAAGAAAGGTGGTGGAGATGTGAAAGTTACATTGGAGAAAATCAGTATGACAACTACCAACTAGATCTAATTTTATATTTTAAAAGCGATACTTAAATGAGTATCGCTTTTTTTATTATATAGAGTTTTTCGTAATTTTTTGAATAGATACTTAATGGTTTTACATTACCTTATTTGCTAAGTATTTTTGAACTTCATAAACATCAATGCTTTTATTGAATTTTTTACTTACAGATGGAATATCTTCACTTGAAATCCATATTTTTAATTCAGCATCTAAGTCAAACGTTCCAGCCGTTTCTAATGAAAATCTTGAGATGTTTTTGTAAGGCATTGATTTATATTCAACTTTACTTCCTGTAATACCTTGAACATCAATTAGAATTAAACGTCTGTTTGTGAATACAAAAGTATCTCGTAATAGTTGAAATCCTAATTCAATTTCTTCATTATCGGTTAATAATCGTTTGTATTTTTCATTTAATTTTTCAGGAGAAACTTCACTTGCATTTCCCAGTAATTTATTGAATAATCCCATTTTTCTAGATTTTTTAGTTTAATTATTTTCAAATAGGTTGTGTAAATAAATTTTAATGTAGAATTTATTTTGTATATCAAAATAGTTACAGTACAACTTCACAAATATAATGAAAGCAAGTATTAAGAAGAGGTGTTTTGGTAAGTTATATTAAAAAAATAACCTCATTTTTAATTAATTAAAATGAGGTTTTGGAATGTTACTTTATAGAGAATAATTTATTCAATTAGTCCAATTTTTTTATAGATTTTTTGTTTTGAATTTTCAAAAATGTCTCCTCCAAATTCTTCATTATCCAATGAAATTATGGTTATATCTTTTATTCCCATCATTCCAAAAATGAATTTCAAATATGTTGTTTGAAAATTCATGTGTTGATTTTTTTCATTCTCTCCATATCCTGTATCTCCTCGACTAGAGAGGATGAACATCTTTTTATTTTTAAGTAATCCAATGTAATCACCATCTGGTTTACCAGAACGAAATGCCCAAGTTTCATTTATTCTCATAACTTGATCTATATAGGTTTTTAATCCACTAGGAATTGACCAGTTATACATAGGTGTGCCAATCACATAAATGTCATTCTCTTTTAATTCTTTTACAAGTTCATTGCTTAATTCAACTCCTTTTTGATTGTCTTTATTTCTGTTATTGGGCTTTATAAAGGCACTTGCTATCCAATCGTTGTCAATAGGAGGAATTTTGTTTAATCCAACTTCTCTGAAAGTAAAAGAATCGTTTGGATATTTTTTTTGCCAATTCTCTACAAATAGTTTTGTAAGTTTTCTACTGTGAGAGTTTTCATCTCTAACACTTGCATTAATAATAAGTACTTTTTTCATTTGCTTCTATTTTAAAAAGCAAAATTCTATTAAAATAAAATGATAAAAATTGATCTAGTTTAATCTTTTTTTATTTTCTCTTTATACGACTTATAAATTCGGGAGAGATTCCTAAATATGAAGCGATTAAATATTGAGGAACTTTTTTCTCAATTTTTGGGTAGTTTTCTAAGAAATCATAATATCTATGTGTCGCATCATAAGAGTTATTAATTATAATTCGACGTTGTAAGCTTCCTAAATAATTTTCTAGTATAATTCTAAAATATCTTTCCAGTTTCGGTATAAGATTTAGCATTTTTTGAAATGATTGATGCTGAATTTGCAATAATTTTGTTTCTTCCAATGCTTGAATATTGTAAATTGAGGCTTTTTGCTTCTGAAAACTGTCAATATCTGTTGCCCACCAATCGTCAATAGCAAAATATAAAATTTCTTCTTTACCATTATCTGAATTTATATAAAAAGCTTTTAATGAACCTGATATGATATAGTTGTCTGTTTTGCATACTTCACCATTTCTCAATAAGTAATCTCCTTTGGTTATTGTTTTTTCTGTCCAAAAAGTCTCGAATAAACGTTCTTCTTCCAAATTCAATTCAATATATTTTGATATATTTTTTATTAGTTGAGAATACATTCAGCGTTTTTTAATTATAAGGTATTGCTTATTAGTCTAGCTATTTGTTGTTTATGTTTCAGAGTTGTCATTGATTGTAAGATTCCAAAAACTAATTTTTCGTCTTGTTAAAAAACCAAGTTTTTCATATAATTTTATGGCACCAATATTATTTTCTACAACATGTAAATATGGAATTTTATTCTCGTTTAATATCTTATTAGTCACATGAGCAATTAGTTGTTTTGCATATCCTTTACCTGTATGTTCAGGGTGAGTTACAATAGCACTGACTTCTGTATAAGTATTCATCTTCATTCGTTCACCGGCAACTGCCACTAATTGATTATCTTTATATATTCCATAATAACTACCTAGTTGTGATGTTTCTTTTTTGAAATAACCGGGTTGAACTAAATTAACCAGATTAAATAAATCCGTTTCGTTATTTGTTTGCAATTCAATAATTGTTTCTTTTATTTCAATATTTATTGGTGTTGAAGTTATCATTTGATTGCAAACTAATTCCTTATTTATTTTTAAAGATTCACTAAATTCTGGCTTAGGACCAACAATATAAAAATTAGTAGTCAATGTTGAATATTGATCACATCCTGCTAATGTTTTATCTAAATCTGTAAAACCTCCAAATGAGCAATAATTTGGTTTATAAAACTTTATATTATTATATTCAACAGCAAATGGCATTTGGGTCTCTGTCAAAGAATACCAAACAGGGTTGTCTAATTTTTGTTCTTCATTTTTCATTACAAATCAATCTTAAGATTATAGTAAAAAAATAGTTTTATTCGTTTCTTAAAATTTTTTCTATTTTTTTACCTTTTGCTAATTCGTCTACTAATTTGTCTAAATATCTTACGTTTTGTGTTAAAGGATTTTCGATTTCTTCTATGCGGTAACCGCAAATTAAGCCTTTAATAAGATGAGCATTTGGGTGTATTTTAGCCTTTTTAAAAAACGTTTCAAAAGTTACATTTTCTTCGATAAGTTTTTGTGTTTTCTTTTCATTTAAGCCTGTTAACCATTCAATTACCTGATGTAGCTCTTCTTTTGTTCTGCCTTTTTTTTCCACTTTTGCTAAATAATGTGGATACACAGAACCAAAAGTCATTTTAGCTATGCGTTCATTGTGTTCGGGAGTTGTTTTCATATAATTAAGGTTTTATTTTTTATATTAAAACAAGGAAGAATACTTTGTTGAAAAGATATTTTTAAATTAATAATCAAATTGAGTTTGATTCTTTTTTATATAGGCTACTATTAGAGCAACGATGTCTTCTTCTTGTTCGTCGTTAAAGAATAATTCGTCTAAATCTTCCCAACCAGAAAGTGCTTTTTCGTCAAGTTTATTAATCGCATTTTGTCTTTTTCCAGTTTCGTCAAAGTAGTTATTAATACCGAATAAGCCAATTGCTTTTGCAATGATATTTGCCGTTTTTGGTGCTTCAATATTTTTGTAAGCCTCTAATATTTCTCTAGCAAAACTTCCTGTTTCCCCATTAAAGAAATAGTAAAAACCGCCTTCGTTCATGGCTCCTTCAAATATGTCGATAAGGACAAAAGTGGTTTCGGCTTCTGTAAGATTGTCACTTTCTTGTTTCTTATTCCAAACGTGTGAGCCTATAGCTTCAATGATTTCAATCTCGTCTGTGAGTTGTAGTATCTGAGCGGTGTTTTTCATTAGTTTTATTGTTATATCTTTTCCTGTAATGCTTTAATTTCGTCTCTTAATCTGGCTGCTTGCATAAAGTCGAGTTCTTTTGCTGCTTTTTCCATTGCTTTTCGTTTTTCACGAATTTTCTTTTCAATTTCGGGTTTACTTAGGTATTCACTTTCAGGTTCGGCTGCTTTGTATTCTAAGTTGTCATAATATTGTGTTGAAACAGAGTTTCCGCTTAATGCATTACCTAGGCTCTTATTTAGTGCCTTTGGTTCTAGTCCATGTTTAAGGTTATATGCCATTTGTTTTTCACGTCGATATGTGGTTTCATCGATGGTTTTTTGCATGCTTTTAGTTATTTTATCTGCATACATAATGGCTTTTCCGTTTACGTTTCGGGCAGCACGTCCTACTGTCTGCGTGAGTGAACGATGGCTACGTAAAAAACCTTCTTTGTCTGCATCTAAAATAGCTACAAGGGATACTTCGGGTAAATCAAGTCCTTCACGTAGTAGGTTAACACCAATTAGTACATCAAAAATTCCTTTTCGTAGATCTTGCATAATTTCTACACGTTCTAAAGTGTCTACATCAGAATGAATATAGCGACAGCGAATAGCTACTTTGGTTAAGTATTTAGTTAATTCTTCTGCCATTCTCTTAGTAAGTGTTGTAACAAGTACTCGTTCATCGGCTTCGCAACGAATTTGTATTTCTTCTATTAGATCATCTATTTGGTTTTCACTTGGACGAATTTCAATTATTGGGTCTAATAATCCTGTAGGTCTAATAACTTGTTCTACGTATATACCTTCTGTTTTTTGTAGTTCGTAATCAGCAGGTGTAGCGGAAACGTAAACAACTTGATTTTGTAAGGCTTCAAATTCTTCAAATTTTAATGGCCTGTTGTCCATTGCTGCGGGTAATCGAAATCCATATTCTACTAGGTTTTCTTTTCGACTTCTGTCTCCACCATACATAGCGTGTACTTGTGATATGGTAACATGGCTTTCATCAACTACCATTAAGAAATCATCTGGGAAATAGTCTAATAAACAGAAAGGTCTTGTTCCTGCTTCTCTACCATCAAGGTAACGAGAATAATTTTCAATTCCTGAGCAATAACCTAGTTCACGTATCATTTCTAAATCGAAGTTAGTACGTTCTTCTAATCGTTTTGCTTCTAAATGTTTGCCTATTTCTTTGAAATAATCTACTTGTTTCACCATATCTTGCTGTATTTCCCAAATTGCTTTTTGAAGTACATCGGGAGATGTTACGAACATATTGGCAGGATATATATTTAGTGTTTCATATTTTTCAATGACTTGGGCTGTTCTTGGGTCAAAAGCTTCGATTTCTTCAATTTCATCTCCAAAGAAATGTACACGAAAAGGATCGTCTGCATAACTTGGAAAAATCTCTACAGTATCTCCTTTTATTCTAAAGGTTCCTGGTGTGAATTCAGCTTCTGTACGAGCATATAAGCTTTGTACAAGTCTATGTAATAGTTTTGTTCGTGATATTACTTGGTCACGTTCTATGGTAATGACATTCTTTTGAAATTCTACAGGGTTTCCAATACCATATAAACAAGAAACAGATGAAATAACGACAATGTCTCTTCGTCCTGAAAGTAGGGCAGAAGTGGTGCTTAATCGTAATTTTTCTAATTCGTCATTAATTGAAAGATCTTTTTCTATATAAGTTCCAGTAACAGGTATAAACGCTTCTGGTTGATAATAATCATAGTAGGATACAAAGTATTGTACGGAATTATTAGGGAAAAATTGTTTAAACTCAGAGTATAATTGAGCAGCTAAGGTTTTATTGTGCGCTAAAATTAGAGTAGGTTTCTGTACTTCTTGTATCATATTAGCTACAGTAAAAGTTTTTCCTGATCCTGTAACTCCTAATAATGTTTGGTACTTTTCACCATTTATAATTCCATTAGATAATTTTTCAATGGCTTGCGGTTGATCTCCTGTTGGTTTATAATCTGATACGACTTGGAATTTCATTTAGAATAGATACGTTTTTTAATAATGGTAAAGTTACAAAGTTAATCTAAGATTTTTTGATTGCAGAATAAATTATATATTTGTTACTAATGCTTTAGCCCTAATATACTATAAATTATAATGTATGAAAAAAAGAATACACTTAGTTGCACTGTTATTATTGTTTATCAATGGGTTATTTGGACAGAATTTTATACAAGCCTATGCAGATATTGCGAATCAAGTTTCACAGTCAAATATTACTAACGCTTTAACTGACTTTGAAAATTTAGGAGTTAAAAGAAGAGGTACTCAAGAGCTAGAAGATACTTATAATTGGCTTCGAAATAAGTACCTGAGTTTTGGCTATACGGCTGCTCAACTTGAGGAAGATACTTTTGCAAATGGTAGTTATACTTGTAAAAATTTAATTGTGACTAAAGTAGGAAGCGTTTATCCAGATACTTATGTTATTATTTGTGGACATTATGATTCATTAAATGGAGTAGGAACAAATGATAATGGTAGTGGAGTGGCAACTATTCTTGAAGTAGCAAGATTATTGCAAAATGTTGAAACAGAATATTCTATAAAGTTTATTAATTTTAGTGGAGAAGAAGATGGATTATTAGGAAGTCAACATTATGTAAATAATGTGGTAAATGGAACTACTCCTAAATTAGATATAAAATTAGTTTTTAATATTGATCAGGTTGGAGGAGTAGCAGGAGAAACAAACAATACAATTACTTGCGAACGCGATACAAGCTCTCCAACAAGTAATAATGCAGCGTCAAATACTGTTACAAATGAATTAATGACTTGTGTAACGCTTTATTCTCCATTAAATACAAATTTAGCTCATGCATATTCATCTGACTATATTCCTTTTGAAAATAATGAAGAAGTGATTACAGGTTTTTATGAAACGAATGAAACAACTCATGGTCATTCGGCTACTGATTTATTAGTAAATATGGATCCTGTGTATAATTATAATGTTGCTAAAGCTGCCACAGGAGCTATGTTGCATTTTGCAGTTGCTTATACTACTTTAAGTGATAATCTTTTTAATAAGGTTAATTTAGTAAGGTTTTTTCCTAATCCTGTGAAACAATATCTAACCATTGATTTAGGAACTTCACCAGAAGAGAATTACACTTTACAATTGTATGATTTACAAGGAAAAGTTGTTTTTTCTGAAGCTGTGATTGGAAATAAACAATTAACAATGATTAATGTTAGCGCATTATCTAAAGGGATGTATTTAGCTACTTTAATTTCTGAGAAAGACGTTGTAAAAAAGAAAATAGTACTTGAATAATTTTAAATAATGATTCATTAAAAAAGGGAATAAAAAATATCTAATCCCAACATTCCATTAATAATAAATCACCTTTTTGGTGTTCAATAGTTACAATTCCATCTTCAATTACATGATTGCTGCTACCTGTTTTATAGCCAATAGTTAATGTGTCATTTTGTAATGGGTAAAAGAGATTTTTAGAAGAAATACCAAATACTTCACCTATGGGAATTAATGAAATAGGCGTTTTCTTTGGATACCATTTTTCAAATTTTTTAGGTAGTAGATGTATTTTAGAATGATCGTCTAAAATAACTATTTTAAGCATTGTCCTATAACGAACAATATTTGTGATGTTTGTAATAGTATGATCGGCCCTTTTTCCAGTTGCCCAAACTACATTTGCAGCAGGAATTCCTCTTGCAATTAAATAATCAAATGCTTTTTCTAAATCAGTTTTATCTTGATTTGGAGTATGAACAATTTCAATAGGATATTGACTTTCTTTATAATAATTTGGATCAAACCCTCTGTCAAAATCGCCTAAAAGGACATCAACCTTTATTCCTAATTCTAAAACCCGTTCGATTGCAGAATCTAGAACAATTACTAATGGAGACCATTCTAATAATTGGCCTAATAGTTCTTGATTGCATGCTAATCCGTTTGCAATAATTAATGCGGGTTCTTGATCGTCACGTACAATATGATGAGAGGACATGGTAAATTATGAATTACATATTATGAGTTACGAATGTAGGAATTTTAATTTCAAATTGCTATTGCACTACATAAGTTTCCGTGTCAATTTCACCTAAACTAAAATATCCAAAAGGGAAATTGTTAGTATTGGTTTGGTTGATAATATTTCCTCTTAAAGTAGCTGGAGGAGAAGAGAAAGGATTTCCTCCATTACTTCCTGCAATATTTAAAAGTTTATTCATATAATTAAAATAGCGTTCAGAAATACCTTGAAGCGATAGATTAAGAACATCATTAGCCGCTAACTCATCATCTACATAAAGTCCAAACATTTGATTTCCTTGAAAGAATTCATCATCAACAGCTCCATATTCTGGATAAGCTATGGTATTATTTTTGAATCCAATTAAATAAAAATTGTCTTCAGCTCCATTGTCTTGATAAAAGAATTTAATTTCAATAGCATCTTCTCCTCCAAAACCTGTTATTACCGATTGTTCTACTGTGTCAATATCTGGTGTTGGATATAAAGTATCTGTTGATGTGTAAGTTTCTCCTTTATATATAATGGTTAAAGTGTATGTTCCATTTATAACAGGGTTAAAATTAGTACAAATATAATTTCCAGTTCCAAAATCTTCTATAAAATCATAAGTAGTTGTTCCATCAAAGATGGTTACTATTGCTCCTGTAGCATTTGGAATTAAATTGGTATAATAATCTGTAGTAGTAGTTAAACGAATTACTTGTTCGTTTCCTGCTGTTCCTTTTTCCCATTTAATAGAAGCATCAATTACAAGTTTAGGTTCCGCAGTATCTAAGTTGATATCTACCACATCTTCACAGGCTACCATAGTAACTAAGGTGATTATTGCTATTGTTATTTTTGTTATGACTTTTATCATGACTTAAAATTTAAAATTATATGTTACGCTTGGAACTATTCCAAAAATTGAAAGGCGAACGGCTTCATTTCTACCAGTATCAGCATTTTGTCTGAAACTTATAGAAGCAGCATTTTTACGACTATATACGTTATAGATTCCAAAAACCCATTCTCCTTTAAATTTTTTATTAGCACTATTTCTAGGAGTTAATGTTGCTGAAATGTCTAAACGATGGTAAGCAGGTAAATTATTAGCATTTCTTTCTCCATAACTAGGTACTGAAAGTCCTTGGTAAATATATTGTCCGTTTGGATAAGTTACTGGTTGACCTGTTTGTAATGAAAAAATACTTCCAAAGCTCCATTTTTCATTTAATTCATATATTCCTGTTACAGATAGATTATGTGTTTTGTCCCAACCTGTTTTGTACCAGTTTCCGTTATTTATTCCTATTTCCGTTGCAGTTCTTCCTGCTGTTTGTTGTTCTGAACGAGACAGTGTATAAGAAATCCAACCGTTTAATTTACCTTCATTTTTTCGGGCTAAAACTTCTAAACCATACGCTCTAGATTTTCCTGCTAAGACTACTTGTTCAATAGCATTATTTGCAATTAAATTTGCGCCATCAATATAATCTAAACGATTTTTTACGTCTTTATAGAACGTTTCTATTTCAAACGAATATTTTCCATTTTTGATGTTTTTTTGATAACCAATAGCATATTGATCTAAAATTTGAGGTTTTAAGAAATTATCACTTGGAGCCCAAACGTCTAATGGAGTAGGTGATTGTGTGTTTGATATAAGGTGTAAGTATTGACTCATTCTATTATAACTTGCTTTTACAGATTGATTCTCATCAATAATATAGGCAATGGAAAGTCTTGGTTCTAAATTGTCAAAACTGGCAATAGTTTCATTTTTGCCATATTTTTTTGTTCCAATAGGTGTTGCCTTTTCATAAATTTTTAAATCTTCATCATAAGTAACAGCCTGATTGTTCTCATAAATATTAATTTCTTGTGATCCTAAACGATAAAACATGCTATATCGTAAACCATAGTTAATGGCTAATTTATCTGTAATTTTTTGCTCAGCATCAATATAAATAGCTGGCTCAAAGGCATATTTCTTATCTAATTGCTTAGGATTAATTCCAGAATCGGAACCTGTAGGCTCAATTTTTCCAGGATTAAAATCATAGTATACAGTATTTATACCATAAGTTAGTTTTGTTTTATTACTTAAATAATGTTTAAAATCATACTTTAAATTGTAATTCTTGATACCACTATCCCAATTGAATCCTACAAAATCTAAAGTTAAACCATAATAATAATCACTATAGATTAATGATAAGTTGGAAAATAATTTATCATTAAATAAATGATTCCAACGTAGATTTAAAACCGAATTACCATATGTATTTATAAAACTTTCGCTTAAACTAAAAACGTCTCTGCCAAAATATCCAGAAACATATAAATTATTGTTATCGTTAAGTTTATAACTCAATTTCGTATTTAAATCATAAAAATAGGCTGAGTTTTCATTACCAGAAAGTTTTAAGAAAAGATGTGCATAAGAACTTCTTCCTGCTACAAGGAAAGATCCTTTGTCTTTTACAATAGGTCCTTCTGCTAAAATTCTACTAGAAATAAGTCCTATTCCTCCATTCATATGGAATTTATTGCTATTTCCATCTTTTTGGTAAATATCTAGTACAGAGGCTACTCTTCCTCCAAAACGCGCAGGAACACCACCTTTATACAATTTTAAATCTTTAATAGCATCAGCATTGAAAACAGAGAAAAAGCCGAATAAGTGAGAAGAATTATAAATAGTAGCTTCATCTAATAAAATAAGATTTTGATCTACTGCGCCACCACGTACATTGAATCCTGATTGTCCTTCACCAGCATTAGTAACTCCAGGTAAGGTAAGAATAGACTTTAATACGTCTGTTTCACCTAAAACTGCGGGCATTTTTTTAATAGTATTAACAGAAATTTTGTTAACACTCATTTCAGGTTTTTCAATATTTGGTTTATATTGATTTTCAGTAACAATAATTTCGTTTAGTTGAACATTACTCTCTTTTATTGTTATGTTTTTTCGAATATTTTCTTGTAGGGAAATTTGTTCTACTTTGTCTTCAAAACCTATATAAGTATATCGTACAGTATAATTTCCTTTCGGTAATGTTATAGAATAATAACCATATTCATTTGTTGTAGTTCCAGTTTTTAATTCTTCAATAATTATAGTTACACCAATTAAAGTTTCATTAGTATTTTCATCTGAAATCGTTCCACTTAAAGAGAACTTTTCTTGTGCCTGATTACTATTTAAATAGAATATTGTTATAAATAGTAAAACAAATTTTATAGATTTGCTCATAGTCTGATTTTTGTTAAGCAAATGTGAAATTTTTTTTTGAAAAATTTACTACAAAAATTGTTAATGTATGGTTAATTATTGTAATTAATTCTGTACTAAATTATAGGTTTGTTATATGAAATTTAAAAAAGAGAGATTAGTTGTTGTTGTATTATTGTTTAGTATTAGCTTGTTTTCACAAGTTGATAAAAAGAAACGTACTTTTGATATACAACTTAAAAATCCTTTTGAGACAGAAAAATCAAATACATCTTCGTCATTACCTTCCTTAGAATATAAGAGTATCTTGAATGAAGATAATAGTTATTTGAAAAGATACTCCATTTTAAATAAAAAGACAGATTCTAAAAGTATCTTAGAAAATGATAAAAAATTTATTAATCCAGGTGATGAGATAAGAGATAATCTAAATAAAAAACATCACGATAAACCTATTGATGAAAGTTTTAAAAGTAATCAATTCTTAGGGCAATTTAGTACTAAAGCTAAATATATAAAAATAGTATGTAGAGATCATGAATATCCTGATGGAGATAGAGTGCGAATATTGGTTAATGATGCTATTTTAATTCCTGATGTTCTATTAGAATCGGCATCAAAAGAATTTTATTTAGATTTATCAAAAGGATTTAATAAAATTGAATTTTTAGCTTTAAATCAAGGAACTTCTGGGCCAAATACTGCTGCTTTTTCTGTTTATGATGATAAAGGTGTTTTAATTACTAAAAATGAATGGAATTTAACAACGGGAGTGCTAGCTAAAATTGTAGTAGTTAAGGATGAAGATGGTACTAGCGAAGAAGAAAAGAAAGAATAAAGTTTATTAACTTGATTAAAGTAAAATTATTGAGAAATAAAAAAAGCGACCAAATAGTCGCTTTTTTATTTCTATTAGTTTGAATTTTAATTCAATTTTGCTAAAATAGTATTCAAAGTAGCACTTGGACGCATTGCTTTGTCAGTAGCATCAAAATTTGGATGATAATAACCACCAATAGTTTGTGGTTTACCTTGTGCAGTGATTAATTCTTCATTAATTTTAGCTTCATTTGCATTTAATTCTGTAGCTATAGGAGAGAAGATTGCTTTTAGTTCAGCATCTTTATCCTGATTTGCTAATGCATTTGCCCAATATAATGCTAAATAAAAATGAGAACCTCTGTTATCTATACCTCCAATTTTTCTAGCTGGAGATTTATCGTTTTCTAAGAATTTTTCCGTAGCTTCATCTAGTGTTTCAGATAATACTAATGCTTTAGGGTTATTGAAAACATTACCTAAATGTTCATAAGAAACGCCTAATGCTAAAAATTCACCTAATGAATCCCAACGTAAATATCCTTCTTCAATGAATTGTTCAATATGCTTTGGAGCAGAACCACCAGCACCCGTTTCAAACAATCCACCACCATTCATTAAAGGAACAATAGATAACATTTTTGCAGATGTTCCTACTTCTAAAATAGGAAATAAGTCTGTTAAATAATCGCGTAAAACATTTCCTGTTACAGAAACAGTATCTAATCCTTTTACTATTCTTTCTAGTGAGAATTTTGTAGCATCAACAGGATTCATAATGCGAATATCTAAACCAGCAGTGTCATGATCTTTTAAATATAAATTTACTTTTTCTATAATTTGTCTATCATGTGCTCTGTTTTCATCTAACCAGAAAATTGTAGGAATTCCAGTAGCTCTTGCTCTATTAACTGCTAGTTTAACCCAGTCTTGAATAGGAGCATCTTTTACTTGGCACATTCTAAAAATATCACCAGCTTCAACAGCTTGTTCCATTAATATTGTTCCATTTGCATCTTTTATCACAACAGTTCCGTTAGTTGACATTTGGAATGTTTTGTCATGTGATCCGTATTCTTCGGCTTTTTGAGCCATTAAACCTACATTTGGAACACTTCCCATTGTTTTAGGATCTAATGCACCATTTTGTTTACAAAAATCTATGGTTGCTTGATAAATTCCTGCATAACATCTGTCTGGAATAATTGCTTTAGTATCTTGAGATTTTCCTGCTGCATTCCACATTTGTCCTGAATTACGGATCATTGCAGGCATAGAAGCATCAATAATTACATCAGATGGAACATGTAGATTTGTAATTCCTTTATCTGAATTTACCATTGCTAAAGCTGGTCCATTTTCTATTGCAGTTGTTAAATCGGCTTCAATTTCAGCTTTTTTTGCATGACCTTGAATTTTAGCATATACATCTCCTAAACCATTGCGAGTGTCTATTCCTAATTCTTCAAACAATGTTGCATATTTTTCAAATACTGCTTTGAAATAAACTTCTACAAAAGCTCCAAATAATAATGGATCTGAAATTTTCATCATGGTTGCTTTTAAATGCACCGAAAATAAAACACCTTTTGCTTTTGCATCGTCAATTTGTTCTGCAATGAATTTTTTAAGTTTCCCCATGTTCATTACAGAGCTATCAATGATTTCTCCTGCTTTTAGAGGAGAATTTTCTTTTAAAATATTAGTAGCTCCATTAGCATCAGTAAATTCAATAGTGAAACTACCAGCATCTTTTATTGTAACCGATTTTTCTGTACCATAAAAATCACCATCATTCATGTGCGAAACATGTGATTTTGAATCTGAAGACCAAGCTCCCATTGAATGTGGATGTGCTTTTGCATAGTTTTTAACTGCTTTAGGAGCTCTTCTATCTGAGTTTCCTTCACGTAAAACAGGGTTAACAGCCGATCCTAAAACTTTAGCATATTTTGCTTTTATTGTTTTTTCTTCTTCGTTTTGTGGTTCCTCAGGGAAATTAGGAATTGCATAACCTTGTGATTGTAACTCTGCAATAGCTTCTTTAAGTTGAGGTACAGAAGCAGAAATATTTGGAAGTTTTATGATATTTGCTTCTGGAGTTGTTGCTAATTGACCTAGTTCGGTTAAAGCATCAGCTATTTTTTGGTTTTCATTTAAAAATTCTGGAAAATTTGCCAAAATTCTTCCTGCTAATGAAATATCTCTTGTTTCTATTGTAATATTTGCAGGCTTTGAGAAAGCTTTTACTATTGGTAAAAATGAATGAGTTGCTAGCATTGGTGCCTCATCTGTAATAGTGTAAATAATCTTAGGTTGGTTTGACATGAAATATATATTTTATGTTTATTTAAAATTTTTTTAAGCCTCGCAAATATAGTAAATTAAGCTGTTTTTTTTAAGTGTTCTTGGGTTGAAATCATCTGATTTTAGAATTTGATAATAAATAAGGGCTATTTTGATGAAATTATTGTTTTAATCATAATATATTAATTAGTTTATTTTTTTTCTCATTGCATTTAAGGTCATTTTAATAACATTGTTTTACTTATAGTGCTATAAATAAAAGTAATAGGTGGAGTGAAAATCGTATTTGTGTTTTATATACTTTTGCGCCCAAAAAAATAGAACATGAAAAAAACATTGCTATTAACCATTGCATTTTGTTTTAGTCGTTTTTTATTTTCTCAAGTTGGCATTGGAACTACGTCTCCAGATGTTTCCTCAGCTTTGGATATAAAAAGCAATAATTCAGGATTATTAATACCTAGGGTAAACTTATTATCTTCAACAGATAAGACAACAATTAGCAACCCAGCTATTAGTTTATTAGTTTACAATACTTCTACAATTTCAGATGTGACTCCTGGGTTTTACTATTGGGACACTGTTTGGAAAAAAATGAATAATGCTGCAGGAGCGATAGGAACAACTAGTGGTTGGGCTTTTAATGGTAACACATTAACTACAGGAAGCGAATATTTAGGAACCAATAATTATCATTCATTAGCGTTTAAAATAAATAACTCAAATTTTGGAAGATTTCATCCTAATGGAGGAATTTCAATTGGTAGAGGTTCTACTTCAAATGATGAACATTCTATAGCAATAGGAACATCTGCAAATTCTTCAGCTTCAAATGAGGCTATTGCAATAGGGAGAAATTCTTCAGCATCTGGTTATAGATCTGTTGCGTTAGGATTCAATAGTTCATCTTCAAATAACAACTCAATAGCATTGGGGAATTTTTCAACAGCTTCAGGAGAACAAGCAACAGCTATAGGAACAGGAGCTACTTCAAGTGGTCAGAATGCTACAGCTATTGGTTATCAAGCAACGGCAAGTCAGGCAAATTCAATAATTTTAGGAAATTCAACTAGTAGTAATAATAAGATAGGAATTGGTACTAATTCACCAGACGAACGATTACATGTTAATGGTTCAATAAAAATAGTTGATGGAAATCAAGGTTTAGGGAAAGTACTTGTTTCTAATGAAAGTGGAAAAGCAAGTTGGGCAGATTTGAATGATTTGAAACTATATGGTGAAATCTATAAAAATTCAAGTAGCGTTTTATCTTCAGGAGCCATTAATTTGGGAACAAATGGAGTTAGTAATGGAATGTCATTAAATGCTTCTAGTATTCAAGTACAAAAAACAGGATTATATAGAATTTCATATACAGTTTCATTGAGAAAAAGTTCAGGATCTGCAATTCATCCAGAATTTTATTTAGGAATTTACGGAACTGAAATTCCAGGAACAAGAACATATAGTACTATTTCTGGAAATGATACAAGAACTGTATCTTTAGTGAAATTGGTTAATCTTACTGCTTATGAAGCCGTTTCTATTTATTCATCATTATCTAATACTAATACAAATTTATTAGCAAACGGATGTAGTCTAGTTATAGAATTAATTAAATAGATTAAAGTATCAATAATAAGGTGGTTTAAGCATTTTTGATTGACAGGAAAACGTTATTTTTTGTCTCAATTAAAAAAGTTTAAACCACTTCTGTTTTTAAATCGTAATTTTGAGCTTTAAAAAATTATAATTTCAAAATTTGAGAACTTCTATTTTTAAAACTATCTCTGATCCTAAAGAATTTAAATCACAACTTTTACATTGGTCTAGTCAATTTAGAGAAGTTACGTTTTTAGATTCAAACGACTATAGTCAAAAATATTCTAGTTATGATTGTATTTTAGCTGTTGAAGCTTTCACATCTATTAAAACAGATTATCATAATGTATTTGAAGATTTGCATCAATATCAATCACATGCTAAAGATTGGTTGTTTGGTTATATTTCTTATGATGTAAAGAATGATGTTGAATTACTAAAATCAGAAAACTTTGACGGATTAGAATTTCCTGATTTATATTTTTTTCAACCTAAAAAGTTGTTTTTTTTAAGAGATAATGATTTGGAAATTAGATATTTGAATATGTGTGATGATGAAGTTGAAACAGATTTTATCGAAATTTCGCAATGCTCTTACGCTAAATCTGAAGAAATAGTTATAGATGCTATTAAACAAAGAATTTCAAAAGAAGAATATCTTTCAAAAGTTAATAAGATATTAGAATACATTCATAAAGGAGATATTTATGAAACTAATTTTTGCATGGAATTTTTTGCAAAAAATGCTGTTATTAATCCAGTAGCAATATATCAAGAATTAAATGCTATTTCAGAACCACCTTTTGCAACTTATTTTAAAAATGATAATCATTATTTACTTTCTGCTTCACCAGAACGATATTTAAAAAAAGAAAATAATAAAGTAATTTCCCAGCCAATAAAAGGAACAGCAAGAAGAAGTTTTGATATTGAACAAGATAATCAATTAAAAACGGAGCTTTCTAAAAATGAAAAAGAGCGATCAGAAAACATTATGATTGTTGATTTGGTACGAAATGATTTGTCTCATACAGCTAAAAAAGGAAGCGTAACTGTTGAAGAATTATGTGGAATTTATACTTTTAAACAAGTACATCAAATGATTTCTACGGTTGTTTCGGAAGTTGAAAACACAATATCTCCAATAGAAATTATTAAGTCTACCTTTCCTATGGGAAGCATGACAGGAGCGCCAAAAATTTCAGCTATGAAAATTATTGAAAATCTAGAAGAAACGAAACGAGGATTATATAGTGGAGCAGTTGGTTATTTTAGTCCAACAGGAGATTTCGATTTTAATGTTGTAATAAGAAGTATCCTATATAATGCTAAAAAACAATATTTATCTTTCTCTGTAGGAAGCGCAATAACATCTCAATCTATTCCTGAAAACGAATATGAAGAGTGTTTATTAAAAGCAAAAGCAATGTTTGAAGTTTTACGATTAAGATAATAGTTATGAAAAAGAAGATTATTATTCTAGTTTTGTGTTTGCTGCAAATTAGTTGTAAAGCAAAATCGAATACTTATGAGCATATTATTGAGCCAGAATATGAACTATTTAAAGTAAATCAGCAAAAAGCAATATTGGTTTTATTTCCTTGTTTTCCTTGCGATATAGAAAATACAAAAAATGAGTTCCCAATAATTGATTACGCTACAAGTCAAGGTGTTTCTGTACTATTAATGAATTATAATCAGAAGTTGTATTTAAATGAAAGTGAGTTTGTAGCATTGTCAGATTTATTCAATTCTATTTTTGAAACACAGAATGTGAAAACAGAAAATGTGCATATTGGAGGTTTTTCAAGTGGAGGAAATGTAAGCTTATTATGGAGTAATTATTTATTGAAAACGCATAATAAAATTGTACCAAAAGGTGTTTTTATAGTTGATTCACCAGTTGATATATTAGGATTATACTATGTTGCAAAGAAGAATATTAGTATGAATATATCAAGTGATAGTGTTGAAGAATCTAATTGGATTATTCAAAAACTTCAATCAGATTTAGGAAATCCAAATGATAGCATTAATTTGTATGAAAAAAAAGCCCCTTTTACACTAGAAACAAAAAATATTGGTAATGCTAAGTATTTAAAAAATATTAAGATTAGATTTTATACAGAACCAGATATAGATTGGTGGAAAGAAACAAAGAACAATGAAGAAAAAGATTTGAATTCATATTTTATTCAACAATTTTATAAAGAATTGAAGCAAGGTGAGTTTAAAAAAGTATCCTTAGTTTTAACAAAGAATAAAGGATATAGAAAAAACGGAGATCGTCATCCACATTCATGGTCAATAGTTGATAAAGACAATCTTATAAAATGGATTTTAGATAATTAATTTGTTGAAAAACCTTAAATTCGTGATTCTATATTTTTACAATGTTAGAAAAATTTAAAAATCATTTAGATCAAAATTTTCCACATTTATATGGGAAGAAATTACTATTGACTGTTAGTGGAGGAATTGATAGTGTTGTATTAGTTCATTTATGTAAAAAAATACAGTTAGAAATAGGTGTTGCACATTGTAATTTTCAGTTAAGAGATACTGAAAGTGACGAAGATGAGCTTTTTGTACAAGAATTGTGTACGCAATATAATATTCCCATTTTTATCCAAAAATTTTCTACAAGTGATTATGCAGTTCAGCGTAAACTTTCTACACAATTAGCTGCGAGAGAATTAAGATATAATTGGTTTAATGAAATTATAGAAAATAACAACTATGATTATATTGTAACAGCTCATCATTTAGATGATCAAATAGAAACATTTCTAATAAACTTAACTAGAGGAACAGGTCTAGAAGGATTAACAGGAATTCCAGAGCAAAATGATAAGATAATAAGACCTTTGCTAATTTTTTCTAGAAATGAGATTGAAAATTTTGCAAATAAAAATCAAATAGATTGGCGTGAAGATTCTAGCAATGCATCAGATAAATATTTAAGAAATAAAATCCGTCATGCAGTTGTTCCTGTTTTAAAACAATTGAACCCTAGCTTTTTAACATCATTTCAAGAAACGTTGAATCATTTGAAGCAATCTGTTGAGCTAGTTGAAGATGTTACTGCAATTATGTATGAAAGAATAGTAACTCAATTAGATCATAAAATTCAAATCAACATAGAAGAATTATTAAAACTAAAGAATTATAAAAGTTATTTGTATCAATGGTTGAAAGAGTATGGTTTTACAGCTTGGGATGATATTTATAATTTACCACATACACAATCTGGAAAACAAGTTTTTTCAAATTCTTACATACTTTTAAAAGACAGAAATTATTTATTATTATCTCCAAAAGAAAAAGAAGAACTAAAAGAGTCTTTTTTTATTAATGAAAACTTAAAAAATCATAAAGTTCCCTTAAATCTCTCTTTTTGTAACATAAGTTACATTTCAAACTCAGATAACAATATTATATTTGTTGATGAAGATAAATTACAGTTTCCTTTAGAGATAAGAAAGAAAAAAGAAGGTGATAGTTTTTATCCTTCAGGAATGAATGGAAAGAAAAAATTGAGCAAATATTTTAAAGATGAAAAATATTCACTTTTAGAAAAAGAAGAACAATGGTTACTTGTTTCAAACAATGAAATTGTTTGGGTAATAGGCAAGCGAGCAGATCAACGTTTTTTAGCAAATGAAAACACACAAAACACCCTAAAAATAGAACTTAAATAATGAAAAAAATTTTTACTTTTTTAATAATAATATTTTCCTTAACGGGAAATTCTCAAATATTAGACCCTGTAAAATGGACTACTAAAGTTATTCAAAAGTCAAATACAGAGTTTGAATTAATAATAGATGCTACAATTGACTATAATTGGCATCTATATTCTCAAAATACACCAGATGGAGGTTCTCAGCCGCTTGTTTTTGAATTTAAAAATGCAAAAGGAAATTATACTTTAGTAGGAAAAACAACAGAAGGCAAATATATAAAGGAATACAACGAAATATTTGAAGTAGATGAATACTTTTTTGTTAATAAAGCACAATTTAAACAGCTTATAAAAGTTACAAATACAAACCTTAAAGAAATAAAAATAGCATTATCAGGACAAGTTTGTATCGATGGAAAATGTATTCAAGAAGATGATAATTTAACAATCAAATTACCAGAAATTAAACAAGAAGCGATAGTAGAAAAAGTTGAAGAAAAAGCAATAATTACTGATACAAAAGACGATAAAAAGACTACCGAAGAAATTATAACAAAAGTAGACGAAGTTATAACAGATTCAACATATTCTAATGTAGAAGAAGTTAAGAAAGTTGAGACTACTACAGCTACTAAAAAAGAGATAAAAAAAGAGAAAACTGAGGAAGAAATAAGTAAGTGGACTTTATTTTTAATTACTCTGTTAGCAGGAATTTTTGTGACATTTACACCATGTGTTTTTCCAATGATTCCAATGACTGTTAGTTTCTTTTTAAAACAAAGCGCAAATGGAAATAAAAAGAAAGGAAGAATAAATGCTTTAATGTATGGTTTCTTTATAGTTTTAATCTATGTAATTATTTCACTTCCTTTTCATTTATTTCAAAGTCTAAGTCCTACTATTTTTTATGAGATTTCTACAAATCCATATTTAAATATTTTCTTCTTTATCGTATTTGTGATTTTTTCAATTTCATTTTTAGGAGCTTTTGAAATTACAATGCCTTCAAGTTTGGCAAATAAAGTGGATACTGCTTCAAATAAAGGAGGATTTGTTGGAATCTTTTTTATGGCTTTAACTTTAATTATAGTATCTTTTTCTTGTACAGGACCAGCATTAGGAGCTGTTATAGGCGGTGTGTTGTCAACAGATGGAGGAGCAACATTATTAACAATTGCAATGTTAGGTTTTGGTTTTGGTTTAGCATTTCCATTTATGACATTTGCTCTATTCCCTAGCATGATGGGGAATTTACCAAAATCTGGAGGATGGTTAAATACAGTTAAAGTCGTATTCGGATTTGTAGAATTAGCTTTAGCTTTTAAATTCTTATCTATGGCAGATTTAGTAATGGATTGGCATATTTTGGAAAGAGAGACTTTTATCGCAATTTGGATTGCTATTTTTGGAAGTTTAGCACTTTATCTTTTTGGAAAAATCACATTACCACACGATAGTCCATTATCTAATATTTCAGTAGGAAGACTGCTATTAGGAGTATTATCTTTAGCTTTCACAGTATATTTAATTCCAGGACTTTGGGGAGCGCCATTAAATATAATTAGCGGATTTCCACCACCAATGAGTTATAGTGAAAGTCCTTATGGAGTAGGAAATTCTCAAGGAGGTGGAGGAGAAGTTACTTCAGTTTTACCAGCGCATGCCCATTATGGGCCACATAAAATTATCGCTTTTCATGATTATGATAAAGGTTTGGCATATGCAAAAAGTGTAGGGAAGCCTATTATGATAGATTTTACAGGTGTTACTTGTGTAAATTGTAGAAGAATGGAAGAATTGGTATGGTCAGAACATGAAATTCTTCATATTTTAAAGAATGATATTGTTTTAATTTCTCTATATGTTGATGATAGAACTCCTTTACCAGAAGATGAGGTTTATACTACCTTAAATGGAAAAGAAATAGACACTTATGGTAAAAAATGGAGCGATCTAGGAATCACAAAATATAAAGCAAATATTCAACCTTATTATATATTAATGGGACATGATGAAGAAAATCTAAATAATCCAGTAGGTTATACACCAGATGTTGAAGAATATAAAACATGGTTAAAAGAAGGTATTGCTAATTTTAAGAAATAACTTGTTTTAAAGTCTGATATAGTTAGATAAAAAAAGCAGCATCAAAAACGTTTTTGATGCTGCTTTTTACTATATATTATTCCATAATAACTAATTTGTTTTGATGCGATTTTTTTCTAAAATTGAATTAAAATCGTTTAGTTTATTTTGTTTTTTAAATTCACTATGAAGCATTTGAATAAATTGTTCAGCATCTGTTCTATAAGGTGATTTTTGTGCTACATAAATTAAATATGCTTTACACATATTATCTAATCCTTTTTCAAGATCATTTAAATTTTGAGCATAAATAGAACCAAGGCCATAAAATACTTCGGGATTATTAGGTTGAATTTCGCCTAATCTTTCATAAGCTTTTATAGCATTTTTATATTCTTTTTTATAGATATAAACAACACCAATATTTTGTAGAGGCATTAAGCCATTCGGATCTATTTTTAATGATTTTTCATAGGCTTTTATAGCTTCGTCATAATTTTCTAATCTTCTATAGCAAATTCCCATATTGTCATAAGCAAAAGCAAATTCAGGATCTATTTCAACGGCTTTTTTATAATAATTGATAGCTCCTTCAAAATCATTTTCTTTTGTAGCATCTAAACCTTTATTGTAATATTCTAATGCTAAACTATTTTTAGATAATGACTTGGCACTTAGCTTATCGTTTGATTTCATTTTAGATTTTATAACATCACAATTCTCGTTTAAATATCTTTCAATTTCATAGTAGTATTCTTTATATTCCTTAGAATTTGGGTTGAAATTGATAGAAATATCAATTTGTTTTTTACCATCAACTGTTTTTGCTTCTTTTTCTAAGTCTTTAATTTTATCAATTTTAATTCCCATTTGATAAGCGCCAACTTGATTGTCGATACATTTGCTGATTTCTGAAGCTATACTATCTTTAATTTTGTCAAATGTGTTTATTGAATCAATACATATACATGCGTTGTCTGATAGTTCTTTTAAAAATTTTTGTTTGTCAAATTTTATATCTTTTTTTTCTTGAGAAAATGAAATATTCAGAATACAGCAAATAAAAATTGTAAATGCTAATTTTTTCATGTAAAAAGGAATTTAAGATATTAAAAATAGCTTATTTAAATGAATTATAAAAATTATTCAATTACCATTTCTTTAAGTTGATCTCTATATTTTTCAAGAATCATTGTTTTGTAGATAAAACCATAAAAAAGACCATTCTTGAATACAGGTAAAATCGAAGTATCTGTTTTTTCAAATTTTTCCATTACTATTTCCAAACTATCATTATGTAAAACGATTTCTTTTGGAGATTGCATTACTTCATGTGTGGAAGTGTATTTTATTTTAAATGGAGAAAATATAATCGGACGTATATTGTCTAAATAAATTAATCCTAAAAATTCTTTCTCTTCATTTAATACTGGAAATACAATATTGTCAGTATGCTTTACAATTTCTACTAACTCTTCTAGAGACTTAGATTCTTGAATAGGTTTGTAATTTGTTAGAATAAAAGTAGATATATCTAAACAGGTTAGAATATTTTTATCCTTATTATTAGTGAAAACTTCTCCTTTATCAGCCAAATGCTTAATGTCAAAAGAATAAGGCTCAAAACGTTTTGAAATAGCAAAACTTACAGAAGAAACAATCATTAATGGAACCATTAGATTATATCCACCTGTAATTTCAGCGATTAAGAATATTGAAGTAAGCGGAGCATGAAATAAACCACTTAAAACACCAGCCATTCCAACTAAAGTGAAATTACTCACAGATAACGGTTTTGTTATTCCTATAAGGTTAAAAAATTTGGCCACAAAAAAACCTAAATATGAACCCACAAAAAGGGAAGGAGCAAAGTTACCTCCATTTCCACCAGAACCAAGAGTTAGACCTGTTGCGTATACTTTAACCATCATTGTTATTCCTACAAAAGCTAGCAATATCCAGTTATTATCTTTAAAATTATCTAATAATGTATTGTCGAGTATTTTTTCAGGATGCGAATTTGCTAAAATTTTGATACTTTCATATCCTTCACCAAATAATGAAGGGAAGAAGAAAATTAAAATGGCTAATAACGAAGCGCCATATAGTGCTTTTCTATAGTTTCCAAGTTTTGAATTAGCAAAATGATTTTCAATTTTTCTAAAAGTTCGAGCATAATTTATGGATACAAAGCCAGATAATAAACCAAGTAGTACATATTGAGGAATATTATGATAATCCATAACCTCACCTTGTTTAAAGGTCAATAAAATATCTTCATTAAGAATAATAGTTGAAACTAATGCTCCAGTTGCGGCACTAATCATAATAGGAATAAAAGCTGTAATACTAATTTCTGCTAATACAACTTCTATTGCAAAAAGTACACCAGCAATTGGCGCATTAAAAGCAGCTGCAATTCCAGCAGCAACTCCACAAGCCAATAATAGTGATCTATCTTTATGACTTAATCTATAATTTTGCGCATAATTACTTCCAAATGCTGCTCCAGTAATGGTAATTGGAGATTCTAAACCAGCACTTCCACCAAGACCAACAGTGAAAGAACTAGTGATTATTTGAGAATACATCTGCTTAAAAGGCATCATTCCTCCCTTTCTAGCAACAGCATACATAATATGAGAGGTTCCTTTTTGTATAGATCCATCTAAGAGCTTTGTAACTACTAAAACGGTTAATAAAATACCAATTATAGGCAAAAGACTATTACTATATGGTAAATGAAGTATACCGTCTAAATATTGAGCAAAATTATAAACCCAGTGTGCAAATGTTTTTAAAAGAATTACAGCTAATGCAGATGAAATTCCAACTAAGACACAAGAAAAATAGATAAATTGCCTAGGTGTAACTAATAATTTTAAAATGAAAACGAATCGTTCTAAACGCTTAAAGCCTTTGCTCAATAATCGAATAATAAGATTGGTTTTTTTTGGCGACATTAGAAGATTAAAATTTCTGCGAAGTTAGCCTTTAATTGAAAAATACACTAATCATTCTGTAGTTTTTCTATGCTCATTTTTCTAACTTCTTCAAAGAAAAGGGTAAATTCATTTTCAAAATCATTATAGTAAAGTTTTAATTCGTCTGTAGCAAATTGCATCTTAGATTTAAATTTTGTTCGATAGTCCATTTGATATAAAATAGTACCAATTCCTTCAACTGTTGCATAGCTTAGTAACCAATTTTGATTAACCATGCTAGGTAACATCTTTTGAGTTTTTAGCGTAAGTAATTTAAAATTAGTATCTAATAGTTTGTAAAATGTGTTTATATAAGTTGCTAATGGAACTGAAGAATACGTTTCCCAATTTTTAGCTAAAAAATGATCATAGAAAATATCAATAATTACACCTGAATAATGACCATATCTTTCATGCAAGCGATGCTTACTTTTTCTAAAAATAGGATGCGCATCTGTAAAAGTGTCAATTTCTCGATGAAGCATAATTCCTTTTCGAATTTCATCAGGGAATTTTAAATAATCATTTCCGCGAATACCATCTGCCATAAAATTACCAATTTTAATCATGTCATTATTTCCAGAAAGATAGATATGGGCTAAGAAATTCATTTTGTCTTTTTTTAAAGTTCCTTTAGATTTTAAAAGGTCAATTACTATATTTGTTTGCAATTTATAATTTATTAATTAAATATTGTAAATCAAAGTTTATAAATCGTATATAAAATAATATGACTTTAATAAAATCAATTTCAGGAATTAGAGGAACAATAGGTGGGAAAGTAGGAGATAATCTTACACCGTTAGATGCTGTAAAATTTGCATCTGCTTATGGAACATTCTTAAAACAAAATAGTAATAAAGAAAAGTTAACAGTTGTTATTGGTAGAGACGCTCGTATTTCAGGACCAATGATTCATAATTTAGTTGTAAACACATTAATAGGATTAGGAATAAATGTTATTGATTTAGGGTTATCTACAACACCAACAGTTGAAATAGCTGTTCCTTTAGAAAAAGCCGATGGAGGTATTATTTTAACAGCTTCACATAATCCAAAACAATGGAATGCTTTAAAGTTGCTAAACGAAAAAGGGGAGTTTTTAAACGGAGATGACGGTGCTGTAATATTAGAAATTGCTGAAGCAGAATCTTTCTACTTTTCAGATGTTGATTCATTAGGAGAAGTTACAGAGAACGACGCATATATGGATATTCATATAGATGAAGTTTTAAATTTGCCTTTAGTTGATGCAGAAATAGTTGCTAAAAGAAAATTTAAAGTAGTTGTAGATGGAGTAAATTCTTCTGGAGGTATTATTATTCCTAAGTTGTTAGAACAAATGGGAGTTGAAGTAGTAGAATTATATTGCGAGCCAAATGGACATTTTCCACATAATCCAGAACCTTTAAAAGAACACTTAGGAGATATTTGTAAACTAGTTATTGAAGAAAAAGCTGATTTTGGAATTGTAGTCGATCCAGATGTTGACCGATTAGCTTTTATTTCAAATGATGGAGAAATGTTTGGAGAAGAGTATACATTAGTTGCTTGTGCAGATTATGTTTTAAGTAAAACAAAAGGAAACACCGTTTCAAATATGTCTTCTTCTCGCGCATTAAAAGATATTACAGAAAAACATGGAGGAAAATATGAAGCAAGTGCTGTTGGAGAAGTAAATGTTGTTACCTTAATGAAAGAAACAAATGCAATTATTGGAGGAGAAGGAAATGGAGGAATTATTTACCCAGAAAGTCATTACGGAAGAGATAGTTTAGTAGGAGTTGCCTTGTTTTTAACTCATTTGGCTAATTTAGATATTACAGTTGCAGCATTAAGAGCAAGTTATCCACAATATTTTATGAGTAAAAATAAAATTGAATTAACACCTCAAATAGATGTAGATTTAATATTGAAATCAATGACTGAGAAATATAAGAATGAAAATATTTCTATTATTGATGGTGTAAAAATTGATTTTCCAACAGAATGGGTACATTTAAGAAAATCAAATACAGAACCGATTATTCGTATTTATACAGAAGCGCCTTCTCAAAATGAAGCAGACGTTTTAGCAGAGCGATTTGTATCTGAAATAAAAGAAATAGCTGGAATTTAATGTTTACGCTCCTTAACTTTTTTCTGTTTTTTCTCTTTTTTAGGTTTTTTATAGGCAATAATATGTTTGTCGTTATATTGGTATGGGGTGTGTCCACCAATTTCTAATTCTACTTTACGAGCTGTGTTTAAATTGATACGACCAAATATAGAAGGAAGGGAAACAGAAACTGACCAATTGCCATTATTTAAATAAAGATAGACACCTTTTTCAATATCATAGTAAAAATTTTGATCAGGGAAATAGATGTGTTTTGTTTTGGCTCTATATCCATGAGCTGGCGCCCAAGGTGGTGGTCCTTGTGAAAAAAGGTCTTGAGGAATGCAAAATAACAGTAGGAATGCTAAAATCAGGAACTGCTTTTTTGTTTTTAATGGGAACATTTTCATAGATTATATTTTATATTTAATTTTCTAGCGTGTATAAAGGTACAAATTTATAATTATAAGAGATAATTTTTAAAAAATTGTGGATTAAAATCTAATTCTATTTTTTAGAAATGCATTTTATAAAGAGTATCTTTGTTAAAAAAATTACAAGGATGCTTTTTTCGTTTATTATACCCGTTTATAACCGTCCAGATGAAATAGATGAGTTGTTACAAAGTCTAACACAATTAAGCTTTCAATATGCATTTGAAATAGTTGTTATAGAAGATGGTTCAACTATAAAATGTAATCAAATAGTTGAAAAATATAAAGATAAATTAGATATAAGCTATTTCTTTAAGTCAAATTCAGGACCAGGAGATTCTAGAAATTTCGGAATGAGAAATGCTAAAGGGGATTATTTCATTATTCTAGATTCAGATTGTATTATACCTAAAGACTATTTGCAAAAAGTTTCAGATTCTTTGACTTTAGAATTTGTTGACTGCTTTGGTGGTCCAGACAAAGCATTAGATACTTTTTCAGATATTCAAAAAGCGATAAATTTTACTATGACTTCTTTTATTACAACGGGAGGAATAAGAGGAGGAAGCGAAAAAATAGACAAATTTCAACCTAGAAGTTTTAACATGGGACTTTCCAAAAAAGCATTTGAAGCTTCAAAAGGTTTTGGAAATATTCATCCTGGAGAAGACCCAGATTTATCAATTCGATTATGGAAAATGAACTTTAAAACAAAGTTGATTTCAGACGCTTATGTTTATCATAAAAGAAGAATAGATTGGAATAAGTTTTATACTCAGGTAAATAAATTTGGAAAAGCCAGACCAATATTGAATTTTTGGTATCCAGAATATGCAAAAATAACATTTTGGTTTCCTAGTCTATTCTTACTAGGGTTTATATTTAGTATCCTTTTTGCTGTTTTTTCATTTCCTTACTTTTTATTTTGTTATGTATTCTATTTTGGAATGATTTTTGTGAGTGCATTATTACAAAATAAAAGTGTTAAAATAGGATGTTACGCTGTTCTTGCAAGCTTAATTCAATTCTATGGTTATGGAAAAGGATTTATTCAGGCTTTTACAAATTTATTTGTACTAAAAAAGAAACCAGAAGAAGCTCACCCAGAATTATTTTTTAAGAAGTAATATGACAAAAATTATTGGACTTACCGGAGGAATTGGAAGCGGAAAAAGTACCGTTGCAAAATATATTGCTTCGAAAAATATTCCTGTATATATAGCTGATGATGAAGCAAAAAAAATAATGGACGATGAAAACGTTGTTGTTGAAGTTCAGTTGCTTTTTGAAGAAAATATATTAAACGATAAACATAAATTAGACAGAAAAAAAATTGCTTCAATTGTTTTTCAAAATCCTGAAAAATTAAATCAGTTAAATCAGTTAATTCATCCAAAAGTAAAGCAACATTTTAAAGATTGGTTAAAAACACACAAGAATGCTCCATTTATTATTAAAGAAGTTGCTATACTATTTGAGACAGGTGGAGATAAAGAATGTGATAAAGTAATATTAATTACAGCACCTGAAAATGTGAAAATGGATAGGATAATGAAAAGAGATAATATTGATAAAAATGAAATATTAAAAAGAATGAAAAATCAACTTTCTGATGATGAAAAATCAAAGAAAAGCGATTTTATTGTGCAGAATATTAATTTAAATGATACTTTTTTGGAAATTGATAAAATTCTTAAAATTTTAAAAATATCGTAATAAATTCTGTTAATGTTAATCTTTGGTTAATGTTTTCACTAAGTAAATGTTAAAATACTAATTTTGTATTGATGAATAAAAAAAGGTTTCGCTTATTGGTTTTTTTAATGAGTCTATCTTTGGTAGGGATAATAATTGTTCAATTATATTGGATAAATACGTCATTAAAAAAGAGTGAAGAGGAGTTTAAGCTTCATGTTCAGCAAATTATAGGTAATGTCGCAGATGCAATAGATAATAAAGAACTGGTTTCATTTTACCAACAATACAATAAAATTAAAGATAGTATAGGTAAAGAACCAGAAACAAACACGTTAAAAGAATTCTTTTTTTTAGAAAGAAATAGAAAAACAAATGAAACAATAATTTATACAAGTTCATTAGTTGCTGAAAATTATGGAATAAATGGATCTTTTTTTGATAAAAATGCAGATACAATAAATGTAGGAAGTCTAGTTTCAAATAGAAAGACAGAAATTTATGCAGGAACTTCAATTGATAATCCTTCGATTGAAATGACTAGAAAGCCAGATGTTACAATAGAAAAATCGGGTAGTTTATCCTCTTTAGATAAAGTTAATTTTCAACTTTTTTTTAAAGATATTGTATCGCAAAGAGCTATTCAAGACAGAATAGGCAAACAGGAACTTGAAAAATATTTAAAAGACGAGTTAGATAAATATCAAATAAAAACACCATTTGAGTTTGGTATTTATAGTAATGGTCTTGCAACAAAAATACGTTCAGATAAATTTAAGTATGATAAAAGATCTACTTATGGAATTCCTATCTTTCAGGATAATGAAGGAATGAGTCAATATCAATTATTGGTTACATTTCCTCAAAAGAGTAAATTCTTTTTCTCATCAATATTAGGAATTACAATGTTGTCTTTATTATTTACATTAATAATTGTTTTAACCTATTCAAGTGCTTTAAATCAATTAATTAAACAAAAACAAATTTCGGAAATTAAAACCGATTTTATAAATAATATGACGCACGAGTTTAAGACACC
This sequence comes from Flavobacterium sp. 316, assembly GCF_000967805.1. Lineage (NCBI taxonomy): Bacteria > Pseudomonadati > Bacteroidota > Flavobacteriia > Flavobacteriales > Flavobacteriaceae > Flavobacterium > Flavobacterium sp. 316. The sequence continues at coordinate 263,367 of NZ_JYGZ01000001.1, forward strand.
TATTGCAACAATAAATCTTGCACTCGACGCCATTAAGAATCCTAAAATTATTGAAGATAAAGATAAAGTACAACGTTATCTTCAAATGATTAAGGAAGAAAATAAAAGAATGCATGCACAGGTGGAAAATGTTTTACGAATTTCTAAATTAGAAAAAAATGAATTAGATATTTCCAAAGAACCTGTAGATGTTTTACAAATAATAGAAGATGCAATTGAACATATTAGTTTGATAATTGAAGATAGAGAAGGACAAATAAAAACGCATTTTGAAGCGACTAGAACAACAATATTGTTAAACGATGTACATTTTACAAATGTTTTAGTAAATGTTTTGGATAATGCAGTTAAATATTCAGTAGGAGCACCTATAATTGATGTATTTACTGAGAATATTAAAGATTTTATTATAATTAAAATACAAGATCAAGGATCTGGAATGAGTAAAGTAGCTCAAAAAAGAGTCTTTGAGAAATTTTATAGAGAGCATACAGGAGATTTGCATAATGTAAAAGGACATGGTCTAGGTTTGTCTTATGTTAAACAAATAGTTGAAGACCATAATGGGCAAATTTTTGTTGAAAGTGAAAAAGGAAAAGGAAGTACATTTATATTAAAAATGCCATTAATAAATTAAAAAAAATATGGAAGCTAGAAAAATTTTATTAGTTGAAGATGACCCAAATTTTGGAGCTATATTAAAGGATTACCTAATCATTAATGATTTTGATGTAACCTTAGCAAAGAACGGAATGGAAGGGTTTGAAAAATTTAAAAAAGATATTTACGATTTATGTATATTAGATGTGATGATGCCGTATAAAGATGGATATACATTAGCAAGAGAAATTCGTGAAAAAAATCAAGAAGTACCTATTATATTTTTAACAGCTAAAACATTAAAAGAAGATGTTTTAAAAGGATACAAAGTAGGAGCAGATGATTATTTAAATAAACCATTTGACTCTGAAGTACTTTTAATGAAAATTAAAGCTATTATTCAAAGAAAAGCAACAGAAGTTAAACCAGATAATACAAAATTTGAATTTGAAATTGGAAAGTTTCATTTAAATTCTAAACTTCGTTTCTTATCATTTGAAAATGAAGAACCAGTTAAATTATCGCCAAAAGAGTGTGAATTACTAAAAATGTTAGCATTACATGAAAATGATTTAATGCCTAGAGAGTTAGCATTAACAAAAATATGGAGAGATGATAATTATTTTACATCTAGAAGTATGGACGTTTACATAGCTAAACTTAGAAAATACATGAAACGTGATGAGAATGTTGAGATTCTTAACATTCACGGTGAAGGATTTAGATTAGTAGTTAAGAAATAATACAAGATATTTCGTCATAAAAAAATGAGTTCAATATGTAATTGAACTCATTTTTTTATGGCTGTATTTTCTGAATTTTTGTTTTTAGAGTCAGCATTATTTAAATGCTTTAGTTCTTTTTACGAAAGTATTAAAAACAAAATTGGAAACACAATTCCAGCTAAAGCGAGTTTCCAACCACGTCTCTTAAATGTATGTTTACCATGTTTAACCATCATTGCTCCAGAAATAGCGATAAAGATTAAAGATAAACCAAAAATATCAGAGAAATAAATCCACCAGTTTGAAGTGTTCTTATGGAGAAACATAGCCTGATTTATTATAGGTGTTTTAATAAAAGAGATAATCTCACCTTTTCCAGTTTCTATATCAATCTCTACCTCAGTATTTTCAAATTGAATTTTAAATGTTCCTTTTCTAATATTATGTCTTTTAACTTTATCCGTAATTTTTAATTCGGTTGTTATTTTTTGTGCATAATCATCATTAAAATTCTTTTCATCGGGTAATGCAACTTGAATTTCTTTTGTTTCTAAAGTATATTTTTCAGGATGCCAATCATTTCTATGATTCATTAATATTCCAGAAAATGCAAAAGAAATGATTAATCCTACATAGAAATAACCAAAATCACGATGTAGATTTCTTAAATTCAATTTTTTCATATATCAATTTATGTTACTTATATTTTTTTCCCCACCAAATTAAAAAACCAGTAATGGGTAAACTTGCAATTAATAAACTAATTAAAAAAGCGAATATTTTTCCAGGTAAACCAATAATTGCACCTGTATGAATGTCATAGTTCATGCGTAATAATTTATCGGCAAATTTAGCTTTTGATAATCGGCCGTAAATATGCGAAACATTTTTCTCTTCTAATGTATATTGATCAAAATATCGATAATCGGTTTGCCAATAAGTACCATCACCTATATTTGCATTTGCTGCAATAGGTGAAGTATCGGTTTCTACAGGGTGTACTTCAATAGATTTTGCATTTGGATATTCTTCTTGCATAATTAAAAAGACTTTGTCTAAAGGATATTCTATCGCTTTTTTATCAATAGATTTTACAGAAATAGGCTCTTCATATAACAATGATTTTTCACCTCCAACAACTGTATAATAGCAATATGCAAACCATGGAAATCCCCAAACTAAACCTGTAATTGCAAAAATTAATGCAATAGCCATTACATAAAACCCTGTTATGTTGTGTAAATCATAATTTTTTCTCTTCCATTTTATTCCTTCTTTCCATCTAAACCAAAAACGTTGTTTGGCTGCTTTTCTATTTTTAGGATACCAAAGAATGAAGCCACTTATAATAATAAGTATAAAAATTAAGGTTGCAGAAGCAATTATTGTTTGTCCGATTTCATGAGGAAGCCATAAATAGAAATGTCCATCTAAGATAAATCTAAAAAAACCAGAAAATTCATCAACTGTTTTTAAAACTTCTCCAGTATAAGGATTTATGTAGCAAATATCATAGTAAAGAGGATCTTCATTGTAAAAAATAGCTTCGGCAGCAACATTTGATTCTCTATATTGAATGGCGTGCAAATGTTTATTAGGAAGTTCTTGTTTTGCGATTTTTTCTATTTGAGATGGAAGAATATATGGTTTGTTTTGTTTTTCTACAAAGCGATAATCTTCGGTAAGATTTAAAATTTCTTCTTGAAAAGCATATAAACAACCAGTTACTGCTATTATAAAAACAATAATCCCCGATGCTAATCCAAGCCAAAGATGAATTTGTCTGATGATTTTTTTAAGATTTTTCTTTTTCATTTTTAAACGATAAAAACTCCTCATCTAAAATGAGGAGTTTGATTAAAACTAAAATAAATTAAAATTTATAGGTTAACCCTGCTGTTAATGTTCGTAACTGTTGAGGCGTAACGGTTGACCAACCTGAATAATATTTTTCATTAAGAATATTGTTTAATTTTAATGTTATATTAAACTGATTAGAATCATACGATAAAGCCGAATTTAAAATGGTATAACTTGGTATTTCAAAAGTTCCAATGTTTGCTCTATTTAAAGTTTTGTTTTTGCTGGCATGGTTTTGACCTAAACCAAATCCAAATCCTTTTAAAGTTCCTTTTGTAATAGTATAACTTGCCCAAAAATTTATTAAGGTTTCAGGTCCGGATTCTTCAGGTCTAAGTCCAACATATCCATCAGCAAGATTTCCTTTTGTATATTTTGCTTTGTTATTACTAATTCCTAAAATCATATTTAAACCATCAATTGGATTTGCAATGATACTTACTTCTACACCTTTACTTTCAATCTCTTCACCTTGAATGGAATTGTTAATATTATCAGGATCGGTCATTACTCTATCTTTTACATTAATATTGTAATAACTTACTGTAGCTGAAATTTTATCTTTTAATAAATTTGTTTTTACACCTACTTCAATTTGATTTGCATGTTCTGGATCAAAAGTTTTTAATCTAGGATTTGAACCATCAATGTTTGAAACTTCTTTAGGAGATATGTTTGTAAACCCGTTCATGTAGTTCGCAAAAAGGGAAACTTTGTCTAAAACAGGTTGATAAACTAAACCAAATTTTGGAGATATTGCAGTTTGTCCATTTACTTCTTCATCAATAAAATAAGCTGTTTTCCCTTTGAAATGATCTATTCTAACACTAGCCATTACAGATAGTTTTTGAGTAATATTTATTAAATCAGAAACGTAAGCGCTATAGACTTCATTTTCTGCATTAGAATTTCCATCAAAAGAATCTATTAATAAGTTGTCAACACCAGCTCTAGTTAAATCACCAGTATCATTTCCATCATGAAGTGTAACAGCACCGTTAGAAACCCAACCTGTGCTTCCGTTTTTAATGCTCGATTTATAATAATCTAATCCAGCAACTAATCTATTTCTAAATTTCCCAATTTTAAAGTCTCCTATGAAGTTTTGTTGAATATCTGTTGTATAAGTTTCTCCATTTCTTTTAGATATTGATCTTCCAAAAGCAGTTCCGTTTGAAGCATCAAATAAATATGAATAATAACCATCAGTTTTAGTGTTTCCTCTTGAAAGAACGGTTTGTGAAGTCCAATTTTTAGATAATTTATATACCATTTGTGCCTGAATACTAAAAGTAGGATTGCTAATTGTTAATTCATTTGAAGTAAACGATTTCTTATAATTTTTTTCGAATAAAGAAATGTCATTAAAAGAAAGTGGAGCATATCTACTTAAGAAAAGCATTGGTGCATTTGCAGATTCTCTTTGTGTAAATTCAGTATTAATTAAAAAAGAGAGTTTATCATTTACAATATAGTTTAAAGATGGAGCAATAAAGAATGATTTATTAAATCCTGCATCTTGAAATGAATTCTGCTTTTGATAAGCTGCATTTACTCTTAATAAAACATTTTTTTCTTCATTAAGAGGTGTATTTATATCTACAGTTACTCTATCTGATCCATAAGTTCCAGAATTGTATCCTATTTCACCTCCAAAAAGGTGTTTAGGTTTTTTAGTCACAATATTAATTAAACCACCATAAGAAATTAAACTACTTCCAAATAATGTTCCTGAAGGACCTTTTATAACTTCTATACTTTCAATATTTGCAGGATCAATGATTCCATTATTAAGTGCAGGAAAACCGTTAACCATTGTAGGTTGAACGCTAAATCCTCTCATTGTGTAAAATTCACCACCGTCGCCACCACGACCGGTTGATTCCCAAACCCTAGTTATTCCGGTTGCATTTTTTATAGCGTCATTAAAATTTGTAGCAACTTGGTCTTTTAGCAAAGCAGCAGAGATAGAATTATAAACTTGTGGATTTTCTAATTCTTTTAAGTTCATTTTTGAAACAGTTGAACTAGTTTCCTTTGTGTATTTGATCTCTTTTTTACCTTCTATAATTACTTCTTTGAGTTGTTTAATCGTATCTGTTTCACGATTTTTTTTCTCTTGTGCATTTATTGTTTGAAGCACTATAAAAGCAGATAGGGTTAATAGTGTTTTATACATTTTTATTTAGATTTAATTAAAATAGTAGAGCAAAAATAAATAGTTTCTCGATATTCTCAAAACTTATTTAGACTAATTTTAAATAAAATAAAGTAACTATTTGATTAATAAGTAGTAAAAACTATAAATTAAGCATAAACAAGTAATTACTATTTTTGTTAACTTTGCAATCCAAAATAAATGACAGCTATGTTAGATAGATTACAATATGTAAAGCAACGTTTTGACGAGATATCGGATTTGATTATTCAGCCTGATGTTATTGCTGATCAGAAGCGTTATGTACAATTAAATAAAGAATATAAAGACCTTAAAGGATTAGTTGAAAAACGTGAAGAATATATAGTTCTTGATGGTAATATTAAAGAAGCTAATGAGATTATTGCAGATGGATCTGATGCTGAAATGGTTGAAATGGCTAAAATGCAACTTGAAGAAGCAAAAGAGCGTTTGCCACAATTAGAAGAGGAAATTAAATTTATGTTGATTCCTAAAGATCCTGAAGATGCTAAGAATGTAATGGTTGAAATTCGTGCTGGTACAGGAGGAGATGAGGCTTCTATTTTTGCAGGTGATTTATATAGAATGTATACTAAATATTGCGAATCTAGAAACTGGAGAACTTCTGTTGTAGATATGAATGAAGGAACTTCAGGAGGATTTAAAGAGGTTATTTTTGAAGTAACAGGGGAAGATGTTTATGGAACTTTAAAGTTTGAAGCAGGTGTTCATCGTGTTCAACGTGTTCCTCAAACAGAAACACAAGGACGTGTTCATACATCAGCCGCTACTGTTATGGTATTACCAGAAGCAGAAGAATTTGATGTGCAAATTGATATGAATGATGTTCGTGTAGATTTTTTCTGTTCATCAGGACCAGGAGGACAATCTGTAAATACTACAAAATCAGCAGTGCGTTTAACGCATATTCCAACTGGTTTAGTAGCACAATGTCAGGATCAAAAATCGCAACATAAAAACAAAGACAAAGCATTAAATGTACTTCGTTCTCGTTTATATGAAATGGAGTTAGCTAAAAAAGAAGCTGAAGATGCTACGAAGAGAACATCGCAAGTGAGTAGTGGTGACCGCTCTGCAAAAATTAGAACTTATAATTATGCTCAAGGTCGTGTAACAGATCATAGAATTGGTTTAACATTGTATGATTTGGGTAATATTATGAATGGTGATATTCAAAAAATTGTTGAAGAATTACAGCTTGTTGCTAATACTGAAAAATTAAAAGAATCAGAAGTTTTTTAAAATAAAATACAGTATTTTTGAGGTTATAAACGTTTAGTTTATAACCTTTTTTGTTTTAAAAAATATTTATGATATGAAAAAATGTTTATTTGTATTTATTGTTTCTATTACGAGTTTTTATGGTTATTCACAATCTTTTTTTGGAACCCAATATGATAATTATTCAGGAATAAATAGTGTTATTTCTAATCCTGCAAATATTATAAATTCTCGTTTTAAAACAGATATTAATTTATCATCAGCTAGTTTATTTGCTGGAAACGATTACTATTCTGTGAAATTAGGAGATTTACTATCAAATGATTATGATTTTGAAAAACAATCAACAAAACACCCAAAGGCAAATAATAATTTTTATACTAATATTGATGCTCTAGGACCTTCTTTTATGGTGAATATTAATGATAAAAGTGCAGTTGCTTTCTTTTCAAGAGTAAGAGCCATTACTCATGTGAGTAAGATAAGTGGTTTGTTTTTAAATCAAATTCAAGATGAGGTTAATGAAGACTTTTATTTTGAAAATCAAAATTTTAGTGGAGCTTCAAATGCTTGGATTGAGTATGGATTGAGTTATGCTAGGGTTTTAATTGATAATGATACTCATAGTTTAAAAGGAGGAATATCAATTAAGTATTTAAATGGAATATCATCGGGTTATATAAAAGCTAGAAATTTATCTGTTAATTATGATTATACAGGTTTGGATGTAACAGATAGAACCACTACAACAGGAAATATAGAAACAGGAAATATTAGTAGTTTAAATGATTTTGATGATCCATTTGACAATAGAGGATCTGGTTTTGGAGTAGATCTAGGTGTTACATACGAACTGAAATCGAAGGATTTTGATGATTATTTATTGAAATTTGGATTATCGGTTACTGATTTAGGAAAGCTTAAATATAAAAATGCTACAAAGGTATATTATGATGCCAATGCTTCATACACAGATGCAGAGTTTGCTCTAAATGATGATTTTGATTCATATTATACAAGAATAAGTGAAAGTAAATCATTTAACGTTTCATTACCAAGTACTTTGCATTTAAATGCAGATTGGCATTTGAGTAAGAAATTCTTTTTAAATTTAAATTCGGATTTAAACCTTATAAGTGTTGATAATACAAATTCAAATTTTGTAAATAATACTTTTTCTTTAACACCAAGATTTGAAACTAAATGGTTGAGTATATATGCTCCTTTAAGTAGTGTTCAGAATTCAGGATTTCAAGCAGGTTTTGGTTTTAGAGCAGGACCATTATTAATTGGTTCAGGTTCGGTTGTTTCTGCTTTATTTGACGAGACGGATGCAATAGATGTTCATGTAGGATTAAAAATTCCTATTTATAAAGGAAGTAAGAATAATTAAAAATAAAAACAGCGAGAATTTTCTCGCTGTTTTTTGTCAATCAAAACTAAACCAATCACATATTACTAACTTTTACTCTTTTGCTTCAGCGTTTTCATCTGATTTTGCACCCATTCTATTAACAGTATACATTGGAGCAAATTTTATTTTTAAAGCGGCAATCTTTTTATTGTCTTCAGAAGATAAACCTTCATTCTCTACTGTATTCTTTCTAGTATCTAAAGCTTCATATAATAACTTAATTTCATCCCAATCTTCTCTAGAATAAGAATCTTTGTTTTTATCAACTGTAGTAACAAAACGTTCGTAGATTGCGGCAATATTATCTTTATTTACCCAGCTAAATGTTTTGTCTTTGCCTATTATTTCTTCTCCAAATAATGATTTTTTGAAGTTTTCTTCTTCTATTTCGGCTTTGTTCATTATTGCTTTAGCTTTGTATTCCTCATACTTTAAAGTTGATTCATTTAAAGTTGCTTCAACATCTGATTTATTTTCTAGCTCACTTGTTGCATTTTCGGCATTCATTTTTTTAACGTCATAGTTTGCTTGAATTTTATCCCAATCTTGAATTGTTTCGCTTGTTTCAATTGCACTAATAGAATCTACATACATTATATACTCATCTATTTTATTTTGTGCTATTTCCTGTTTTTCATTTTTACAAGAGGTTATTCCAATTGCAATTATTGCAAATCCTAATATTACTTTTAAATTTTTCATGTTTTTAAATTTTAATTGTTAGTATTTCTTTTGTAAAGATATTGTGGTTGTTAAACTTTTATGTTACATAATATTCTTAGAATGTTATATAATTTTAAATTAGCTATTAAAGTTTAAATCCGTAAGCTAATCGAAGTGCAATTTGTCCTAATCCTTTATCTAATGTATTGTTACTGATTGTTGGAAAATCAGGTAAATATTCATATCGAACACTTATATCAATGTATTTTGTTGCATAACCAAAAGTTGGGCTTAGCAATAATGATGTTTTATTATAATCATTTGTTACAGCAAAAGCAGCTCCTGCTTCTCCCATTACATAGAACTGATCTTTAAAAATAAAGGCTTTAAATCCAGCTTTTACAGGAATATATCCTAAATCATTATCATCGCCACTTACAAATAAATTGTTGAAACCTGTTGTTAAGGTTAGAGAATAGACTTTAGAAAAATCATATTGTAAACGAACGTCTCCACCAATATTTAAATCGTATGGTTCACTAAATGGATAACCAGCAGTTAAACCAAAACCTAATTTAAATTTTTGATCATAACTTCCAGAAGTACTCTTTTGTGAAAATGATTTTGAAGTTCCAATGAATACTAGCATTATTACTAGAATGCTTTTAATTAATTTTTTCATGATTACATTACTATTTATTTTCGACTTTATTTGTTATCAGATTTGTTATTATATATTGTAGAACATTTCCTGATATTTTTTTAAATGGATTATTTGAATTCCCAAAAAGTACTTTCTTGGATATATAACCACCTAAAATTCCTAATGATGTTTTAAAAATATTTGTTTTGATTTCCGAATCGTGTTTTATTTCGTTGAACGTTTCTTTAATCAGGTTTATAGGTTTTAGGCTTTCGTATGTTATTTCAAACTGATTTTTTAATATAATAAAATCGGTTTCTTGCTTTGCTTTTAAAAGTTCAATTCTATTTGCTAGTTGAACTCTTTTATCTTTCTTTTTCATTTTCTTCAAGTTTATTTTTTAGCAAAGTATTTATCATTAATTCGTTTATTGGATTCTCAATAGTTTTCTTCTTATACTTATATATAAGTAATCCTAAGAGTAAATAAACAAATGAAACAATTAAGAAACCGATGTAATATTCACCAATTAATTTTCCAATCCATAGGCTTATGCCAATATTGATAAAAAATAGAAAGAAGGCTACTAAAACTATAATTGCAATGTGTGATACTAAAACGGATATTGCTTCTGAAATTTTTTCAATTGCGCTTAGTTTTATAAGCTCAACACTTGTTTTGGTATAGTTTTCTGCTTTTTCAAATAGATTCTCTATTGCAGTAGCTTTATCTTCTATTTTTGTTTTCATTATTGCATTTTTTTAAGTTCGCTCTCTATTCTTGACTTTCCTTCTTCTATAATTGACTTTGCATTTTCTGAAACAGACTGATATTTTTCTTCCATTTCAAGCAGGAAAGAATCAAAATCTTCTTTTAGATTATCTTTCAAATCTTTTGACTTGTCTTTGATTTTTTTTCTTGTGTTTTTTCCTTTGTCTGGAGCAAAAAGTACGCCTAATACAGCTCCTGCTGCTAATCCTCCAATTACTCCTAATACTACATTACTTGTTTTCATAATTTTTTATTTTTTAAATATTCTTACTTTTTTTAATTATTTTTAATAATACTGCTATTACTGCTATAACAAGTAGGATATGAATTAGATTTCCAAAACTTCCTACATATAATCCTAAGGCCCATAATATTACCAATACCACAGCGACCAGATACAAAATGTTTCCCATGATGTTACTTTTTAAATGTTACTATTGTTTTTTATAGACGAAAACCTACATACAAACTAAGTGCACTATTTTTTGCATCTGGAAAAGTGTAAGTTGTTCCACCAAAAGATTGTTCTTTACCAATAGTTTGTAAACCATAGTTGTATCGAACACCTATTGAAGCAGATTCAAAGTCAAATCCAACTCCACCAGATAAACCGTAATCAAATTTGTTTAAATCGTCATTACTAATGTTCTCTTCAAAGTCAAAAACGCCATTACTTGTTTCGTTTGTTGCTTTTCCATCAATTAAGTAAGCGACATAAGGTCCAAAATGAAGATTGAAGTTTCGGGTTACGTTTAATTTTAATAAAAGAGGTACTTCTAAATAGTTTAATTTTAATCGAGATGTACCAGATGCGAATGCATTGTCATAAACCAATTCGGCTCCTTTTCTAGAGAAGTTAAACTCTGGTTGAATAGATACCGCATCTGAAACAGGTAAATTTGCATAAAGACCCAGATTAAAACTGGTTAAAATATTATTGTCGTCAACTTCTTCCGCATATAAATTAGTAAAATTTACACCACCTTTAATTCCTACTGAAGGATTTTTTGTTTGCGCATTGGTAACATTTAAAAATGCAACACAAGCCATTCCTGTTAAAAATAATTTCTTCATTTTGTTTGATTTTTTTTTAAGTTACTATAATTTGTTTTTGTAGCTTTTCTTATACTACATTACAAAGGTGCAACTTATCTAAAGCTTTTGTGTTACATGATAATAAGAGAGATTTATACAATTCCCACATCTCTTATATTAGACATAAAAAAACTCCTTGTAAGAAAGGAGTTTATTAAGATTTTAGGTTATATTTATTCAAGTCTCTGTTCTATTTTTTTCAGATTCTTATTTAGTATTGCAATTGTTTTTACTGAAAAAACTTTTAAATCTATGTTTGATGATGATTTTGTAATTGTCTCAAACGTATTGATTTCTTCTTTTAATGAACTTTCTAATTCAGATAAATAAATATAATCACGATTTGTATTTTCAGTTATTGTATCTAATTCTTCATTGATATCATAAAGTGTATCTGGAATTATAATTAAATTTTCTTTTGCAATTTTTTTTATCGATTTTTTAATTTCAATATGTTGCTTTTCTATGTCTTTTAATAAATGTTTTGTTGTAGTATTTAAATCTTTAGTTTGAGCAATGCTAGATAATTCAATTACTTTTAAATTAGATTCAACAACTTCAGTTAGTATTTGAGAATCAATTTTAGTATCAATATTTTGATTAATTAATTCAAGTATAGATTTGTTTTCGTCATTACTTTTCTTTACACATGATGCTACACTAAAAAAGGCTAGTAAAGTTAAAGCTAAGTAAAATGAAAAGATTCTGATTTTTAGCTTTTTCATTTTTATTTTATATTTATTACGAAACAAAGTTCTAAAAAACGGTTTGAAAAGATGTTATATAACTTTCCTTAAGTGTTATATAATTTTAATATAAATGTTTCTCTATAAATAAATATTGAAAAAAAAGATTGAATTAATTGGAATATTTCAAACTCTAATATAATTTTTATTTAGGAAGATAAATAATAAACGTAGCGCCTTCATTTAGAACACCTTCTGCAAAAATGTAACCTTTATGATTTTCGACAATTTTTTTACAAATTGCTAAACCAACACCAGTTCCTGGAAATTCATTTTTACTATGTAATCTATTAAATAATAGGAATATTTTGTGTGCATAAGCTTGATCAAAACCTAATCCGTTATCAGTAAATATAATTTTGATATACTCTTTATTTGATGAGTCATTAAGTAAAGGTTCGTTTATGGCTTTTACCTTTTTAGAACGTATTGTTATTATTGGAGGAACATCCTTTTTCGCATATTTTAAAGAGTTGCCAATAATATTAATAAACAATTGTTGTAATTGAAATTTTACCGCTTTAATTGTGTGTAATTTTCCAATGTTAATAGTCGCTTTTTGCTCTTCGATGCTTTCAGATAATTCTATTTTACTTTCTTCAGCTATTTCATTAAGATTAATTTTGCTAAAGACCTTTTCAGAACGATTAGTTCTGGAATATTGTAATAAATCATCAATTAAAACACGCATTCTACTAGAAGCCTGTTTTATTTTTTCAAAGTATATTTTGCCAGATTCGGATAAGCTATCTTGTTCTTTTTCTGAAATTCTAGAAATAAAAGTCTGAATTTTTCGCAAAGGCTCTTGTAAATCATGACTGGCTACTTGATTAAATTCATTAAGTTCTTTATTATTTTGCTCCAGTTCTTTATTACGTTGTTTAATTAGTTCTTTTTTATTAAAATCATCAGTAATATCTTGAGTTGTTCCAATCATATTTTTATGACCTAAACTATCAATAAATATTTTACCAATTGTTCTGAAATGTCGTATTTCATTATTGTTTTTACGAATAATTCGATAATGAATTAATGGTAATGATTCATCTTTTAGAATGCTATCATTAGCTTCAATTAAAATATGTTTATCATCTGGATGAACAAACTCTAATAAATTAGCTATTGTAGGATTAAAAGATTGCGGTTCACAGCCTAAGAGACGAAATTTATTATCAGAATAAGAAAATTGGTGGTTTTCAAAATTGAGTACCCAACTTCCATAATTTCCTAAAATTTCTGCTTGTCTACTTGATTCGTCGAAAATTTTAAGTTCAATATTTTGCTTTATAAGTGATTTATAGTTTTTAATAATTCGTAAATAACCTAAAACTAAAATAAGAATTGAAATTAAAAATGATGAAAATATGATTAAAGGAGTATTTGAATTATTGTATTTGTAAATTTTCTCATGAACATATAAAAGCTTGTTTTCTAATGTAATCATTTTACTAACTTCACGTCTAATAGAATCCATTACAACTTTGCCTTCTTTAAAAATAGTATTAAATTCTCTTTGTGTTTTAAAATCTTTCTTAAAATAAGAGAATCGTTTATCAACAAGATTGTATATTTTTTTTAAGTGTTTTTGCTGATTTTGGTTGTTTTTTGTGCTATTGTTTAATATTTCAAAAGAAATATTAATATTGTTTCGAGCATTAATATAAGGATCAAGATAAATAGAATCTCCACCTGTTATTACAAAACCTCTATGACCTGTTTCAGCATCTTTTATATAAGACATTAACTGTTCTAATTCTAATGAAATTTCATAAGTATTCATCAAAACAGCACTGGTTTTGTCTAAATCTTTAATATGTCTATACGTAATAGAAGCTAAAAGAATTAGAATAAATAGAGCAATTAGAAAAACAGCTCTAATAAAAGCGATTGATTTGAAGAATTTTGATTGGAACATTATAATATTCGTAATAAAAAATTTTCTTTATTTAATCCAGATGTGTGATATTGCCAATTCAATGTTACAACTTCATTTAAAACCTTCTTTAAAGTATTAAAATCGCTTGGTTTCTTAATATAAATATTTGCGCCTAATACAAAAGTATTTTCCACATCTTCATCAGAAGAAGAAGTAGAATAAATAGCAATGGCAATATCTTTAAACCTATCATTTTGTTTAATTTCTTTTAAACAATCAATACCAGATTTTATAGGCATATTTAAATCGAGAAAAATGATATTTGGCAAAACACTTTCAGGATTATTAAGAAAATCCATCAATTGTACACCATTATTTACTGTGTTAACAACAGTATTAATTTTTAATTCATCGAAAGCATCAGTAAAGAACAGTCTATCATCTTCATCATCATCGGCTAATGTTATTAGAATAAAATCTTTTTGCATATAAAATAATGGAATTAATTAATGTTTTGAGTTGTAATTTCGCGTCGTTTTGTTATAATTCTTTGAAACGCTGACGGAGTTATTCCAGTAGTGTTTTTAAATTGTGTACTTAAATGTGCAACACTAGAATAGTTTAATTTAAAAGCGATTTCAGTCAAAGTTAAATTATTATTTGTAATTAGCTGTTTTGCATATTCTATTTTTTGAATGATAATAAAATTTTCAATAGAAGTATAAGTTATTTCAGAAAACAAATTTGATAAATAACCATAGCTATGATCTAATTTCTCGGCTAAATACACTGAACTTTTTACATTAGGAACTTCTTCATTAAAAATCATTTCAACAATAGCATCTTTAATCTTTTGAACAATTATATTTTTTTGATTTTCAATAATTTCAAAACCATATTCCTTTAAAATTAAAGAGATAGCATCATATTTTTCAGATGAAATATTTTCTAAAAAAAGAACTTCATTTAAGTTAACTAAAGTATATTTAATATTAAACGTATTAAGTTTTTCTTCTAGAATTTTTTTAGCTAAAAAAGCAGTGTCAATTTTTAAAAAAAGTTTCATAAATGAGTGTTTAATGGTAAAGATAATGAATTGTTACTAATACTCTAGTTCGTTTAATTGAATTAAAAACGTAATATTTCTCTTTTATTTCATCTTAGTTTTAATTTATATTAATTATTAAATGAAAAAAAGTATAAATATAGAAATGAAATATTTCCAATTTTTAACTCATTGTAAAATTTTAAGGAATGATACACTATAATTTAAATTAGAACTTACACTAGTTTTTAATTCAATTGCAAAAGCAATAAGAAACATTTCAAAATAATTTACCTGTTTCGCATGTACAACTAAGTCATTAGTACAAGTCGATGTGAATAATTTGAAAGCAGAAATAAAAGTGTTTTGAATAATACATATTGTTTTCATAATCTAAGGCTTTGATAATTCAAATGTATTGTAAGCAAGAACAAAACATGTTACAAAATTTCAATAGATATTTATACAATATTTAGTTAAGACGTTTAAACTTTGTAACTTTGCACTTTGTAAAGCAAAAACAATGACAACACAACAACTAATTAACCAAATTGAGTCTAAAAAATCGTTTTTATGTATTGGACTTGATGTTGATCTGAATAAAATTCCGCAACACCTTTTAGAAACAGAAGATCCTATTTTTGAATTTAATAAATCCATTATTGATGCCACACACGACTTGTGTGTATCCTATAAACCCAATACAGCATTTTATGAAGCGTATGGAATAAAAGGATGGAAATCACTTCAAAAAACAATTGAATATATTAATGAAAAACATCCTGAAATATTTACAATTGCCGATGCAAAACGTGGCGATATAGGAAACACTTCATCAATGTATGCAAAAGCATTTTTTGAAGACCTAGATTTTGATTCGGTTACAGTTGCACCTTATATGGGAAAAGATTCTGTAGAACCATTTTTAGCATTTGAAGGAAAACATACTATTATGTTAGCATTAACATCAAATGAAGGCGCTTTTGATTTTCAAACTCTTCAAACAGAAGGAATCCATGGAGAAACTAAAGAATTATATAAAACCGTTTTAGAAACATCAAAAACATGGAAAAATTCTGAAAAATTAATGTATGTTGTAGGAGCTACCAAAGCAGAATATTTTACTGAAATTAGAAAAATTGTACCAGATAGTTTTCTTTTAGTTCCAGGAGTAGGAGCACAAGGAGGAAGTTTATCAGAAGTTTGTAAATATGGAATGAACAAAAACATAGGATTACTTATCAATTCTTCAAGAGGGATTATATATGCTTCAAATGGTGTTGATTTTGCTCAGAAAGCCAGAATAGAAGCACTGAAATTGCAAAACGAAATGGAGCAAATCCTAACCCAATAAAAGAATGACAAAAAAAGATTTCTTTAGATTATTAATCAAGGTTTTCGGATTATATAATTTAGTAACTGTTTTGTTTTATTTTGTACCTCAAGTATTTTCTACTTATTTGTATGGTTTTGATTTATCCTATTTTTTAATGGTTCTAGGTAGTTTATTATTGATTATAGCTTTGTTTTTATTCTCTGTTTTTAATACAGATTTAATCATTAAAATATTAAAGTTAGATAAGAATTTTGATGATGATAAAATTATATTTGGTAATTTAAATTCATATTCAATTATTTTGATTTCTGTTTCAATGATTTCACTATTATTGATTGCTAACTCATTACCAAGCTTTTTATTTAGTATTCTTAATATATTTAAAAAAGAAGTTAGTACCTATGTTATAGCCAATAATGAAATTGATTATTTGGCACTAATAACAGACGGATTAAGTATTATTTTAGGATACTTGTTCTTAACTAATAACAAAAGAATAGCTAAGTTTTTAGATAAAAATTAATTAAAAAAATGAGACAATTAATAGATCAACTTGGCGTAAATCATACTTTTGAAGCAACACCAAAACGAATTATTTCATTAGTTCCTTCACAAACAGAACTATTGGTTGATTTAGGATTAGAAGAATCAATTGTAGGAATTACAAAATTTTGTATTCATCCTTATTATTTAAAATCGACTAAAAAAAGAATAGGAGGAACTAAAAAAGTAAATTTTGACAAAATAAAAGAACTTCAACCCGATATCATAATTGCCAATAAAGAAGAAAACACAAAAGAAATAGTTGAAGAATTAAGTAAAATTTGTCCAGTTTGGGTTACAGATATTTACACTATTGAAGACAATAACAAAATGATTCAAGATTTTGGAGAAATTTTCAATAAAAGGACCAACGCTCAAAAATGGATTGATAAAATTAATTTTGCGCACAACGATTTTAAAAACTTCATAAAAGATATACCATTAAAAAAAGCAGCATATTTCATTTGGGCAAATCCCTATATGGTAGCAGGAAATAATAACTTTATTAATGAATTGTTAAGAATAAATCATTTTAAAAATATATACGAAGATAAAGAAGGTCGCTACCCAGAAATAGAATTGAAAAAAATGAGATTAGAAGGTGATCCAGATTATGTACTATTATCTTCAGAACCATTTCCGTTTAAAGACGAACACGCTTTTGAAATAGGTAGATTCAGCCATCATGCTAAAACTATTTTTGTAGATGGAGAAATGTTCTCTTGGTATGGAAGTAGACTAGTAAAAGCATTTGATTATTTTAAATTACTACATAGTAAAATAAGATAAAATAATAGTCATTAGAAGATTTATCACATAAAAAAACCACGTCCTAAAGACGTGGTAATTTTTTTAACTAACCTTAATCCAAATATATGATATATTAACAGTACAAATATCCGACTATTTTAAGCTAACTCATGTTAACAATTTGTTATATATATGTTATAGTATATTAAAGTTTTTAACGTTATTATTTTTTATCCTGTAAAGCAAAAACCTTCTTTAATAAATCAGAGCTTCTTGAGCTAAAATTAGTTCTAATATTTTGTTCTTCAACAGCAATCATTTTAAAAACACCTTCCATTGCTTTATTAGTAGTATAATCTGTAATATCAGGATTTACTTTACTTACAAAAGGAATACTATTATACTTTGTAATAATATTAGTCCACACCTTATCAGCACCTACTTTAGCAAACGAATTTTTAATCACCGGATTAAACTTTCCATACAAAGCAGTAGAAGTAGAATTTTGTAAATAACTAGTTGCCGCAGAATTATCACCCATTAAAATATTTTTAGCATCATTAAAAGTCATTTGTTTCACAGCGTCAACAAAAATAGGAGTAGCCTCTTTTACAGCATCTTCAGCAGCTCTATTAATAACCTTTAATCCTTCATCTGCTAGACTAGATAAACCAATGTCACGCAATCCTTTATCTACCTTTTTTAATTCCTCAGGAAGTAATATTTTAACCGCTTCATTTTTAAAAAAACCATCAGTAGCTGTTAATTTAGATACTTGTTTATCAATTCCTTTGTCCAAAGCTTCCTTCAATCCATTAGCAATATCTAATTGACTTAATCCAGGAGTACCTTGAGGTAATTGGTCAACAACTTGTTGTAATTCAGCACAACTAAATAATGTGAAAGCAAAAACGCTTAATACAATTTTCTTCATAATATTTTAATATTTCTTTCTAAGAGATCAAAGATAATGCCTTTTTTTAAAAACAGATAAAATCTACAAAATAAACGTGTTGAAAATTTATTAAATTCGTAAATTGCGCTACATAATTTGATATATAATTAGAAATGGAACAACAACAACCTTATATTCCTAATAATAAAGTAAGAATTGTTACTGCCGCTTCTCTCTTTGACGGACATGATGCAGCTATTAATATAATGAGAAGAATTATTCAATCTACTGGTTGTGAAGTAATTCATCTAGGACACGATAGAAGCGTAGAAGAAGTAGTAAATACAGCAATTCAAGAAGATGCGAATGCCATTGCAATGACTTCTTATCAAGGAGGGCATACAGAATATTTAAAATATATGTTTGATTTACTTAACGAAAAAGGAGCAAGTCATATTAAAATATTCGCAGGTGGTGGAGGAGTAATTCTTCCTGTAGAAATAGAAGAACTACATGCTTATGGAATAGAAAAAGTATATTCTCCAGATGATGGCCGTGCAATGGGACTTCAAGGGATGATTAATGATTTAGTAAAACGTTCTGATTTTCCTATTGGAAATGTATTAAATGGAGAAGCAAATCATTTAGAAAATAAAAATCCAAGAGAAATTGCACGTGTTATTTCAGCAGCCGAGAATTTCCCAGAAATAGCAAAAGAAACACTAGATAAAATACACAAAGAAAACGAAACCTCTAAAATTCCAGTTCTTGGAATCACAGGAACAGGTGGAGCAGGAAAATCATCTTTAGTAGATGAATTAGTACGTCGTTTTTTAATCGATTTTCCAGAGAAAACAATCGGATTAATTTCAGTCGATCCTTCAAAACGTAAAACAGGAGGAGCACTTTTAGGAGATAGAATTCGTATGAATGCCATTAACAATTCTAGAGTGTATATGCGTTCGTTGGCTACACGTCAATCTAACTTAGCTTTATCAAAATATGTAGCGGAAGCCATTCAAGTATTAAAAGCAGCTAAATATGATTTAATTGTATTAGAAACTTCTGGAATTGGTCAATCGGATACTGAAATTATGGATCATTCTGATGTTTCTTTATATGTAATGACACCAGAATTTGGTGCAGCAACACAATTAGAGAAAATCGACATGTTAGATTTTGCCGATTTAGTAGCGTTAAACAAATTTGACAAACGAGGAGCTTTAGATGCTATTCGCGATGTGAAAAAACAATACCAACGCAATCACAATCTTTGGGATGTAAATCCAGATGAAATGCCTGTTTTCGGAACCATTGCTTCGCAATTCAACGATCCAGGAATGAATACGTTGTACAAATCTATAATGGACAAAATTGTAGAAAAAACAGAATCAGATTTAAAGTCTACATTTGAAATTACGCGTGAAATGAGTGAAAAAATCTTTGTGATTCCACCTCATAGAACACGTTACTTATCTGAAATTGCAGAAAACAATCGTAAATATGACGAAACCGTTTTAACGCAAGTTGAAGTAGCACAAAAATTATACGGAATTTTCAAAACAATTGAATCAGTTCAAGGAAACTTTCCTCAAATTGACAAAGCTGGAATCATTGAAGAATCCTTGCAAATTAATGATTCAAACAAAGAATTCGTTTCATTATTAGTAAAAGAATTTGACCGAGTAAAAATGAACTTAGATCCATTCAATTGGTTAATCATTCAAACTTGGGACGAAAAAGTAAACAAATACAAAAATCCAATTTACAGCTTTAAAGTTCGTGATAAGGAGATAAAAATTCAAACCCATACAGAATCACTTTCACATTCACAAATTCCTAAAATTGCCTTACCAAAGTATCAAGCTTGGGGTGATATTTTACGTTGGAATTTACAAGAAAATGTACCAGGAGAATTCCCTTTTGCATCAGGATTGTATCCATTTAAGCGTGAAGGAGAAGATCCAACACGTATGTTTGCAGGAGAAGGAGGTCCAGAAAGAACAAACAGACGTTTTCACTATGTTTCATTAGGAATGCCAGCAAAACGTTTATCAACAGCATTTGATTCTGTTACCTTATACGGAAACGATCCAGATCATAGACCCGATATCTATGGTAAAATTGGAAATGCAGGAGTTTCAATCTGCTGTTTAGATGATGCTAAGAAATTATATTCTGGTTTCGATTTAAGTCATCCAGCCACTTCGGTTTCCATGACGATTAATGGACCAGCACCTATGTTGCTTGGTTTCTTTATGAATGCTGCAATTGATCAAAACTGTGAAAAATATATTAAAGAAAATGAATTAGAAGCTGAGGTTGAAGCAAAAATCAAAGCAATCTATGCAGCAAAAGGTACAGAAAGACCTATTTATAACGGAGCTTTACCAGAAGGGAACGATGGTTTAGGATTAATGTTGTTAGGCGTTACAGGTGATCAAGTATTACCAGCTGATGTATATAATGATATTAAAATAAAAACATTAGCACAAGTTCGTGGAACAGTTCAGGCCGATATTCTAAAAGAAGATCAAGCGCAAAATACTTGTATTTTTTCTACTGAATTTGCCTTGCGTTTAATGGGAGATGTTCAAGAATATTTCATTAAAGAAAATGTTCGTAATTTCTATTCCGTTTCCATTTCAGGATATCACATTGCAGAAGCAGGAGCAAACCCTATTACACAATTGGCTTTTACTTTAGCAAATGGTTTCACTTATGTGGAATATTACTTAAGTAGAGGAATGAACATCAACGATTTCGGGCCTAATTTATCGTTCTTTTTCTCAAACGGAATTGATCCAGAATATGCAGTAATTGGTCGTGTAGCACGTAAAATTTGGGCAAAAGCCTTAAAATTAAAATACGGAGCCAATGAAAGAGCGCAAATGTTGAAATACCATATTCAAACATCAGGACGTTCTTTACATGCACAAGAAATTGACTTTAATGATATTCGTACAACATTACAAGCTTTATATGCCATTTACGATAACTGTAATTCTTTACATACAAATGCGTATGACGAAGCAATTACAACACCAACAGAAGAATCGGTACGTAGAGCAATGGCAATTCAGTTAATTATCAATAAAGAATTAGGATTAGCGAAAAACGAAAACCCAATTCAAGGTTCATTTATTATTGAAGAATTAACCGATTTAGTAGAAGAAGCAGTTTTAACAGAATTTGACAGAATTACAGAAAGAGGAGGCGTTCTTGGAGCAATGGAAACCATGTATCAAAGAAGTAAAATCCAAGAAGAATCATTGTATTATGAGACGTTGAAGCATACAGGTGAATTCCCAATCATTGGTGTGAATACTTTCTTAAGTTCTAAAGGTTCACCAACAGTTATTCCAGCAGAAGTAATTCGTGCAACAGAAGAAGAAAAGTTGTTCCAAATAAAAACATTAGAAAATCTTCACAAAGGAAATGCTGATAAAGTAAAAGAACAAATTAACTTATTGCAAGAAGCAGCTATTAAAAATCAAAACATTTTTGAATTATTAATGGATGCTACTAAATACTGTACGCTAGGTCAAATTACTTCAGGATTATTTGAAGTAGGAGGACAGTATAGACGAAATATGTAGTTTGTAGAAAATAGAACAAAAAATAGAGTAAAGACCTTCCAGAAATGGAAGGTTTTTTATTTGATTAATAGCTAAACTATATTAGTTATAACCTAAAAGCTATTAAATATAATCTCAGAGGTATTAAATATAATTTTAGAGCTATTAAATATAACCTCAGAGATATTAATTATAATCTCAGAGATATTAATTATAATCTCAGAGCTATTAATTATAAGCTGTTAGGTGTAATTATTAGAAATGTCAGTTCAGGAGATGTCTTTTAGGCTAAAAAAGCTAATCAAAAACTAATTATACCTAACGAGTTCAATTTAAACCTATTGATAATTAAAAATTTAAAGATTTATATTGTTGATTTTATTTATGTATAATTTTATGTAAAATCAAAAGACCTTCCAATTTGGAAGGTCTTTTTGGAATCAACAATAACACATTTTATTATTCAACAACTACTTTTTGACTGATTCCTTCTTTTGTTTTAATGAAATATATCCCTTTTGGATAATTCATTTCTAATAATTTTGTATTCTCTTTTTCAGTTATTTTTCTTCCTAAACTATCAAATACACCTACAGTAACAGTTTGGTTAAAATGAAGTATTCCATTTTTTACAGGATTTGGATAAGCTACAAAACCTTTTTCTTGACTAAATGATGGATTAGATAAAACATCATTTGTTATTTCATAAATACTAAGAGTAGCACTCACTTCATTTGCCATTATAACTAATCCTTTAGTGTTTGGACTGTTTTCAGGAGTAATGTAAATAATTCCTTCCGGACCTAGATCACCACCAACACCAGTTGTACTTCTACTATTTTTGTATGAAACAAATGTTGGAGCCATTGGATTTGTAATATCATACGTCATAAGTCCGCCAATTCTTTCTAAAGTGATGAATGCATAAGTAGCTCCATTAATTTCAGCAACTGTGATTCCTTCTGGTTCAGGACCTTTATTATCACTTCTATTTTTCAAGTTATTATTATCATTACTAGCATTGAAAAAAGAACCAAAAATAGGATCAGCAGCCGTAATTTTTTCAAAATCAGAACCACTATCATAGACTAATGCACCTGTTGAAGCATTCCAAATACTAAAAGAACGCGTTCCAAAAACATGAATCTCATCAAAGTCCCCATCTCCATCTGTATCGCCAGTAGCATTAGTAACGGTTAATCGACCTAAATTTTTATTGTTTTTATAAAAAGAAGCATCAGGAAAAACAGTATCATCTAAAACATAACTATTACTATTTATTCTTGTTTCTTCAGATAAGCCATTATAATCTCTAGAATCACCTTCATTAGCTGTTACTAAATACGTTGTACCATTTACAGTATAATTTGCAATAGCATCAGGCATATACATACCTTTTATTGGCCAGTTACTCATAAAAATAGTACCAAATTGATCGGAAGTGTCTAATTTATTACCAGAAATAGCATGATCTTTTAATCCGAGAGGAATGATATCAGTAATTTCATTTGTTACTAAATTTATAATAGCCAAAGCATTGTTTTCTTGTAAAGTAACCCAAGCAGTTAAACCATCATCAGCAATAGTAATATATTCAGGTTCTACATCTTTTGAAACAGAAGCATTAACACCATAAATTCTAACACCTGCTGTTTTTAAAGAAGCTAATTGACTATCAAAAGCATTAAAATTCAATGTCGTTACATTAGATTGTTGGATAGCATTGAATCCAGAAGAAATATCAATAATCGAAATACTTCCTTCTGGATCTATTGTATAATCATCATTTGGTTGTCCTTCATTAGCTGTTAAAACCTTTGTACCATCAGGAGAAAAAGTAATCATATCAGGTAAAACACCCACTTCTACTACAGAACCAATGGTTCCATTAATGTCCATGAAAATCACTTTTCCATTGGCAAAATTGGCACTTTCAACAGTTGCAGCAACAATACCGTTTTTTACTGCAACGCTAGTTCCACCAATTCCATAACTTGATAAATCGATTGATTGAATAGACGTAATAGCAGAAACATTTGAAAAATCTAAAACCTCAATTTTAGAAGCAGTAGAATTCATCACAAATAATCGTTGAGAAACAGGATCATGAGCAACAATTTCAGCCGAACCAGTCGCATCAACTAAATAACTTGATAAGTAGTTAATATCTAAAGAAGTAGAAGTAGAAGGAACAGACTCTTCATCATCTAAAATATAGATAGTTTTTTGAGAAATACCAGATATAGTTCCATCAACAGCATTTGCTAACTCTAGGACAAAATAAGAATCTCCATTAAAAGAAGCGTCATTTGTTATCGGAATTGTAATTGTTTGTTGTGTTGAATTTACAGGAAAAGAAACCGTTTCATTTGTAAATACATATTGAGAACCATTTGCAGCTGTTCCTAATACTGTTGAAACCATTACATCTACAGCAGTTGTTCCAGTTGACGGATTCGTTAATGTAATAACAACATCAACACCAGCATTACTTTCATCTATAATTGAAAACTCCGTAGAAAAAGATATATCTGAAGCAGTTGAATTAAATGTTGTTGAATTAAAAGGCAAATCGGGAATTGTGCCATTATTACTATCATTAGCACCTGTATTTTCTATTTGCCAATTAGACATCGTATTTATAGCTGTTAGATAGTCATGCATTGCAAGTCCAGTTCTTGGACCATTATAATTAGCTATATCAGTTCCTTCAGGTAATAAAATAGCTGTTGAACCAATTGTTAATCCAGAATTTGTTAAATCACCAAAACCAGTTGATGAATTAGATATAGCAGCTAACAGTGTAGTTACCGTTCTTGGAGAAGTACCTAAAAAGGCAAACATAGCATCTGCTGTAGCAGAGATTCCACCAGCATTATTAACTGTAATAGATCCTATAGAAGGCAAAATAGAAGCACTAATATTATTAATACTTATAACCGTTCCAGCAGGAATACTATTTGCTCCAGAAGACCAAGTAAAATCGCCTTCATCTGTTCCAAAGCTAGTTCCGTTCCATTCAGAATCACAAAAAATAATCGTAGAATTTGCAGGAATATCTTTAAAAGTAACAAATGCAATATCATCATCGCCATCAGCATTAAAACCTATAAATGCAATATCTCCAGCATTTGAAAGTTGAGCACTAACTAAATGAGAAATAAAGATTAGTAATACAAAAGTAATTTTTAACTTCATGGATAAAATGTTAATAGTTTATCCTACAAACTTACTTTCTAAAACAGGGTAAGCAGGTTAATTAAAAATCATTATTTCATATAGAAAACATTACTATTTAGTTTCGTTAATATTAAAAAGTAAACTTAATGTTAACTCAACAAAACCATGTTTTTTGATGATCAAAAAATAAGTAGAAGTAGAAATATAAATGATTTTTCTTTATATGTTAAAAAAAGGTTAAATTTGTTTCTTTAAAAATAAATTAAGCCCTAACCAAATACTATTTAAAATGAAACATTATTACATTAGTTTACTATTTATCATCTGTTTTACCTTTCCCACTTGGTCTCAGGAATATAAAGAGATGATAATAAAATCAACGTATTCAGTTCAAGAAATTCAAGCCAAAGCAGAAGAACATTTTGCAATTGTAGGAAAAGAAAGAGGAAAAGGATATAAACCCTATAAAAGATGGGAATACAACGCATTAAGAAATATGGACGAGAGTGGACACCTTAAATCGCCAGATTTTTATTATAGCGAATTAGAAAGGTATAATAGATACAGAAACAACAACAATGTTTTAGCAAGAAACAATCAAGGAGGTTGGGAAGAACTAGGCCCAACATATTGGGATGATACTAGTGGATGGAATCCAGGAGTTGGAAGAATTACTTCAGTTAGTGTAGAAAGCAATAATGCAAACCATATTATTGTAGGAGGAGCTTCTGGAGGAGTATGGAAAACAATAGATGGAGGAGCAAACTGGACTGTTTTAACAGATAACATGTCTAATCTAATCGTTTCCTCTTTAACAATTAACCCTTTAGATAATACTAATTATTTTTGGGGATCTTCAAACGGAACTATTTTTACTTCTACAGATTCAGGAAGCACATGGACTTTATTATCAGACACAGGTTCAGGTAATGTTAATAAAATATTGATAGACCCTACAGATGCCACAAAAATGTTTTGTAGTGTTCAAGGAGGAGGAATCTATAAGTCAACTGATTCGGGAGTAAATTGGACAATAATTCACCCTTTGGCGACTAACGGATATGATGTAGAATTTAAACCAGGAAATACAAATATTATTTATGCAACAGGGAGTAAATTCTTTAAATCTATAGATGGAGGAGTAACTTTTACAACAGAAGATGATGTATTAAGTGTTTATCAACAACAATATGTATCTGGAGCAACGAGTTGGCAATTTGCTACTTCAAATTTAGATAATAGTGTAACACCAAAAACAGGAAATGGTTTAGGATTATTTTATATAACGGATTTTACTAATCCAGTAACACGTTTAATTCCTCCAGCAGTAAATTTAACAGGAGCTACAGCTCCAAAACTTAAGTTTTCTTATACTAATGTAAATTGGGATGACGATATAGATGAGTTAAGAGTTTTATATAAAACATCTGTAGGAGGAACTTGGACAGTATTAGCAACTTATACTACAGAAGCAAGTACATGGCAAGATATTACCATAGATTTACCAAATCAGTCTTCGGAATACTATGTTGCTCTTGAAGGAAAATCAAATTATGGTAGAGGAGTAACGCTAGATGATATAAGTATTGTTGATGTAACATTAGGAACACTTTTTGAAAATGGTTTTGAGTCAAATTTACCACTTTCAACTGGACCAAAAATGATGGGAGTTTCACCTAATGATCCTAATATAGTATATATCCTAGAAGCTAAAAATGGAAAATTTGGAGCATTTTACAAATCTATAAATAGTGGAGATACATTTGTTAAATTAAATCATGGTAACAAAAATTATTTTGGTTATAGTTCTCTAGCAGATGACGATAGAGGACAAGCACCAAGAGACATGGATATAGCAGTAAATCCTAATGACGCTAATGATGTACATATAGCAGGTATTTTATCTTGGAGATCTACAAATGGAGGTCAAAATTTTAGTATTACATCACAATGGGTTCCTCAAGACGCTGCAAATCAAAATATAGGATATTGTCATGCAGATATTGATATAATGGAATATGTAGGAGAAAAACTATATGTTGGAAGCGATGGAGGTATCTTTGTAGCAGAAAATCCATTAGTGGTAAATAGCAATTATTTTACAGATTTATCAACAGGACTAGGAATCAAACAGTTTTACAAAATTGGAGTTAGTCAAACAAGCCCTGAAGTAATAAGTGCAGGATCACAAGATAATGGATCATCAGTTTATAATAGTTTAGGAAATTGGAAAGATTGGTTAGGAGCAGACGGAATGGAATCTTTCGTGGATAAGAATAATAGTAATATCTTATACGGAACCACTCAACAAGGATCTTTATACAAATCAACAAATCAAGGAACATCTTATTTCGGATTAGCCTCTCCAGAAGATAAATCGGGAAATTGGATTACTCCTTTTGAACAAGACCCAATTGTACAAAACACAATATACTCTGGATACGATAAAGTATATAAATCTACAAATGGAGGCAATAGCTGGGTATCGATTTCTCAACTATTCGCAGGAAATTTAGACCATTTAAAAATTGCACCATCAAATAACAATATTATGTTTGTTGCAATAGGTGGTTCATTATATAAAACTATTGATGGAGGAGCAACAAACTGGGTTGCATTAAACGGTTTCGCAGGAAGCATTAATTCAATAGCAATACATCCTACAGACGCTAACAAAATAGCAATAGCAACAACAGGAAATCAGAAAGTATATATCAGTACAGATGGAGGAACAAACTGGACAAGCTATTTAAAGAACTTACCAAACTTCAGTGCCTTAGCCTTAGTATGGACAAATTATCAACAAGAAGGCTTATATGTAGGAATGAATTACGGTGTATTTTATATTGCAACGGCAGATCCTTTAGCAGAATGGCAACCTTTTAGCAACAATTTACCTAATGTACAAATTAGCGAATTAGAAATAAACACAGCAAATAATAAAATATATGCAGGAACATTTGGAAGAGGATTATGGAAATCAAATCTTTTTGAAACAGCATTGAGTATTGATAACTTTGATGCATTAAACACAATAACACTATTCCCAAATCCAGCAACTAACAAGGTAAACTTAAAATGGAATGAAAACGAAAATGTAACCATAAAAATATATGATGCATCAGGTAAATTAGTGTACTATACTAAAGATAAAAACCTAATAAATACATTTGAAGTAAATACATCTAGTTTTACATCTGGATTATATTTTGTAAACATTAATACTATAGACAAATTCGTGATAAAAAAGCTAATAATAGAATAAATCACCTTTTTAAATAGTTAATAAAGTAAGCCCAATACTAGATTTTTATTTCTAGTATTGGGCTTTTTTTATTCAGAAAATATTATTTTGAACCCGTTGGGTGCAATTATTAAAAACGGTAGTTTGAGTGTTTTTTGTGCAGTAAAACAGAACAAAAAATGTATCGAGAACCGTTTTTAATGAAATTTTTCTTGTTCTCGATACGATTTTCTATCGAAAAACACTCGAACTAACAAAAAAAATCATCAAAAAATAATTACACCCAACGGTTTTTTTTGATAATAAATACACTATAACAATTTATATTCTTTAAGTTTTGAAAAAGAATTAGTTAAACGTAAAACAGATACTTAAAATCCCCATTGTTAGGTATTTTATTCTTATTTTAGAGTGTTAAATTAGCACTATAGAAATCAAAAAATATAAAACATGAAAACGTATGAATCTTGCGGAAAAATAAACTTCAACAACGATATAAAAACAGTTGAAGTAAGAACAGCACTTCCAGAAACATTAGAAAACGGACAGTATAAATACATAAAGTATTATAACATTTCAAATGATAAACATTACGGAATTTTAGGAATCTTAATTATAGAAGGAGGATCAAACAAAGATTTGAGAGATTCAAATTCACCACTAGGAAAAATACAAGTAGATAAAAACCTTATTAAGTTAGACGATCTAAAACCATTTAACAATGGGAAAGACTTTTCAAAATTAGAAAAAGATGACATCATTTATTTTATGTGTTTTCATGATGAAGAATTTTATGGCTCTGAAAAAGAACTAAAAATATTCCAAGAAAGCTTGCCAAAATTTCCCGATTTTGGATTAATAGAAGAACCAAAAGTAGGAAATGGAGGCGTATTAACATTTGAAGGATGCTTATAATAAACACAAATAAAACACTATTAACCATAGCAGCAATCTTAATTGTTGCTTTTTCGTTTAGTCAAAATTTAGAACTAAATAAACTAAAAGAGAATATAAACAAAGCAGACATAGAATCGTCAAAAAATAATATTGAAAAAATAGAAAAAATCCCCTTAAATAAACATCAAAAAGCAACTTTCAATTATTTAAAAGCCAATTACTTTAAACTCATAAACGAAGATAATCTAGCATATGAAAACTATTTAAAATCTAAAAAAAACTATTTAGAATTAGATAGTTTAGCCAAAGTAGCCACAATAAACATTGAAATGGTTTCATTATTATTAGCCATAAACAATAATAAAATAGACTACAATTTATATATCAAAGAATTCTTAGACTACGCAGAAAAAACAAATGATTCAAAAAGACTAAGCGAAGCATACATGCAATTAGGAAAATCATTTTACACCTCAAACCCAGAATTATCAATACAATACTTCTTTAAAGCACTACATGAAAATAGCAAACAAAAAAACACTATTTATAGTGCAAGAATCATGCAAAACATCGGAGCAACATACGCTTCAGATAAAATATTAAAATTAGATTCAGCCCTCTTTTTCTATGATAAAGCAATGAGAATTTATGAAAAAGAGACATTAAATGAATACAAATCATATATCTACATAAACAGAGGAGTCGTTTTTACCAAAAAAAAACAATTCGAAAAAGCAATAGAAAGCTTTCACAAAGCCGATTCAATTCCAGTAAAAGAATTTAAAAACAAAAACAAAGAAATAATATACGGATTCTTAGCAAATGCATACAAAGAAAATGGAGACTATAAAAAAGCAATAGAATACCTCGAAAAACAAAAAGTATATCAAGATATTTTAGGCGAGAAAGAACAAAATAAAGCCATTATTGAAATAGATACCAAATACAAAACAATTGAAAAAGAAAAAGAAAATAAAGCACTAAAAAAAATAAACTTCAAAAGTAAAATAACAATTATAATCATTGTAACACTCCTATTATTATCCATTCTCATAGGATTATTATCATTTAAAAATATCATAAATAAAAAGAAAATAATAGAACAACAAAAAACAATCGAAGTAAACCTATTAGAAAATAGACTAAAAGAAAACCAACTTAACGAAATTGACAAAATGCTAGAAGTTCAAGAAAAAGAAAGACAAAAAATAGCAGATGAACTACACGATAACTTAGGAAGTCTATTAGCAACCTTAAAAATAAACTTTGAAACCATACAAAACCAACAAATAACAGACAAAGCATTATACTCAAAAACAAATGAAATAATAAACGAAACATATCAAGAAGTTAGAAATATAGCCCACCTAAAAAATAGCGGAGTAATAGGAAGAGAAGGATTATTGGCATCAGTAAAAAAAATGGCAGAAAAAATGTCCATTCCAAACAAAATTATTTTTAATGTTATCCCATCCGGACTAAATGAAAGAATAGACAACACTATAGAAGTACTACTATTTAGAATCATCCAAGAACTATCCGCAAATAGCATAAAACACGCAAAAGCAACAGAAGTAAATATTTATCTAAATCAATACAATAAAAAAGAAATTAATATAATGATTGAAGACAACGGTTGCGGCTTTAATCCTGAAAATATAAATAAAAATGGAGGAATAGGACTAAAAAATATAGAAAGAAAAATAGAACAATTAAATGGAGTATTTACAATTGATAGTAAAATTTCAAAAGGAACAACCATAATAATAGACTTACCAATATGATACGAATAGTTATAGCAGAAGATCATCAAGCTCTAATAGATGGAATAAAACTAGCATTAGAATATGAAGAAGACATAACAGTAATAGGAGAAGCATTAGATGGAGAAATGCTAATAGAACTAGTTAAAAATAAAAAAACCGACATTGTTGTAACCGATATAAGAATGCCCAAATGCGATGGCATTACAGCAACTCGAATAATTAAAAAAGAATTTCCAAATATAAACATAATAGCCTTTAGCATGTTTGACCAAGATGAAGCAATTGAACAAATGAAAAATGCAGGAGCAATAGGATATATCATGAAAAATTCATCCCTAAAAAAACTAGTAGAAGCAATAAAAAGCGTAGCCAAGAACACTCCATTCTATGATGATGCTATAATTACAAAAGACACCACAACCAAAGAAGAAATCATTCTAAGCACAAGAGAAAAAGAAATACTTAGATTAGTAGGAGAAGGAAAAACATCACAAGAAATAGCCGACATACTATTTGTTGCCAAAAGCACAATAGACACACATAGAAAAAACATTTTAAAAAAAATGAATATTTACGGAAAAACCGATTTAATCCGATTTGCAATTGAAAGAAAATACGACTTTTAACCTCTTAAACACTATATAATAAAAAGTATAAAACCAAATAAATAAAATAGTATCCTAACCAAACAAAGCAATGTCTCAACAAGATAAGACAGTGGCTCAATCAAATAAAGCTTTGGCACAATCAGAAAAATAAACATAAAATAATAGTATTAAAAAAACAGATTAAAAACCTGTTAAGCATAAAAAATCCCCATTGTTGGGGATTTTTTTATGAATATAAATAAAGAATTTTACCATGTAGTTAGCTAACCAATAAACAAATTAAAATGGAGATTAGAAACCAGAATAAAAACAAGGCGTAACCGAAAAGCCAAACGAGTAGGAAAACTAAAACTAAAAATCATGGAAAATAAAGAAAATTTAAACGACATTATAAAAGGATTAACAGGATATGTGTCAAAACCATTTAAATATACAGTTTCCTATTTTAATGGAGAACAAACATATACAGAAAAATTTGTAGTCCTTACAATAGGGAAAGAATTCACAGGAAACACCTCAAAAGGATTAGATGTTATAATTGACCAAGTATCAACAGCACTTGGAGCAGCTGTAGGAACTGCAACAGGAGGTTTAGGTTTAGCTTTAGGACCACTTACTAATATTGCACTACACTGGATAAAAGACCAAATATTCAATGCAGATGGAACCATTACAATTATGCTAGCAAATCATTATATAGGAACAAAAAACGGAGGAATAGATCCTACCTTTTGGCCAGGAGGCTTAGAAACAGCACATTGGGAAGGAATTGTAAATAGTATTATGGTAGCTTTAAATGCGCTAGGAAGTAAGTTTGATGGAAAAGAAGAACTTACCCATTCTGAAAACATAACTGTTCAAGGAAATTATTCAGAAGAAACTAATATTCCAGCAGTAGAAAGAGTTAAAGAATATTTTTCAAATCAAGAAATATTTACAAGAGAATCTATCTCAGTAAATAATTTTTCAAACCAAAACTTTTATAAAATGGGATTACCAACTTTAGTAAATAATAAAGGATTTGAAACATTTCTAAATGAATCTTTAGGGCAAATGAGTATTAGCTCATCTAATGTATCCACTTACGGATTAAGTTGCTTGGCTTGTAAATCAGTTGCTTATGCAACAGCAGGAGTTTTAGTAGTAATGAGTGCTGTAGCATTAGCAGAAATAGCAGTTACTTCAAGCATTGTAGGCTCATTAGCATCAGCATTAGGAATATCACCAGCATTAGCACTTCAATGCATTAGAGTAGCAGTAAATTCAATTGCTTTTGGAGCATCAGTAGTAGCAAATGAAATATGTTCAGCAGCAGGATTTTGTTAAAAAAATAAATAAACTAAAATATTGGCACGACTATTGTTTATCTTTATATAGAAAATAAAAATAAAAAAAGATATGAAAAAAGTGACCTTAATTCTAGCTTTAATCGGAATGATTACGCTACAAAGTTGTGTTAAAGAAGAAGTAATTGTAGATGATAACTTTGATAATGATACCATTAGTGAAGTGTTTGAATACGAAAATGTTGATTTCAATAACGGGAATAATTATAGTGTTTCTCTTAATTATCCTTATCAAATTTTTAATTCTGATATGGTATTAGTTTATCATTTGTATGACATTGTTAATGGTCAAGATGTATGGAGATTAATGCCTCAAACTTATTATGATGGGAATTTGGAAATTGATTATAATTTTCAATTTACAACTCTTAGTGCAAGTGTAATAATGGATTCTAATTTTTCATTAGATACTGTGCCATCTGTTTGGACACAAGATCAAATTTTTAGAGTAGTAGTTATTCCAGCTGCTTTTGCAAATAAAGCAGCTAGCCCAGTTGACTTAAGCAACTATAATGAAGTTCTAAACTATTACAATATTGATGATAAAAATAGAACTAAAATTAGATTAAAAGAATAAAAATACACTATTAATAATAATTAGAAATAGTCCTGAAATTTTTCAGGACTATTTTATTTTATCAAATTTTAAATAACCAATGTGTTTCTCATCAGTAATTAAATCATTTTGTTTTGTGATTCTTAATTGATATAAAGATTTAAATTTTGGTAATAAAATATCTTCAATATTGTGAATATCATCAACATCAACACCATATTGATCGTCAATGTGAGAAACAGCCCCTTTAAAATCATAATGCTTATAAAAAGCAGTTTGTTTAGCTTTTTTTATAGCTTCAGCCTTACTTTTAGCAACAGTTAAAACTTTATAATGATATTCTTCAAATTCATTTTCTTTATAACCGCCTAAATTCAAAAAGAAAAGCTTCTCTTCTTGCTCATTTTTTTCATTTCTAGCAATAACTTCAATAGAATACTCATCTACACTAGTTACTTTTTGCCAAGCATCAACATGAATCTTACCATTAGCTTCAGGCCAAAAATCGACCATATCTTCCTTTAATTCAACTAGAGTAGTACCAATGCCAAAAAAAATATCATGTTGTTCCGTTAATCTACTTTTTGGAGTACAACCTAACATGATCATGTGTAAATAAGATGTCTTCATATATCAAAGATAAAAAAAGACCACAAAATAGAAAGCTAAACAACTTATTTTTAGTTTTATTTCTCAAAAAAGCTTAGTAAAAGTTTTTATTTTGTGATTAGCCCTATTTTTTTAGGGGTTACTTTTAAAATGTAATAAAAAATAAATATATTTGCATCGTAAAACAAGGGGTATAACTTTTAAAACACAACTTTATGTCAACATTTCGTTTTAATGCATTAAAAGAAACAGCAGGTAGAAAACCAGTAGTTGTTGAAAAACTAGAAAAAAAATCTATCATTTTTGGAAGCAATGTTTTTAATGATAAATCAATGCGCCAATTTTTAACACCAGATGCTTATAAAGCAGTACAGAATGCAATTCAGTTAGGGACAAAAATTGATCGTAATATAGCGGAATATGTTGCAATGGGAATGAAAGAATGGGCATTAAATAAAGGAGTAACCCATTATACACACTGGTTTCAACCATTAACAGGGACAACAGCAGAAAAACACGATGCCTTTTTTGAAACCTCATTTGATGGATCTGATCCAGTAGAAAAATTTGGAGGAAGTCAATTAGTACAACAAGAACCAGATGCATCTTCATTTCCAAATGGAGGAATTAGAAACACATTTGAAGCAAGAGGATACACAGCTTGGGATCCTACATCTCCAGCTTTTATATACGGAACCACTTTATGTATTCCTACAATCTTCGTTTCTTATACAGGAGAAGCATTAGATAATAAAACACCACTATTAAAAGCATTACAAGCTATCGATCATGCTGCAACCGAAGTAGCAAAATACTTTGACAAAAACGTAAAAAAAATTACACCAACATTAGGTTGGGAACAGGAATATTTCCTAGTTGATAGAGCATTGGCGAACGCTAGACCGGATTTATTAGCTACAGGAAGAACACTTTTGGGACACACAGCGGCAAAAGGACAACAATTAGACGATCATTACTTTGGATCAATTCCTTCAAGAGTGCTAACATATATGCGAGATTTAGAAAACGAATGTATGCTATTAGGTATTCCAGTAAAAACACGTCACAATGAAGTTGCGCCAAGTCAATTTGAATTAGCACCAATTTTTGAAGAAACAAACTTAGCGGTAGATCACAACTCTTTATTAATGGATGTAATGCAAAAAGTAGCAGAACGTCACGATTATAAAGTACTATTTCATGAAAAACCATTTAAAGGAGTAAACGGATCAGGAAAACATAATAACTGGTCACTAGCAACCGATACAGGAGTAAACTTATTATCACCAGGAAAAACTCCTATGAGTAACTTACAATTTCTAACATTCTTTATTAATACCATTAAAGCCGTTCATGATTACGAAGAACTAATGCGTGCATCAATTGCATCAGCAAGTAATGATCACCGTTTAGGAGCAAATGAAGCACCACCAGCAATTATTTCGGTATTCATCGGACAACAATTAACAAAAGTATTAGCAGAACTAGAAGGTGTAACAAAAGGAAAATTATCACCAGAAGAAAAAACAGACTTAAAATTAAATGTAGTAGGAAAACTACCAGATGTCTTATTAGATAATACAGATAGAAACAGAACATCACCTTTTGCATTTACAGGAAATAAATTTGAATTTAGAGCAGTAGGATCAACAGCGAATTGTGCTACTTCAATGACAACATTAAATGCAATTGTAGCAAAACAATTAAGAGACTTTAAAAAAGAAGTAGACACATTAATTGATACAAAAGAATTAAAGAAAGACGAAGCAATCTTTAATGTATTAAGAGAATATATAAAACAAACGAAAAATATCCTTTTTGAAGGAGATGGATATAGTGAAGCTTGGGAAAAAGAAGCTAAAAAACGTGGATTAAGCAACCATAAAACGACTCCAGAAGCATTAAAAGCTAAAGTTTCTAAAAAAGCAATTGAATTGTTTGAGGAATTAGAAATAATGAACCATGTTGAGGTAGAAGCTCGCTACGAAATAGAATTAGAAGAATATACTAAAAAAATTCAAATTGAAGGAAGAGTTTTAGGAGATATTGCTCGCAATCATGTAGTTCCAACAGCAATTCGTTACCAAAACACATTAATTGAAAACGTAAAAGGACTAAAAGAAATTTTCGGAAAAGAATTTGAAAAAATCGGAAAAGAACAAATCACTTTAATTAAAGAAATTTCAGAACACATTGAAGGAATTAATACAAAAGTAGAAGCAATGATAGAAGAGCGTAAGAAAGCAAATAATATTTCAGACGCAGTGAAAATGGCAGAAGCATATTGTAATAAAGTAAAACCATATTTTGAAGAAATTCGTTATCACGCAGACAAGTTAGAACTACTTATTGATGACGAAATGTGGACTTTAGTAAAATACAGAGAATTATTATTTGTAAGATAATAATAAATGATTGAAATTGTAAGAACAGACTCTAAGAATACTAATTTCATAGCATTAGTACAATTATTAGACGTGTATCTTGCTGAAAAAGACGGGGAAGAACATGATTTTTATGATCAGTTTAATAAAATAGACACAATAAATAATGTAATTGTCCTATTTGAAAACAACATAGCTGTTGCTTGCGGTGCAATAAAACCGTTTGATAAACAAACTATGGAAATAAAAAGAATGTTCACAAAAACAGAAGCAAGGAAAAAAGGATTTGCTAAAATGATTATTAATGAATTAGAAAAATGGGCTTTCGAATTATCTTATAATAAATGTATCTTAGAAACAGGAATAAGACAAATAGAAGCAATACAATTCTATCATAAAAACAATTATCAAGTAATTCCTAATTACGGACAATACAAAGGAATTGAAAACAGTATATGTTTTCAAAAAAAACTTAGATAGTTCTTCAAAAAATATTAAAAACCTATTCGTTATGAATAGGTTTTTAACTTTTATAAAAATTTAGGGATTATAAATTCAAGTAACACCAAAGAGCCTACCTCTATATTGATAATGTAACTATGCCTGATTGGAAATAAAAAAATAAAATCAATTAAAAACAAACGTGTATATTCTAAAAAATAACCACGTTTTTTATATTTTTACACTTTAGCACACTTTTATATATAATTTAAAAGTTGTTACTTCGTAAAAAAATACAATTATGAGAGTTCGCTTTTTAATAATATTTATACTTCTTATTAATACACTTTTTGCACAAGAGCAATTTTCTGTATTTTTTGAAAGTGATAAGTATGATTTAACAACTCAAGAAGAAATAAAACTAAAAGATTGGATTGCAAAAAATAAAACATCAAAAATTGTAGCTATAAACGGTTACACAGATGAAGTAGGATCTTCTAGTTATAATGATAGTTTAGCACAAAAAAGAGTCAGTTTTATCCATAATTTTATAAAGAAAGAAGTTCAAATAAGAGAAGACTTTAAAACAAGAAGTTTTGGAGAAAAATTTGCCCATTCAGGAAATAAAGCAGAAAACAGAAAAGCTACTATTTATTATATTCTTGAAGAAGATCTGCATAAAGAAAACGAAATCCTAGGAATTGAAGAAAAAGAAATAGATACAGTTGCAATAGTTGTTGATGAAAATGCACCACTTCATGAAAAAGTAAAGCATGCAAAAGTAGGAGATAAAATAATTTTAAAAAACATCAATTTTTATCAAAATACATTTGCAATTACACAAGAGTCAAATGCAGCACTATATGATTTATTATTTGTAATGCAAAACAATCCAAGTTTAAAAATACAGATACAAGGACATATTTGTTGTGTAGATGAAGACAGAAGGAACCTATCATTAGAAAGAGCCAAACAAGTAAGGCGATTTTTAGTTGTCAAAGGAGTATCACAACAAAGAATATTAGTTACAGGATTTGGAGTCACTCAACCTATGTATCCAATTCCTGAAAAAAATGAAGAACAAGCAGCAGCAAATAGAAGAGTAGAAATAGAAATTATAAGAAAATAATTATGAAAAAAATATTTTGTATAACATTAATAAGCATACTTTTTTTAAGTTGTTCAGATAAATGTTTGGAAGGAAAACATCCAGTTCCAGCTACTTTTTTTGTCGAAATTATAGATGAGACAACAAATGAAAATGTTTTTGAAAACGAAACATTTGCAGAAAGCGATATTAAAATAACAGATGTAATAGGAAACGAAGTACCTTATAATTTTATTGAAGGAATTAACACAATTCAACTCTATCCTAAAACAACAATTAATGCTAATAATATTGATGTTAAGATTACGTTGAATAATCAAACTACAATGCTAATAAAAGAAGTAAACTTAAAATATAATGTAGAATCTAAACAGGAAGAATGCTATACTTCATTTAGTTTCACTAATATTTTATTTCCTGATAATGACTCAGAATTAGTTGGAGGAGTCTTTAAAGTAAAAATTTAAACAGTTTTCTAATTTCAAATTTCTAAGTTTTGATTTAAAAAACTATCTTTGCACAACAACTACAAACTGAAGAATTTCAGTTTAAAACAACACTACTTTCAATGAGTTCTGAAACGAGCCAACGCTACAATCTTAGAGGAGTTTCTGCTTCTAAGGAAGATGTGCATAATGCCATCAAAAACATTGACAAAGGATTGTTCCCAAAAGCATTCTGTAAAATCATTCCTGATTACTTAACAAATGACGAGGATTACTGTATTATTATGCACGCAGATGGTGCTGGTACAAAATCAGCATTAGCGTACATGTATTGGAAAGAAACAGGTGATATTTCGGTTTGGAAAGGAATTGCGCAAGATGCATTAATCATGAATATTGACGATTTATTATGTGTAGGAGCAACAGATAATATTTTACTTTCTTCAACAATTGGAAGAAATAAAAGTGTTATTCCTGCGGAAGTTTTGTCAGCAATTATTAATGGAACAGAAGAATTAATCTCAGATTTAAAACAACATGGTGTAACTATTCATTCAACAGGAGGAGAAACAGCCGATGTAGGTGATTTAGTAAGAACAATAATTGTAGATTCTACTGTTACAGCAAGAATAAAACGTACCGATGTTATCGATAATGCAAACATTCAAGCAGGAGATGTAATTGTAGGTTTAGCCTCTTACGGACAAGCTACCTATGAAAAGGAATATAATGGAGGAATGGGAAGCAACGGATTAACCTCTGCTCGTCATGATGTATTTGCTAAATATTTAGCCGAAAAATATCCTGAAAGCTATGATGCATCTGTTCCTAATGAATTAGTATATTCGGGTGAAGCCCAATTAACCGATGTAGTGGAAAATAGCCCAATCGATGCAGGAAAATTAGTATTGTCACCTACAAGAACCTATGCACCAGTAATTAAGAAAATTTTATCAAAATATAAATCAGATAAGATTCATGGAATGGTACATTGTAGTGGTGGAGCACAAACAAAAGTACTTCATTTTGTAGATAATGTTCATGTTATAAAAGATAATTTATTTCCTGTACCACCATTATTTAAGTTAATACAAGAACAATCGAAAACCAATTGGAAAGAAATGTATCAAGTATTCAATTGTGGTCATCGTATGGAAATTTATGTTCCTGCTGACATAGCAACTGACATCATTGAAATTTCTAAATCATTTAATATAGAAGCTCAAATTGTAGGAAGAGTTGAAGCTTCAAATGAGAAAAAATTGACTATAAATAGTGAATACGGAACTTTTGAATACTAAAAGAATTTCATGCTGAACTTGTTTCAGCATCTTTTTTAATATTCGAATGTATTTAAAAAAAAACAATAACAACTCAAAACTTTTAAAATAAAAGTACAACAATGCAACACAACGTATTAATTTTAGATTTTGGTTCACAATACACGCAATTAATAGCGAGAAGAGTAAGAGAGCTAAATATTTTTTGTGAAATTTTTCCATATAATAATCCTCCAAAAGATTTATCAAGCTATAAAGCAGTAATCCTTTCAGGAAGCCCATTCTCTGTTCGTGCAGAAGATGCTCCTCATCCAGATTTGTCAGAAATTAGAGGTAAAAAACCATTATTGGCAGTTTGTTATGGTGCACAATATTTAGCGCATTTTTCAGGAGGAGAAGTAGCGCCTTCAAATATTCGTGAGTACGGAAGAGCTAATTTATCTTATATTAAAGAAAACGAAACATTCTTAGAAGGAGTTGGTGCAGGAAGCCAAGTTTGGATGAGTCATTCCGATACAATTAAAGTACTTCCAACAGGAGCAGTACGTTTAGCGAGTACAAAAGATGTTGAAAATGCAGCTTATAAAATAGAAGGAGAAACTACTTATGCGATTCAGTTTCACCCAGAAGTATATCATTCAACAGACGGAAAACAAATGTTAGAAAACTTCTTAGTGAAAATTGCAGAAGTGCCACAAACCTTTACACCAAATGCTTTTGTTGAGGAAATTGTTGCCGAAATGAAAGAAAAAATCGGTAATGATAAAGTAGTTCTAGGATTGTCTGGAGGAGTAGATTCTACTGTTGCAGCAGTTTTATTAAATAAAGCCATTGGTGAAAACCTATATTGCATATTTGTAAATAATGGACTTTTACGTAAAAACGAATTCCAAAGTGTATTAGATCAATATAAAGGAATGGGATTAAACGTAAAAGGGGTTGATGCATCTAAACGTTTTTATGATGCTTTAGCAGGATTAGATGATCCAGAAGCAAAACGTAAAGCAATTGGTAATGCTTTTATTGAAGTTTTTGATGATGAAGCTCATCAATTAACTGATGTTAAATTTTTAGGGCAAGGAACAATATATCCTGATGTTATAGAATCAGTTTCAGCTACTGGCGGACCAAGTGCTACAATAAAATCACATCATAACGTAGGTGGTTTACCTGATTTTATGAAATTGAAAATCGTAGAACCATTGCGTATGTTGTTTAAAGATGAAGTACGTAGAGTAGGAGCAACTTTAGGAATTGATCCAGAATTATTAGGGCGTCATCCTTTCCCAGGTCCAGGTTTAGCAATTCGTATTTTAGGTGATATCACTCCAGAAAAAGTAGCTATCCTTCAAGAAGTAGATGCTATTTTTATAAACGGATTAAAAGAACATGGCTTATATGATAAAGTATGGCAAGCAGGAGCTATTTTACTTCCAGTAAATAGTGTTGGTGTAATGGGAGATGAGCGTACTTATGAAAAAGTAGTTGCACTTAGAGCGGTTGAATCTACAGATGGAATGACGGCAGACTGGGTACATTTACCATATGATTTCTTAATGAAAACTTCAAATGAAATTATTAATAAAGTAAAAGGCGTAAATAGAGTCGTTTATGATATCAGTTCAAAACCACCAGCAACTATTGAATGGGAATAAGAATAATATTTAGTTGAAAAAACTTTGAAAAGTCATTACAATAAATAACTTTGTAATGACTTTCTTAATTTTTAAAACAAACAAACATTCATTCATGAAATACATTTTAATTTTATTAGCATGCTCTAACCTCCTTTTTGCCCAAGAAATTAAAACAAATAACTACACAATACAACCTAAAGAAACATTGTATTCTATTTCAAAGAAATTTAATGTTTCAGTTGATGAAATCAAAAAGATTAATACAGATCTTACAGATAATTCACTTAAAATAGGGCAAGTAATTTTAATTCCAGAAAAACTTCAAAAAAAACAATCAAAATTAAATTCAAATAAGAATGAACACATTGTTCAATCACAAGAAACCCTATTTGGAATTGCTAGAAACTATAATGTATCTGTTCAAGACTTAGAAGATATAAACAAAGAGGTGTTAACAGAAGGATTACGAACAGGGCAAAAAATTAAAATTCCTAACAAGAAAAAAACATTAGATGGAAAACCAAGAATAATTACAAATGAAACAGTATTTCATAAAGTTATACTTGGTGAAACAAAATATTCAATTTCAAAAACCTATAAAATTTCTATAGAACAATTAGAAATACAAAATCCAGAAATTATAAACGGACTTGTTGAAGGAACTATATTAGCAATCAATTCGTCGGGTATAAAACCTAAGAATGAACGTGAAGAATTAATGGTTGCATTAGCCGAAAAGCAAGCTATAATTGAAAAGAGTAAAGCACAAAACTCTAAAATAGAAGATTTAGAAGATAAATTAATTGTGCAAAAAGAAATGAATCAAAAAATTATAAAATTGAATTCATTAGACGTTGATCTGAAAGAAATTGATGAATCAAAAGGGAACTCAGTTGAAAAACTAAAATTAATATTAGAATCAAATAAAAACGTTCAAGACATTCTATCATCAAAATTAGATTCATTAGTAGTGAATATGTATAATGATTTAGATAATTTAAAAAAATCAAACATAGATGATGTAGATACTTATAAAAAGCTTCAAAAAGAATCTCAAGCCAATAGAATAGAAACAAATAAAATGATTGTTCAATTAAAAAGAGACTTAAATGAATCTAGAAAGAATTATGTCGATTTAATGAACAAAGTACAACGAGTAAACGTACAACAAGAACAAGAATTAAAAAGACGTAGCAAAAGTGTAAAACAAGCCGAAGCTGAACGTGAAGCTGAATTAGAACAAATAAGAAAGATACAAGAATTACACGCAAATAGTGATAAAACAAATGAATCTCTTTTCTTTAAAATGGAAAGATTAGAAAAAGAAAAAGAATATGAGATCACAAAACGTATAGAAAAAGCAACATTTTACAGTGCTTCAGCTAGAGAATACGATGATAGACTTGCACTTCAAAAATTGATACGTTATCAAAATAAAATAAGGCAAGATAAAAAAATAATAGAAGTAGTTGAAGAACCAATGTTACTGGAAGATATTAGAATGGAAATTAAGAAGAGTAATTTTAATAAAGACAGAGTTCCAGCTATGGAAACCATTACAAATTTAAAAGATGAAGAAAATGGGTTTTATTTAGTATTGAAGATTACACAAGATACGGAGGAAAGAGATCGTTTTACAAGAGCATTGTCAGACGAAGGTGACCTAAAAACAAGCTTTTTCTATGACATCAATACTTTTTCATATTACATATATTCTCAAAAATTTAAAACATTTGAAGAAACTTTATACACAATAAAAAAGAAAGAAAGTTTACCTTTGTACGCCCAAACTACAATTGTCGAATTAAAATTGGAATAGATTTTGACAATTAAAATATAATAAAAAGTAAATAGACAAGTTATTTAATAAGATTAATAATTAAAATTATGAGAATTTTCAAGCTTTTATTTGTTTTGTTCATTTTTTCTTCATGTGTTGCAAAAACAAAACAAGACTCATTTTTAAAGCACAATGTTGAAAAAGGAGAAACAATTTTTAGTATTGCAAAAAAATACCAAATAACACCATTTGATATTTATAGACTAAATCCAGATGCTAAAAATGGTATTCAAGAAAACACGGTATTATTAATCCCGAAAAGAACAGTTAAAGAAACAAAAGCAGAAGCAGAAACAAAAAATATTGTTCATGAAGTAAAATCAAAAGAAACACTATATAGTATTGCAAAAGAATATGAAGTTACTGTAGCTCAAATTCAAGAATGGAATTCAGAACTTTTAAAGGATGGATTAAAAAAAGGACAAGAAATAATTGTTGGAAAAGAAAAGTCAGCCGTAAGTGAGAATTATGTAGAAGTGCAAAACACGAAAAATACAGTAGAAACTTTTTCTCATAAAGTACTGCCAAAAGAAACATTATACGGAATTGCAACAAAATATAATATTTCAATTGATGAAATTATAGCACAAAATCCAGATAGTAAAGATGGATTAAAAGAAGGAACAATTTTAACACTTAAAAAAGCTTCTTCAAAAACAATAACACAGGTTAACGACGCAAAATTATATACTGTAAAACCAAAGCAAACTTTATATAGTTTATCAAAAGAACTAAAACTATCACAAAAAGAACTTATAAAGCTTAATCCAGAACTTGAAGAAGGATTAAAAGAAGGCATGGTTTTAAAATTACCAAATGATTCAAAACAAGACTCTCTTTTTATAGAAAAACCATTAGTTAACTTATTAAGTACAATTAAGAAAGATAAAAAAAGAAATTTAGTACTATTATTACCATTCAATTTAAGTAAAATAGATGAAAATACAGCGTCTATTCGTCAACAAATTAAAGATACACCTCTTC
Organism: Flavobacterium sp. 316; assembly: GCF_000967805.1. Taxonomy (NCBI): domain Bacteria; kingdom Pseudomonadati; phylum Bacteroidota; class Flavobacteriia; order Flavobacteriales; family Flavobacteriaceae; genus Flavobacterium; species Flavobacterium sp. 316. The sequence continues at coordinate 307,654 of NZ_JYGZ01000001.1, forward strand.
TAAATTTAACTTTAGATTTTTATGCAGGAGCAATGATGGCGATAGATTCTGCAAAAGTATTAGGATTGCCAGTAAATGTGAAAATTCTAAATGTTGAAAGTACTAGAACATCATCTAATATTGCACAATTAATAAAAGATAATGATTTTTCAAATGTAGATGCAGTAATTGGACCTTTCCAAAATTCTCATGCAGAGACAACAGCAGAACTTTTATTAAAATATAATACACCAGTAATTTCTCCTCTATCTAAAGAAGTTGGTATGAAATTACCAAACCTTTATAATGCAGTTCCATCAGAAGAATATATGATAAGTAAGCTTTTTGCATACTTTAAAGAAAAGGAAGGAAATGTAGTTTCAGTAATAAGTGCTAAGAAAAAATCTACAAAAGATTTTCTAATCAAAAATTATCCTGAAGTTAAACATACTGCTTTTAATGAAAGTGGAGCAGTTGATTTAAATAACTTAAAAGCATTACTTGTAAAAGGTAAAAAGAATTTTGTAATTATAGAATCACAAACTACAAATCAAATATTGAATACAACTAATTTTTTAATGAAAATTAAAGGAGATTATGATGTTCAACTAGTTGTTTTTAAACTGAATGATTCTTTTGAATATATAGATATTCCAATTGCAAACTTAACAGAATTAAATATGTTATTCCCTTCAACTAAAAATGAAGAAGAGTTAGAAGCAGATAAAATATTTGATAAAAAATATAGAAACGAAAATGGTATTTCACCAAGCGTTCCAGCTTCAAAAGGATTTGATATTACATTTGATACAATATTGCGAATTTGCCAAGAAGAAGGATTTGCAAAATCTGTAGAGAATTATAAAACCGAATATTTTGAAAATTCATTTGATTATATAAATGACAATGGAAATATAATAAACAATGGAGTCTATTTAATGTATTATGATACTGATTTAACAATTAAACAAGTAAAATAGATGGCAACCTCAAAAATAACATATCTAGGAGAATTAAGAACTTCGTCTATACATGTAAGTTCTAATTCAGAAATTATTTCAGATGCTCCATTAGATAATAATGGTAAAGGAGAAGCCTTTTCACCAACTGATACCGTTGCAAACGCATTAGGAAGTTGTATGTTTACCGTAATGGGAATAAAAGCTCGCGATTTGAATGTTGATTTATCAGGTTCAACTGCTGAAGTAACAAAAATAATGGGAACAGAACCTAGAAGAATTACAGAAATTCATATAACTTTTAATATGAATATCAACCCAGAAGATAAAACAAAGACTATTTTAGAACGTACAGCAAATACTTGTCCTGTTCATTATAGCTTACATCCAGACATTAAAAAAGAAATTATTTTCAACTGGAAATAATGAGTCATAAATAAGGAATATTTAAAAGAGATTAGAATTATTTTTTAATCTCTTTTCTTTATATAAAATTTTAAATTGAAATGACTAACCAAGAACAACTCGTAAAATTAGCACATGCTAAAATGCCTTTTGGAAAATATAAAGATTACTATCTTATTGATTTACCAGAATATTATATTGTTTGGTATAGTAACAAAGGATTTCCAAAAGGTCAACTAGGCGAACAATTAAAACTAATTCATGAACTAAAATTAAACGGATTAGAAGAATTAATTAGAAATATTCGAAGAAATTTTCCAAAAAAATAAGCTCCATGAAGGAGCTTTATTTTTGTATATAGATGGTTTTTAAAACTATACGTTAACAACTTTTGTTTTTGCAATATTATCACCTAATCTTGGTTTGTCAGTAATAACAAGGAATGCCTCAAAAAGATTTAATAAAGGAACAGCAATTGTTACATTTCTCATTAAGCTAGTCATGAAATCTCCATCTAAAGATGAACCGTCTTCTTTTACAGCTTTGTATTTCATTATTTTTTTGCCAATACTTTGCCCTCCAAATAATGCATCTTTAAATAAGATATATCCTAATTGCAAAATATATACTATATAAATTAACCAAGACATTCCTCCTACAATTCCAGCTAAGAGACCTAATATAAGTGATGGGATAGCTAAAACTAGTCCATCAATAAATAATGCTAAAAATCTGTTTAACTTTGATACTTCCATTTTTTATAGTTTTAATTGTTAGTTCGCCAAATATAGAAAAAAAAGTTAATTTTTAATACTTTAATTTTAGAAATAAAGCCCAATTTTCATATTTATAAATTATCAAAATCCCAAATTAAGTTGTACTTTTGCCACGTTTTTTAATAAAGAAGATAGTAACTATCATATCATCTAAATGATTTGCAATTATTTACAATTATATTAGATGAGCAGAACACAACTACAAACCACAACACAATGAATCAAACAAAGTATATTTTTGTTACAGGAGGTGTAACTTCTTCCCTAGGAAAAGGAATTATAGCAGCTTCTTTAGCTAAATTGCTACAAGCAAGAGGATATAGGGCAACAATTCAAAAATTTGATCCCTATATAAATGTAGATCCAGGGACATTGAACCCTTATGAACATGGGGAATGTTATGTAACAGATGATGGAGCAGAAACAGATTTAGATTTAGGGCATTATGAGCGTTTTCTAAATGTACCAACTTCTCAAGCTAATAATGTAACTACTGGAAGAGTATATTTATCGGTCATTGAAAAAGAAAGAAGGGGAGAGTTTTTAGGAAAAACAGTTCAAGTTGTACCTCATATTACAAATGAGATTAAGCAACGTATGCAACTATTAGGACAAAGTGGCGATTATGATATTGTAATTACTGAAATTGGAGGAACAGTAGGAGATATAGAATCTCTACCTTATATAGAATCTGTACGTCAATTATTATGGGAATTAGGAGAAGAAAATGGAATTGTAATTCATTTAACATTAGTTCCTTTTTTAGCAGCAGCAGGAGAATTAAAAACAAAGCCAACACAACATTCTGTTAAAACATTAATGGAAAGTGGTATAAAAGCGGATATTCTTGTATGTAGAACAGAACACGAACTGTCTGATGATTTACGTCAAAAATTAGCATTATTTTGTAATGTTAAAAAAGAAGCAGTTATTCAATCTATAGATGCATCAACAATTTATGATGTTCCAAATTTAATGCTTGAAGAAGGATTAGATAAAGTTACCCTTAAAAAATTAGGATTACCTGAAAAGAATACTCCGGATTTAAAAAATTGGAATGAATTTTTACAAAAGCATAAAAACCCTAAACATGTAGTAAATATTGGTTTAGTAGGGAAATATGTAGAATTACAAGATTCTTATAAATCAATACTAGAAGCATTTATACATGCAGGTGCTGCCAATGAAACAAAAGTTAATGTCATTTCAATACATTCAGAGTATTTAGATGTCAAAACGGCAGAAAAACAATTAAAAGGATTAGATGGCATATTAGTTGCTCCTGGATTTGGAAATAGAGGGATTGAAGGAAAAATAGAAACAGTTAAATATGCACGTGAAAATAATATTCCATTTTTAGGAATTTGTTTAGGAATGCAAATGGCAGTTATAGAGTTTGCCAGAAATGTATTAGGATATGCAGATGCAAACTCAATTGAAATGAATGATAGTACAACTCATCCAGTTATTAATTTAATGGAAGAGCAAAAAAATATTGAAAATAAAGGAGGAACCATGCGATTAGGAGCATGGAAATGTAATTTGAAAGAAAATACGTTGGCACATACTATTTATGGAAAAACAGAAATATTAGAACGTCATCGTCATCGTTACGAATATAACGGAAAGTATTTAAACGAATTAGAAAATGCTGGTTTAAAAGCTTCAGGATTAAATCCAGACACGGGCTTAGTTGAAGTAGTAGAAATACAAAATCACCCATTTTTTATAGGAGTTCAATACCATCCAGAATATAAAAGTACTGTTGCAAACCCACACCCACTTTTTGTGAGTTTAGTTGCTGCTGCGGTTCAACATAAAAATAAAAAATAACTGTTTACTACTACTGTAAACTGAATACTATTTTAAATGGAAGAAAAAAAGTTTGATTTTAAATCAATTATCGGATTTGTATTAATCTCTGGAGTTTTAATGTGGATGATGTATTCAAATACACCAACTGCTGAAGAATTAAAGGAAAAAGAAAAATTAGAACAAGCAAAGAAAGAGCAAAAACAAGAAGTTGAAACAATTGCAGACAAAGCCATTGAAACAATTTCTTCTGGAACGGATTCATTATCGCAAGCAAAAGCAAAAGAAACACTAGGATCATTTGCTTATTCAGCTACTTTGCCTTCAGCAAAAAACGATTTTACAGAAATTAAAAACGATGTTCTTTCCTTAAAAATAGCAAATAAAGGTGGATATATTGTAGAAGCTACAGTACTAGGATTTGATCAATTTGAACAAGATTCAAAAAAACCAATTAAACTTATACAAGAAAATAATGCTAATTTTGATTTAGCAATTAGCACAGCAGATAATCGTGTGTTACATACAAAAGATTTATTCTTTGAGCCTAAACTCTCAAAAGAAGGAGAAAATCAAGTAGTAACAATGCGTTTAAAAGCAGGCCCAAATCAATTTTTAGAATATAGATATGTTTTAAAACCAGGAGAATACATGTTAGACTTTGCAATTCGCTCGCAAGGTTTAGAAAATGTGATCAATCCATCAAAAGCTATTGATTTAGAATGGCAATTAAAATCATATCGTAATGAAAAAAGTATTTCTTACGAAAACAGATATACAGAATTAGTTTTTGAATATGAAAACGGAAAAGATGATTATTTAAATGCAGCAAAAGATTCAGAAGATGAAGCAATTGACGTTTCTTATATAGCTTTTAAACAACATTTATTCACGTCAATTCTTTTAACAGATACGCCTTTTAAAACAGCAAAATTCAAATCAGATAATTTAGTAGAAGACACAGAAAAAGATACTATTTTTACAAAGAATTTTGTAGCTCAATTACCATTAGAAGTTAAAAATGGAGCTGTAAACTATAATATGAATTGGTATTATGGACCATCTAAATACGATATTTTAAATAAATATGATAAAAATTTAGATGAAATAATGCCATTAGGTTGGGGAATTTTCGGATGGATAAACCGTTATATTTTTATTCCAGTATTTGGATTTATTAGCGGATTTTTACCATTTGGTATTGCAATCATTGTTTTTACTATTTTAGTACGTATAGCAATGTCACCTGTTACATATAAATCTTATGTTTCTCAAGCTAAAATGAAGGTTTTACGACCAGAAATTGCAGAATTGAATGAAAAATTCAAAGACAATGCAATGAAGAAACAACAAGAAACAATGAAATTATATTCAAAAGCAGGAGTAAACCCTATGGCAGGATGTTTACCAGCATTAATGCAAATGCCTGTTTTCTATGCATTGTTTCAGTTCTTCCCATCTATGTTTGATTTAAGACAACAAGGATTCCTTTGGGCAGATGATTTATCTTCGTATGATGCTATTTTAACTTGGAAACAACATATTCCAGTTATTACATTCATTACAGGAAATCATATAAGTTTGTTTGCATTATTAGCAGCTATAGCAATTTTCTTTTATATGAAAATGACAACAGGAGATCAGCAAATGAGCGCACCTACACAAGAAGGAATGCCTGATATGGGGAAAATAATGAAAGTAATGCTCTATATTTCACCATTAATGATGTTGTTCTTCTTTAATAGCTACGCATCTGGTTTATCATTATATTATTTTGTGTCAAATTTAATTACTATTGGAATTATGTTAGTAATTAAAAATTACATTGTAAAAGAAGATAAAATTTTAGCTAAAATTCAAGAAAATAAATCAAAACCCAAAAAGGAAAGTAAGTTCCAAAGAAAAATGAGGGAAATGATGGAACAAGCTGAAGCGCAAAAAAACGCAAATAAAAAATAATTTTGAAAGCCCTGCATATTGCAGGGTTTTTTATTACAAACAAAACATGAAAACACTTATAATAGGTTATGGAAATATGGGGCAAACTTACGCGAATAGTTTTGTAAGTTCAGGCTTTGTATCTTCAAAAGATATTTTTATTCTAAGCAGAAGCGAAGTTGATAAGAAGCAACGACTTTCAATTGATAAAGCAAATTTTCATCTTATTCCTTCATTCATTACTTTTGATGTTGATATTATTATTTTAGCTGTTAAACCTCAAGATTTTAATGATTTAGTAATAAATATTAAACCTTTTATAAAAGAAGAACACGTTATTCTATCTGTTATGGCAGGAATTACAATAGAGACAATTCAAAATAAATTGAACTGTAAGAAAGTAGTGCGATCAATGCCTAATATTCCAACTCAAATTGGCTTAGGAATGACTGTTTTTTCAGCCTCATCAAACGTTGATAGAAAGGAACTTTTCATTATTCAAAATTTAATAAATACTACAGGTAAATCAATTTATATTGAAAAAGAAGAAATGTTAAATGCAGCTACAGCAGTTTCAGGAAGTGGACCAGCTTATGTTTTTTATTTTATGAATGCTATGATTCAAGCAGCAATTGAATTAGGTTTTACACAATCGGAAGCAGAGTTCTTAGTAAATCAAACATTTATAGGAGCTGTTCAATTGCAAAATCGAAGTAAAATTGAATTAAAAGAATGGATTGTTAAAGTTTCATCTAAAGGAGGAACTACCGAAGCGGCTTTAGAAATTTTTAATCAAAATAAAATTCAAAACAATATTCAAAAAGGAATTAAATCAGCAAATAAAAGAGCGGAAGAACTTGGGAAAAATCAAGCATAAAAAAATCTCGATTTAGATTCTAAATCGAGATTTTTTCATTTTTTATACATTATAAATTTGGCTGTAATACTTTGTCAATTGTATGAATAATTCCATTTGAGCATTGTATATTAACAGGAGCTATAATATTAGCTTGTGTTGTAGCCTGATCTGTTATTTTAGGAATAGAAGGCTCGCTTAAATCAATTGTAATATCTTGTGATGGATCAGTAATCATAGATATTACTTGTTCATCAGTTAAAGATGTAGATAATATATTTCCAAGTGAAGTAACATGATATTGTAAAATTGTAGAAACTTGAGATGGAGTTGCTCCAACCGCAAAGCCACTTCCAGTTGTAGCAGTTGTAAAGGCATCATTTGTAGGAGCAAATATTGTTAAAGGTATTGTGTTTTCTGTTAAAGCATTTGAAACAGCACTTTGATTTCCAAATCCATTTCCATTGCTATCTGTGCTTGTTACAGCAGTTGCTAAAGTAGAAAATGTTGGATTTGCCTTTATATGATCAATTATAGTTGCTAAATTTATTATTTTATCAACTTCATGAATAACACCGTTTGAAGCTAAAATATCAGTTCTTATAATCATTGAAATTCCATTTATCTTTGTGTTTTCTCCGTTCTCTCCAGTATCAAGATATATACTTAAATTATTTGTAGAAGAAGCAAAACCTTTGGCTAATGAATTTATATAACCTGTTGTAAATGTTGTTGAAAGCATTTTTTCATTAGCAACATGATTTAATATTATTTCTTTTAATGTGTTAACAGGTATATCATTTATGGAAGAAAAACCGTTATCTAGTAAAAAAGTATCAAAAGCATCATTTGTAGGAGCAAAAAAAGTAAAAGGCCCATTTTGGTCTAATGTTTGTGTTAAACCAGTTTTGTCTAAAGCTTCAATTAACGTGCTGAATTGAGGGTTTTTAGATGTGATCGCTGAAATACTATTTCTAACAGGTGTAACAATGTCATCATCAGAGCAAGAAAACATCATTATAAATGTTATAGCGATTAAAGTTAATTTGATTAATTTTGCAAAGTTTTTCATAGTAATTCAATTGTTTAAGCAAATCTAAAAATATTAAATAAAAAAAAGCTATTTAATGTATAAAAGAGTGTGTCAAATATAGTTTATACTTTCACATTCTAAACCAATAAAAATATAGATAAATGTTAATAAAAAAAATAATTTCCAGTTTTATCCTTCTTATGTGTTGTTTTACAACTTTTTCTCAGGAAGAAATAAACAAATTTGATGATAAAGGTGACCGCCATGGCTTGTGGAAAGGAAATCATGAAAAATCTAAAAGACCACGATATGAAGGTAGCTTTAATCATGGAAAAGAAATAGGAGTTTTTAATTATTTTGATGATACTAAAGAAGGAACAATCATTGCTACACGCGATTTCTCTAAAGGAGATGGTTCATGTTATGTTATTTTTTACAATCAAAAGAAAGATAAAGTTAGCGAAGGGAAATTAGTAAATAAAGTACCAGAAGGAGAATGGAAATACTATCATTTTGAAAGTAAACAATTGATGACAATTGAAAACTATAAATCAGGAAAATTGAACGGTAAAAAGAAAATTTTTTATAAAGATGGAAGTTTAGCAGAAGAATCAAATTATTTAGATGGAAAATTAGAGGGAACTTATAAAAAGTATGCAGAAAATGAAACCATTTTAGAAGAGATAAATTATAAAAAAGGACAATTGAATGGTGTTGCAATTTATTATGATGGAGAAGGGAAGATAAGTTTGAAAGGACAATACAAGAATGATAAAAAATGGGGATATTGGGAAACATATGAAAACGGAAAATTAAGCAAGAAAGAAAAAATATCAAAGGATACCAGAAAGACTTTTAAATTAAAAAGTGGCGATGATGGAAAATTATATCCTTCAGATTTGAAAGTGAAAAATGAAAGTGAAAAAAAATAATTTTAAAAGATGAAAAGAGTAGTAGTAGGACTTTCAGGAGGAGTAGATTCTAGTGTAGCAGCATATTTATTACAAGAACAAGGATATGAAGTAATAGGACTTTTTATGAAAAATTGGCACGATGATTCAGTGACCATTTCAAATGAATGTCCATGGTTAGAAGATAGTAATGATGCACTTTTAGTTGCTGAAAAGCTAGGAATACCTTTTCAAACAGTAGATTTATCAGAAGAATACAAAGAAAAAATTGTTGATTACATGTTCAAAGAGTATGAACAAGGAAGAACACCAAATCCAGATGTATTATGCAATAGAGAAATTAAATTTGATGTATTCATGAAAATTGCAATGTCATTAGGAGCTGATTATGTAGCAACAGGACATTACTGTAGAAAAGGAATTATAGAAAATAATGGAGAAGAAGTATATCAATTATTAGCAGGAAAAGACGACAATAAAGATCAATCTTATTTCTTATGTCAGTTGTCACAAGAACAACTATCAAAAGCATTATTTCCTATTGGTGAATTAACAAAACCTGAAGTAAGAGAAATTGCAGCTAAATTAGACTTGATTACAGCAGAAAAGAAAGATTCACAAGGACTTTGCTTTATTGGGAAAGTACGTTTACCAGAATTTTTACAGCAAAAATTACAACCAAAAGAAGGAATAATCATAGAAGTATCATCAGATGCCGATATTTTTAATGAAACGACTATGAAATTTTCAAATGAAGAAGAAGCATTTGCATTCGAATCGAGAAATAGAGATTACACGAATGAAAGAGGAAAAGTAGTAGGAAAACACCAAGGTGCTCACTATTTTACAAAAGGACAAAGAAAAGGATTAAATGTAGGAGGAACAAAAGAAGCACTATTTGTTATTGAAACAGATGTTGAAAAAAACATTATTTATACAGGTCAAGGAAGCAGTCATCCAGGATTATATAAAAAAGCATTATTCATCAAAAACGAAGAAGTACATTGGATACGAGAAGACCTTTCTTTACAACCTAATGAAACAATGGAAGTAATGGCTCGTATTCGTTATCGTCAACCTTTACAAAAAGCGACATTACATCAATTTGAAAATGGAATGTATGTTGTGTTTAATGAACCTCAATCAGCAATTACTGAAGGACAATTTGTAGCTTGGCACAAAGATGACGAAGTTTTAGGTAGTGGTGTAATTTCTTAAATTTTTATATGAACGTATTATTTATTATTGTAGGACTAGTATTATTAGTCGTGGGAGGAAATTGGTTATTAAAATCATCAGTAGGACTTTCCTTACGACTTAATATATCTAAAATTATCGTTGGTTTAACCGTTGTTTCATTTGCAACTTCTGCACCAGAAATGATCGTGAGTGTTCAAGCAGCATTAGATGGTTTCCCAGATATTGCATTAGGAAATGTTATCGGATCAAACATTGGAAATATAGGTTTAGTATTAGGAGTTGTTTTATTGATTAATACCATTCAAGTTGATAATAGTTTTTATGTTACCGATTGGCCTACAAAAATGCTTGCTTCAACACTATTATTCATTTTTTTAATAATTGATGGAGGTTTAACACGTATTGATGGTTTAATATTTATTTTTGTTTTAGCTATATTTCTAATAATATTGATAAAGAAGAACAAAAGAGTACAGGTAGAGCTAGAAGTTTCAGAAGAAGAAAACATGCCATATCTGAAAATTATTGGATTTCTTGCTTTAGGAGGTGTAGCATTATGGGGTGGTTCTGAACTTTTAGTAAAAGGAGCTGTTAATTTGGCGGAAAATGTAGGAGTAAGTAAACGAGTAATTGCTGTAACAGTAGTTTCAATAGGAACAAGTATTCCAGAATTAGCATCATCAATAATTGCTGCAATTAAAAAAGAAAATGATATTTCAATTGGAAATATCATAGGATCAAATATTTTTAATATACTAAGCGTGTTAGGTGTTACGGCAATAATTAAACCTATTGAAAAAGTAGATGTAAGAATTGTTGAACAAGATATTTATTGGATGTTAGGTTTCGCATTTATTTTATTGCCACTAGTAATATTTCCTAAGCGTGGAAGTTTAAGCTTTAAAGAAGGTATTTTATTATTAATGGCTTATGGTACCTTTTTATATTTTACAGTTATTTAGCAATCTAATGCTCAGATTTTCATATATTTGATTGTGAATAATATATGTAAACATGAATATAAAATTACAATTACTATTTGTTTTTTTTACAGGAATAATAATAGCACAAGAAGATGCATGGGTTTATTTTACAGATAAGCCTGATGCATCTTATTATATGAATAATCCACTTGAAATGCTTTCTCAAAGAGCATTAGATAGAAGAACAAACCAAAATATTCAATTAGACGATTTAGATATCCCTATTTCAATAATATATATAAATGAAATTGAAAATACTTCAGGAATCTCGGTTTTAGCCAAGTCAAAATGGTTAAATGCATTACATATTAGAGGAACACAAACAGATATTCAAGCGCTAACAAATTATAACTTTGTAGATCATATTCAGTTTGCAAATCATACATTAAATCCATCAAATAGATCGTCAAATGCTCAAAGAGCGAATAATATTTATGATAAATTTGAAGTCTTAGCAGATTTTAATTACGGGAACTCAAATAATCAAATTCAAATGTTAAACGGACATTTACTACACGAACAAGATTATACAGGTCAAGGAAAAATAATTGCTATTCTTGATGCTGGATTTCCAGGAGTTAATACTGCACAACCATTTCAAAGACTTTTTGATAATAATTTAATTTTAGGAGGATACAATTTTCCTGATAGAGATACAAATATTTATACTAGACACTATCATGGGACAAATGTACTTTCTACAATGGGAGGATTTTCTGATGGAGAACTTGTAGGAACAGCTCCTGATGCTCAATATTATTTGTTTATTACAGAAGATTCAACATCAGAAAATCCTGTTGAAGAATCGTATTGGGTAGAAGCACTAGAAATGGCTGATAGTTTAGGAGTTGACATAATAAACTCATCATTAGGCTATACTAATTATGATAACATAAATTATAGTTATGATTATTCAAAACGCAATGGTGAAATAGGATTTGCATCTCGTGGTGCTTCTTTAGCTATGTCAAAAGGAATTGTTTGTGTAGTGAGCGCAGGTAATGACGGAAATAAACAAGAAAAGCATATTAGTATTCCTGCTGATGCAGAGAATATATTAGCAGTAGGAGCAGTAACTAATACAGAAAGTTACGCTTCCTTTAGTTCAATTGGAACTTCATTTGATGGAAGAGTAAAACCCGATGTATGTGCTAAAGGGCAAGGAGTAACAATAAGTAATCCATCGGGAAATATACTTTCTAATGGAAATGGAACTTCTTTTGCTAGCCCTATTTTGGCAGGAATGATTGCTTCATTTTGGTCTGCTGTTCCAAATTTAACAGCATCTCAAGTTATAAAATATGTAAAAGAGTCAGCCGATCAATTTTCAACACCAGATCAATACAAAGGATACGGAGTTCCAGACTTTCAGTTAGCAATTACAAATGTACTATCATCTCAAAACGTAACTCTTTCTGTTGTTTCAATTTATCCAAATCCATTTACTAATGTATTGAAGATTAAACAAAATAAAAATGTAATAGGAAAGTTTGTTTTGTATAATAATTTGGGAATGAAAGTTTTAGATGTTAATGTTATTAATGACGAACAAGATATTCAATTAGAAACATTATCATCAGGAATTTATCTCTATGATTTTTCTTCTAATAATATTAACTTGCAAGGAAAATTAATCAAACAATAATGAATAAAATCACACAACTTTTCAATATAAAATATCCAATAATACAAGGAGGAATGATATGGAACAGTGGCTATAAATTAGCAAGTGCTGTTAGTAATGCAGGAGGATTAGGGTTAATTGGAGCAGGATCAATGTATCCTGATGTTTTAAGAGAACATATTCAAAAATGTAAAAAAGCAACCAATAAACCTTTTGGCATAAATGTTCCAATGTTATATCCAAACATTGAAGAAATTATGCAAATTATAATAGAAGAAGGAGTTAAAATAGTATTCACTTCGGCTGGAAATCCTAAAACATGGACTTCATTTTTAAAAGAAAATAATATTACAGTTGTACATGTTGTAAGTAGCTCAAAGTTTGCACTAAAAGCGCAAGAAGCAGGAGTTGATGCAGTTGTTGCTGAAGGATTTGAAGCAGGAGGACACAATGGAAGAGAAGAAACGACTACATTAACATTAATTCCTATGGTGAGAGAAAAAATTTCTATACCATTAATTGCTGCGGGAGGAATAGCAACAGGAAGAGGAATGTTGGCCGCTATGACATTAGGAGCAGATGGAGTTCAAATGGGAAGTAGATTTGCAGCTTCAATAGAATCTAGTTCACATGACAATTTTAAAAATACAATCATAGAAACAAACGAAGGAGATACTGTATTAACATTGAAAGAATTAGCTCCAGTACGTTTAATAAAGAATAAATTTTTCAATGAAGTTCAAGAATTATATGCTAAATGTCCAACTCCAGAAGAATTGAAAACATTATTAGGAAGAGCAAGAGCAAAAAGAGGGATGTTTGAAGGGGATTTAGAAGATGGAGAATTAGAAATCGGACAAATAGCTGGATTAATTCATGATATTTTACCTGTTGAAACTATTGTTGATAATGTAATGAGTGAATTTCGTCTTGCAAAAAAAGAAATAAGTAATTTTGATTTTTAAATTATCCAGATGAAATTATTAAAATATATAGTCTTCGTAGTATTATTTTCTGTAAATTTTTTAAATGCACAGCAATTTAATTTTAAAACCACATCTTTATCTGTTCTTCAAAAAAATAGAAATGGTGATTGGGGAAAATGGACAACACCAAAACCAACAAATATTATCGTAAAGTTAGATTATGAAAAGAATAAAATTGTAATCTATTCAAGCGAAATCCAACACTATAGAATCGTAGAATATCTTCCAAAAGAAACTTCAAAAACAGATGAAATCAATTCTTATTTATGTAAAAATATAGAAAGTATTCCTGTGAAAATTTCATTTATAGTACGAAAAGATTTGAAAAATAAAACACAATTATACGTTTACAATGAAGACTTTATCTTTTGTTATGATATAGTTGAAATGATAGAGTAACGTTTACTTTATATAACTTTACACAAAATTTAATTCCCAAAATATTTATACTTTTTAATTATGAAAAAGTTTTTAGTATTTCTTGCATTCACTTATTTATCATGTATCAATGCACAAGAGAAACCCAAACTTGTTGTTGGTATTGTAGTTGACCAAATGAAAATGGAATATTTATATCGATTTTCAAATGATTTTTCAGAAAATGGATTCAAACGTTTAATGAACAAAGGATTTACTTTTCATAATATGCACTATAATTATATGCCTACATACACTGGTCCAGGTCATGCAGCTGTTTACACAGGAACAACACCAAGTGTAAATGGAATTGTAGGAAATACATGGTTTAATAAAGCCATTGGAAAAGATATGTATTGTACTGATGATGCAGATGTAATTACTATTGGAAATGGAACAGAAAGTGAAGGGAAAATGTCTCCAAAAAATTTATTAAGTACAACCATCACTGACGAGCTAAAATTGTCAACTAATTTTAAAGGAAAAGTAATTGGAATAAGTTTAAAAGATAGAGGAGCAATTCTTCCGGCCGGACATTTTGCAGATTGGGCATTTTGGTACAGTAAAACCGGTTCTTTTATTTCAAGTACTTTTTATGGTACTACTTTGCCAGATTGGGTTTCTAAATTTAATGAAGAGAAAAACTACGAAAAATATTTAAACACAAAATGGGAATTATTTAAACCTAAAGAAGTCTATAATGAAAGTTTAAACGATAATAATCCTTATGAAGGGAAAATGTTTAAAAAAACACCATTTTTTCCATACAACATGAAGGAAATGTATGAAAATAATGATGCGGGTGTTTTACGATCAACACCTTTTGGAAATAATCTATTAGCTGATTTTGCAATGAAAGCTATTGAAAAAGAGAATTTAGGAAAAGATGAAATAACCGATTTTCTAACAGTTAGTTTTTCTTCAACAGATTATATCGGACATCTTTTAGGACCAAGATCTATTGAATTACAAGATGCTTATTTACGCTTAGATCAAACCATTGCTGATTTTTTAGCATATTTAGACAAAACAGTAGGAAAGAATAATTATTTAGTATTTTTAACAGCAGATCACGCAGGAGCAGAAAATGTAACGTATTTAAAAGACAATAAATACGATGTATCTACTATTAATTCTAGAAAATTTAAAAATGATTTAGAAGCGTTTTCTAAAGAAAAATATGGAGAAAATATTGTTTTAGATTATTCAAATTCAAATATATTTTTCAATAAAGAACTTATAAAGATTAATGATCTTGATTTAGATGAAGTTAAAAAAACATTTAAAGAATTCATATACAAACAAAAATTCATTAGAAGAGTATACACAGACGATGAAATTCTAAATGCTTCAGGAAGTGATATGTATTTAAAGTTTATCGCAAATGGATATGATCCTATACAAAATGGAGAATTAGTAATCTTAGAAAAGCCAGCATTTTTAGAATATGGTGCAACAGGAACAACTCACGGTTCTCCTTATACTTATGACACACACGTACCACTGTTGTTTTATGGATGGAATATTACGCCAGGAAAATCGTATGATAAAAAAGAAATCACTCAAATTGCACCTACATTAGCTTTAAAATTAAAAATTACTCTTCCAAACGGAACAGAGGCTAAAGTTTTGGAAGAAATATTAGATTAAATGGAATTTGTAACCTATAGAAAATATCCAAATCAAGAATCAGCAATTTATGTAGTAAATCTTCTTAAAAAGAATGATATAGCTAATGAGTTTATTGAAAATAAATCCACATTAGACGCTAATTTTAGTAGTAGTTTATTAGATGAATTTGAAGTGAAAATTGCACAAGAAGATTTTGTTAAAGCAGATGAAATAATAGTAAAAGATTCTGAAGAATATTTAAAAACATTACCGCAAGATTATTATTTGTATTCATTCTCAAATGAAGAACTAAAAGAAATTATTGAAAAAAGAGATGAATGGAATGATTTAGATTATACATTAGCCATCAATCTTTTAAAATCTAGAGGAGTTGAAATAACAGAACAAGAAATATTAGAAGTAAAAAATAAAAGAATTGAGGAACTAAGAAAACCAGAAAAGCGTTCAACTATATGGATTAACGTAGGATATTGTTCTGCAATTCTTGGTGGGTTTTTAGGTTTTGTAATTGGATATTTACTTTTGACACAGAAAAAAACACTTCCTAATGGAGAGCGCATTTTTGCACACACATTAGAAGATAGAAAACACGGAAAAAAAATATTATATTTTGGTATGTTTTTTTTCATGTTTTATATTTTTTATTATTTTGTAGTGTAGATGAAGCTAAAAGTAATTAGAATTTTTGCAATTGTTTTTTTGGTGGTTACTTCTATTAGTATTTTAACAACTTTTATAATATGGATTGTTAGTTTTTCATACGCTTCAAAGTACAATTCTGTTGATTCTATAGAGAAGGATGAAAAATTTTTATATGAAGAAAAAGTTAAGATTTATTCTTTAAAATTGGATAGTTTATTAGAAGTAAATCCTTTACAGGCTGAATTATTTGCAGATAAACTTCATGGTAAATTTAAAAAAGAGTTTGCTTTTTTAAACTATAAAGCACTCTCTTTATATAAACAAAAGAAATATCAAGAAGCTTTAGTAGTTTTGAAAGAGAGTAGGGAAAGTTCTTATTTTAGGTACTTAGAAGATCAAGATTTAAATGCGAATAATATAGCTGCTTGTTTTGAAGTATTAAAAGAATATGATTCTGCGATTGTTTATTATAAAAAAGTGAAAAGAAATGACGTTTTATTTGAATTAGGGAGATGTTATAGTATAATAAAACAAAAAGATAGTGCTTTATTTTATTATGGGAAGAAACTCGAACAAATTGAAAAGTTCGATAATAAAATCAACTACATTAATGAGATGGATTTTCTTAAATATAAAATAGATTCTATAAAAAAAGCTTCTCATTAAAGAAGCTTTTTTCATTTATACTAGAATGTTTTCATTGAAAACATCGATTTCAACTTGATTACGAAGAATATCTTCAAATGTTTCTCTTTGTCTTATTAGATGTCCTTTTCCGTTTAACCAAAGTACTTCTGCTGGTTTCACTCTAGAATTATAATTAGATGCCATAGAAAAACAATACGCACCTGCATTATGAAAAGATAAGATATCACCTTCATGAATTTCAGAAATTCTTCTATTATTTGCAAAAGTATCTGTTTCACAAATATAACCCACAACAGAGTAGTAACGCTCTTTTCCTTTTGGATTAGAAATATTTTCAATATGATGTTGAGAACCGTAAAGCATTGGTCTAATCAAATGATTAAAACCACTATCAATTCCTGCAAAAACAGTAGAAGTTGTTTGTTTTACTACATTTACTTTCGCTAAAAAATAACCAGCTTCACTTACTAAAAATTTTCCAGGTTCAAAAGCTAATGTTAATGGTCTTCCATATTCTTTTTCAAATGCTAAAAAGCGTTTTGTCAATTTTTTACCAAATTCCTCTACATTCGTTTCAATATCACCTTTTTTGTAAGGTACTTTAAAACCACTACCAAAGTCGATAAATTCTAATTCCTTGAAGTTTTTTGCTGTTTCAAATAGAATTTCAGCAGCATATAAAAAGACATCAACATCAAGAATATCAGAACCAGTATGCATGTGAATTCCATTGATATTCATTTTTGTATTTTCAATTATCCTTAGAAGATGAGGCAATTGATGTATAGAAATACCAAATTTACTATCAATATGTCCTACAGATATGTTAGCGTTTCCACCAGCCATTACATGCGGATTTATTCTTACGCAAACAGGTGTTTTTGGGTGTTTTGTTCCAAATTGTTCTAATATGGATAAATTATCAATATTAATTTGAACACCTAGTTCAGCAACTCTTTCAATTTCTTCTAAAGAAACACCATTTGGAGTATACATAATTTCACTAGGATCAAAACCAGCATGTAAACCTAACATTACTTCTTCAAACGAAACGGTATCTAAACCTGAACCAAGGTTTTTTAATACCTTTAATACAGATAAATTTGATAATGCTTTTACAGCATAGTGTATTTTAAACTGCTCAACTTTTGAAAAAGCTTGCGTTAATCTGTTATATTGAGATTCTATTTTCTCAGCATTATAAACATATAATGGAGAGCTATGTTCTTCTACTAATTGTAATAAATCTTGATTTTTCATTCTAATATTTTTTGCAAATTAAAGGTATTTTTACTTTTTACTTCAAAAATAAAACATAATTAAACAAAAAATAACAAATTGTTTTAAATATAACATTTTATTAATGTGTTGTTCAACCAAAATTAGAAGATTAGATTGTTATGCTTTTAAATAATACTTAAAAATGTTAGCCAATTAAAAATTAGTTTCCTATTTTTGTGGCACTTTTTAAAAAGAAAAAAACCTATTATATTATGAATTTACACGAATATCAAGGTAAAGAAATATTAGCAAGTTACGGTGTTAGAATACAACGTGGTCATGTTGCAAATAATGCAGAAGAAGCTGTAGCTGCTGCAAAACAATTAACTGCTGAAACAGGAACAGGTTGGCATGTAATTAAAGCACAAATTCACGCTGGTGGTCGTGGAAAAGGTGGTGGTGTTAAATTAGCAAAAAATTTAGATCAAGTTGCAGAAATTGCAGGTCAAATTATTGGTATGGATTTAATTACACCTCAAACTCCTCCTACAGGTAAAAGAGTTCATAAAGTTTTAGTAGCTGAAGATGTTTATTATCCAGGTGAAAGTGAAACGTCTGAATTTTATATGTCTGTTTTGTTAAATAGAGGTAAAGGTAGAAATATGATTATGTATTCTACTGAAGGAGGAATGGATATTGAAGAAGTTGCTGAACATACTCCACATTTAATCTTTACAGAAGAAATTGATCCAGCAGTAGGACTGCAAGGATTTCAAGCAAGAAGAATTGCATTTAACCTTGGTTTATCAGGGAATGCTTTTAAAGAAATGGTGAAATTTGTAGATTCATTATACAAAGCTTATATCGGTTCTGATGCTTCAATGTTTGAAATTAATCCAGTTTTAAAAACATCTGATGATAAAATTATTGCTGTTGATGCAAAAGTAGATTTAGATGACAATGCATTATTCCGTCATAAAGATTTAGCTGATTTACGTGATGTTCGTGAAGAAAATCCAATTGAAGTTGAAGCTAAAGAAGTAGGATTAAACTATGTTGATCTTGATGGAACAGTAGGATGTATGGTTAATGGTGCTGGATTAGCAATGGCAACTATGGATTTAATTAAATATGCAGGTTTTGAACCAGCTAACTTCCTAGATGTAGGAGGAACAGCCGATGCAAAACGTGTTGAAACAGCTTTCCGTATTATCTTAAAAGATCCTAACGTAAAAGCTATTTTAATTAACATCTTTGGTGGAATTGTTCGTTGTGATAGAGTTGCGCAAGGTGTAGTTGATGCATATAAAAACATGGGTGATGCAATTAAAGTGCCAATTATTGTAAGATTACAAGGTACTAATGCTGAAATTGCTAAAGAATTAATTGATAATTCTGGAATGCCAATTTTATCTGCTGTTCAATTTCAAGAAGCAGCTGATCAAGTAAAAGCAGCTTTGTCTTAATAATAAAAGATAAGAATACATATATAAAATCCCAAGTATAGTACATACTTGGGATTTTTGTATTTTAAATAAGAATGAGATATAAGTGATTAATTGTTAATCTATGAACTTATAGAGTAATAAGTATTATTTGTTTGAGCCTGTAACGTAAATAATTTAGTGTCTATATTTTGATTGTATTTATTTAAGAACTCTTTAATTTTATCCTTGAAGTAAGAAGGTACTATATTATCAGCAATTTTATTGAATTCTTTAATACACATATTCTTCCCTATAATATATTGCACATGATTATCATTATCTAATTTAAAATTTAGAATGATAACATTTTTCTTATTATATCCTTTGATTGCAATTTCATTTTGAACAGTACTATCATATTTAATATTAAAATTATTATAATTATCTGTTACTTTATCTAAATCGAAAGTAATATATAATCCTTCTATAATTTCTCTATCAATTTTAAACCCTATAGTTTTTCCATTATTTTTTATACTCATTTTTAAAGTTCTCATACTTTTTCGTATTATATGTTTTATTTAATTTTATAGGTTTAGTTATAAAATTATTGTTTATGACTTAACCTGTACTTCCAAAGTTAAGTTATCATATAACACGAGTCAATACGTATAAATACGTATTTTTAGTGTTTTTTTATACGTATAAATACGTACTTTTTCAAAAACAGGGTCTTTTTTTGTGTTTGTAGCGATGTGAAAATTAATAAATAATATGGTGAGAATTAAAAAGATTAACCGTATTATTTATAATTGAGTTAGCTAATAAAATAATATTTTAAAAGCTAAAATAATTGAAAGGATACTAAAAATAGATATAATAATTCCTATTACTGTAAATTTAGGTGAAATTTTTCCAAGGATGTCATTGTTATTTTTCATTATTCTCCTAGTTCTAATTGATTTTTAATTAAGCTATAATATTTCCCTCTTAATTGTATTAATTCATCATGCGTTCCTCGTTCAATTAAGTCTCCATTGTCCAATACAATTATTTGATCAGCATTTTTTACAGTTGATAATCTATGAGCAACAATTATCATGGTTTTATTTTGAAAATAAGAATCTATATTATTAACAATTATTTTTTCATTTTCAGCATCTAATGCATTAGTTGCTTCATCAAAGAATAAATAGTCTGGGTTTTTATAGATAGCTCTAGCAATAAACATTCTCTGTTTTTGACCTTGACTTATTCCAACTCCTTCTGGACCAATTATTGTGTTCTCTTTTAATGGAAGTCCATCTACAAATGATTTTATATTTGCTAATTCTAATGCTTTATTGAATTTATTTAGATCGGGTTCTTCGTTTAAAGTAATATTATATTTTATTGTGTCTGAAAAAATAACACTATCTTGAAGAATTACACCGCATTTATTTCGCCATAATTGGTTATTTATTTCGTTGATATCGTGTTCGCCAACTTTAATATTACCGCTTCTTTGTTTGTGAAATTTTAATAATAATTTTAGAAGAGATGTTTTTCCGCTTCCACTAACTCCTACAATGGCAGTAGTTTTGTTTTTTGGAATGGTTAAATTAATATTTTTTAAGATAAGTGTTTTGTTGTCATATGAGAAATCAACGTTTTCTAATTGTAAATCTAGAATATTGTTTAATTCATTTATTTCAGATAAATTTTCTTCATCCTTTTTATTGTGAATTTCGTTTAGCCTTTCAAAACTTACTTTTACAAGCTGAAACTGTAAAACAAAATTAATAAATTGACCTATTGGACCATTTAAGCCTCCTAGAATAAACATTATAGACAACATTGTTCCTATTGTTAAACTTCCGTTCATAACGGCTATTGAAGCAAAAAACACAACTAAAATTGTTTGAAAGAAACTAACAAATCTATAGCTTTCATATTTTTGTGTAATTTTTAATTTTTCAATATTGTTAAGATATAAATTCTTTTGAATTTTTTGCCACTGTTCTGTTTTTTGTTTTTCTAGATTATTTAATTTAATTTCCTGTATTGAGGAGATTAATTCATATATTTTATTTTGATCATTAGACTGAAGAGCAAAATTTTTATGATCATTAATTCTTATTTTTTCTAAAAAACTAAAAATCCATATTAACTCTATAATTGTACCAATAACAACAACTAAAAAGATGCTTAAATTAAAGTAAAATAATATTGATGTATATATTAATATACTAAAGAAAGAGAATATAGTTTGAATTAAATCTTTTGATAAAAAACCTTCAATTCGTTTATGATCTTGTATTCTTTGTATTAAATCACCTATATTTTTTGAATTAAAGAATCGAATGGGTAATTTCATTAATTTAATAAGAAAATCAGAAATGATAGATAAACTAATTCTACTACTTATATGAATAAAGAGCCATGATCTATAAAATTCTAATGATATTTTGCTTATAAAAACAATTACTTGTGCTAATAGAACTAAATATATAAAGTTTAGGTCTTTAAATAACACACCTTTATCTATAATTTTTTGTGTAAAAAAAGGGAAAATAAGTTCTATACAAGAAGATAGTAATAGAGTTAATGAAATTAATACTAATTGTATCTTATGGTTTCTTAAATACTTAGTTACATAATTTAAATTTACTTTTTTATCTCCGTTAGTATTAGTATTATTAAATATAGCTTCAGTAGGTTCTAATAATAGAATTATACCTTCTTTTTCGTTTTGTGTCCAACCTTTTAAGAATTCATCTTTTTTGTATACTGTTTTCCCAAAAGCAGGATCAGCAACATAAATTTTATTTTTTTCAATTTTATATACAACTACAAAATGATTTTGATTCCAAAAAAAGATAGCTGGAGTAGAAATATTTTCTACTGCTTTTACTAAATCTAATTTTACAGTTAAAGTTTTAAAACCTAATTCTTTTGATGTTTTTTCTAAATCTGATATGGATATGCCTTGTTTAAGTAAATTTGAATTTATAATAGTATCATTATCAATACCAAAATTATTATTATAATATTTACCTATCATTTTTAGGCATGCGAAACCGCAATCTTGACTATCTAATTGTTTAAAGAAAGGAAATTTTTTTATCATTTTATTACTGGGCAAACTTTACATATTTTAATACCTTCTTGATAATACCATCTGCATTTGTCTCTTATTATGCAGTTTTCAGAATTATAAATTATTGTATTTTTAATATTGTTTAAAATTTTAGATGGAATTGAACATTCTTTTCCTGTCCAATTAGTACATTCTTTTGTTTCACAGGTAGCAGATAATCGAGCATTATTTCTGGATAAATTACTTTTTGAACTTGAATCAAGATAAATAAGAATACCATCTTTATTGTAATATCCTATTACTTCATTTGAATTTTTGCTATCATTATTAGGACATTTTTTCATACTATTTATTTTATTCTCGGATCATTTTTTCAAAACCAACTCTTTCAAATATTAATTCTCTATATTGTGTGAGTATTGTATTTTTAGTGTCTAATGCGTTAATAGAGTTCTTGATAATATTATTTTTAATATTATTTTTACAGCCATTTAATAGCTCTAAATCGTTGTTTGAGAATATTACTTTCATTTTTTTTTTAATTAGTTATTAATTCATTTTTCCTAAAACTTTCTAATAAATCCATATATCCAGTAGGCTCTATATTAGGAATATTATTTTCAATCATCTCTAAAGCTTCTTCATAAGTAACTTTTTTTACTCCTGATTCCTCGATTATTTCATTTGGAATATCATCAATTATTACATTTTGTATATGTGTAATTACTTTTAATAAATCTTTGCAATAAATAGATGGGTTATTAAATCCATTTTTTGAATTATATCTATGTGGTAAATAACCTCCTCCACAAACTTCATTTACAGGACAGGCTAAACATTTTTTGGCTAAATATTTTTTACTATTATAATATGCTTTTATTAAATCGCTATGAAATACGTCGTCTAACTCATTTGTAGCAAGATTAAATTTATGTTTTGTAAATTCTTCACCACATATTTTTAAAACATCTAAAGGCTCTATATCTCCATTTGTTTCTACAACGGCAATCTTATTTTCTCCTTTTCCAGCACTTTCTGTTCCTCTTTCACTTCCAAGAATATAACTAATTATATCTTCAAACTTTCTTATTCGAAGTCTTTCCTTATCATCTAATTTATACCAATAATCAAATAATTCAATCAGCCAATTTGAATTTTTAAGATCTGATATTATGGTATCATCATTACTTAAAGTATCATAGTTTTCATCTAATAATAAAAAGTTTATACCAGTAAAACTTAAACTTTTGAATGTTTCATAAGATTCAATAGGAGATGCTTCTAAATTTACTACAGATAAGCAACCTATGGGGTGATTGAGATGTTTTTTTGCAACTTCAATTCCTTTTTTTACATTTTCAAAGGTTCCATTTCCTTTTTTATCAACTCTATATTGATTATTAATTTTTTCATTTCCATCTAAACTTATGCCAACACCTACATTATATTCATTAAGTAATTTACAATGCTCTTCACTAATTAATATACCATTAGTTTGTACTGCAAAATTTATATTTATTGAAGATTCCTTATCTAAACTACTAAGTGTTTCTAAAAAATACCTTAAATCATTAACATCAGTTAGTAAAGGTTCTCCCCCATGAAGTATTATATAAAACTTCTTCAATTCATGTTTTACACAATGATTTTTTATTTTATTTTTTAAGTTTAATATTGTTTCTTTCGACATAAACTTTGGTTGCGATTTATATGATTGATCAGCATGATTATACATATAACAATAAGTGCAATTTATATTACATCTACTAGCGATTTTGACAACTAAGGCTTCTATATTCATAATTTAGATATATAAGGTTATTGAATAAGAAGTAGAGTCTGCATAAATATATACAGACTCTACTCTAATTAGAATTAATTTATCTCATGAATTATTTTTTCGAAAATATATCTTTCATAAGCTAGTTCTCGGTAGCCTGTAAAACCTCCTACTGCTTCATTTTCAAGATCTAAAATTGCATTTTTTAAAGCCTCATTTTCAATTAATCCAGACTTTTTCACTAATAAATTAGTGTCTTTTTTTCTAAATGTAAACATAATTTTATAATTTTTGTGTTAAACATTGAATCATAGTTTATAGAGATTAATTCTTTTGTTTTCACTCTTTTGCTTGCAAGCAATGGTCTATTTAAAAAATCTATTTTTACATTGTACACTGTAAAAATAGATTATCAAATACTTATTTAATTCTTTGTTTTTCTTCTTTATTACTACCAACTCTATTCTTAATTTTTAGTTCTTTACCAAAACTGTATACTAGTGATATTCTTATTCTTCTAACATCTCTATAGTCAAGGTTAACTTGTTTAATGTTATTTACATATTGTGTAAATGTTTGTTTATCCGTTTTTAAAATATCTATAGCATTAATAGATAATTGTAAATTCTTATTGAGAAAATTTGTTTTAAATCCTAAATTTAAGCGATAAAAGCTAGATAGTTTGTAACTTCCTGCTATTGAAGGTAAATTATACATGAAGCCTAAGCTTAATTTATATTTTTTTTCTTCATCTAAAATAAAAGTATTGTTAGTGTTAAAACTACCAGACCAGTTAGATATATCAGGAATAATAGAGTCAATATCTGAATCCGTTTTATAATAAAAGATAGAAATATCACTATTATTTTCCCAGTAACTTTTTACTTTAAAGGAATAGGCTTCTAGAAAGCCATAGTTAATTTGATTATAAAAATTATTTGGAGTAACTCTTTGAATAATTGAGTTAGGATCTGTATAAGTAACTTGATCAAATCCATTTTTTATATGAGAAATATATAGTAAAGAATATGATTTTTTATAGATATATGCTAATTCGAAGTTATTAGTCATATATGGTTGTAAAAAAGGGTTTCCTTCTGAATAGTTAAAAGAAGTTGAATAAAATCTAAAAGGGTTTAAGTTGTTATATGATGGTCTATTAATTCTTTTATTGTAATTCAATGAAATGATTTTATAATCATTAATCATGTAATTTAGATATAGGGTGGGAAATAGTTTGAAGTAATCATTTTTGTTTACTTGACTTAAAGTTTGAGAAGTTCCTTTCGTTTGAGTGTTTTCAGCTCTAAGTCCAAATTGAATGTCAAGTTTTTCGGTTAAATTTTTTGTTCCTGAAAAGTATAGAGCCTGTATTCTTTCTTTATAGTTAAATGTATTAGATTGTAATGGATCTTCGACAGGCGTCCCTGAAGTTGTATTGTAAAATTGTACTTCACTATTATTTTCAATGAAAGTTAATTTTGTTCCAAAATTTAGATTAATCCACTTAGTAGGATAATCAAAATCTAATCGAGTTGTAACAATGTCAATTTTTAAATCACTAAAATTATTAGCAGCAAAATAGTTATTGGGTTTTATTGTTCCATTAGGGAAAAAGGAATTACTATAAAAATCATTATTTGTTTCAGATTCATAGTTTACATAATCAATGTCAAAATTTATTTTTCGTCCTAGTGTGTCTAAATGGGTTATATAATATGCATTATATGTATTTGTCTTTCTTTTTATTTCAATTCTAGATTCATTTTTTATTAAAGAATCTAACATTTTTGAATTATTATAAATAAATGAATTGTTTTTAGTTTTTATTAATGGTAAACTATTTGAAAATGAATATTCTCCGCCAATTCTTGTTTTTGAGGAAATTTTATAATCAATAGTAGATCTGGTACTTAATGAATTTGAAAAGCTTTTTCTAAAACTTTCTTCTTCCCAAATATAGTTTGGATATTTAATTGTATACTCTTGATATGGTTTCATACTTCCATTAGAATAATTTACATCCGAAGTTAGCGTTAAATTGTTTTTTCTATAGTTTAAATTTAAACCACCAGAACCTATTGATGTTTTTGATTGAGAAAGAGAACTATTTAGGTTCCCATTAAAAGTATTATTTTTTACTTTTTTTGTTACAATATTTATTAATCCACTATTCCCTTGTGCATCATATTTTGCAGGCGGACTTGTGATTACTTCAATTTTTTTAATTTCGTCAGATTTTAGATTTTTTAAAAAACTAGTTAAATCTTCTCCTGATAAATTGATTAGTCTATCATTAATCATTACGTTCATACTACTTTTTCCAATCATTGATATTTGATCATTGTTTACTCTTAGACCAGGTGTTATCTTTAAAGCCTCTAAACCATCTCCACCGCTTGCAGAAACACTATTTTCAACATTAAAAACTAATCGATCAACTTTTCTCTCAATTAATTTCTTGTCTAAAGTGACTACAACTTCTTGTAAAGATTTTGTTGTATTAATTTTAATTATTCCTATATTACTATTACTGCTCATTTGAAACTCTTTGTTATATAAAATATCTCCTATTTGTCTTATTTGTAAAATGAAACTCTCTCTTTCACTTTCTATAGTAAACATTCCATTTTCATCGGATAATTCACTTTTTAAAGGTATGCTATCTTTTGAAACTAATATTATTTCTGCAAAAGGAACGGGAATATTTTCATTACTATGGATTTGTCCAGTAATTTTTATTTGTCCATTGATGTTGAAAGCAATTAATAAAAAGATTATTAAAGTTAAAGTTTTGATTTTCATGTTTTAACACTCTCTTGTTTAGGCTTAATATAAAATTTACGAGTTATATATAAAGTTTTTATTGTTTATTTGTTTAACCCAAATGTATTATATTAGAATGTTAAAAAGATACACATTTATTATATATTTTGTTAAAGTTTTGCATTTATTACGTAAAAAACCCGTTATGGTATATCATAACGGGTTTTTTAAAAGTTTAATGTATTCTTTATATGTCTCTAAGCTTTCTTAGCTTTTCTTTCCATAATTTTAATTCATCTTTATGTCGTTCAATACTTTTTTGTACCTCTTTAATAAAAGGATTTTCTCCTTTTGAACTACTACTTATAAATTGAATATTATTTTCTAATTGGAAGATTTCATTTTGTACTTCGTCTATTTTCTTTCTAATAAAAAATTGTTCTTTTTCAATTGATCTATCATCTTCATTAGAAACCCACTGGTCTAACTTAGCGTTAAACTTCATCATTTCAGTATCTTTTTTAGAAAGACTAAGTTTTTCAAATAAGGCATCTAAAATTTTATTAAACTTTCCTTCAATATGTCTTCTATTAAATGGAACTTTTCCTATAGATTTCCATGTTTCAATATGATCTTTTATTGCATCTAAATCGATTTTATGATCACCAGTTAGTTCAAATGTTTTTAAGTTTTCTAAATATTCTTTTTTATTATCAAATGCAGTAACTTCTTCTTCATTTTCTGCATTTCTCATTTTGTGCATGCGATCAAAATAGTGATTACAAGCATCTTTAAAATCTTTCCAAATTTTATCTGAATATTTACGAGGTACATGTCCTATTTTTTTCCAGTCATCTTGGATTTTTTTCATTACAGGAGTTGTACCTCCAAAATCTTCACTATCTTTTAAAGATTGGGCTTTTTCAACAAGGGCTAGTTTTTTGTTTAGATTTTCTTGTTGTTCGTGTTTTATATCTTTATAAAATGCATTTTTATTTGCATTAAATGCTCTTACTTCGGTTTTGAATTCACTCCATGTTTGTTCGGTAACTTCAACAGGAATTTTCCCAGCCTTAAAAAAGTTTTCACGAAGCGCTTCCATTTTCTTTATTTGCGTTTGCCAACCACTATGTGAATGTATCTTTTCGTTTCCTAAAAGATTAATTTGTTTTATAATCTCTTTTTTTCGTGCTAAATTTTCAACTTCACGTTCTTTTGCTTGTCCAAAATAGATTTCACGTTTGTCATGAATTTGTTTTGTTATTTCACTAAATTCATTCCAAATAATTTCGCGATGTTCTCTATCTACAGGTCCAATTTCTTCTTTCCAAACACGATGTAATAATTGTAACTCACGAAACGCTTTCATTATATCGGTTTCACTCAATAATTCTTTTGCTCGCTCTATTATTCCTTGTTTTTGCTCTAAATTGTTTTTAAGGTCTTGATCTCGTGCTTCTTTATCTAAATGCATTAAATCATAAAAACGCTCAATGTGGAAATGGAAGTTGTTCCAAACAATGTTGTATTTATCTCTTGGAATTGCTCCTGCAGCTTTCCATTGTTCCCGAATTTCATTTAATTTTTTAAACATATCACTTATAGAAAGTGATTCGTCGTTACCATCAACAAGTAATTTTAAATCTTCAATTATCTCGTTTCGAATGGTTAAATTGTTTTTTAAGTTTTTTTGAAGCTGATTATAATGATTATTTCTATTTGTTTTATAATCATCATATACACTATCAAATTTATTTTTTAAAGGGAAATGATATTCAAAAGTTGAATTCTCATCAGTATTTGAACTATTAAATTCATCTCTTTTTTCATCAATAAGGTCGTGATATTGATTCATGAAAGATTTTCTAATTTCTTCTACATGATCTTTAATTGCCATTACCTTATGATTGTGAACTAACTTATCTAATTCAGCAGTAAGTTCTTCCATAGAAAGAGAATCATAGTCCAGCATGGGTATGATATGTTTATCCTGAATCGAGTCGTCTTCATTCTCTTCTGCATTGGAATTGTCAATCTCATCTAATGCTGWTTGATTGATTTTAATTACATTTTCCTGTGACTCTTGTTTTTCTTGTCCGTCTGCTTGAGGCAGGTTATCATTCTTTTCTTCTAACATTTTTAAATGCTTAAGGTTACTAATTGTGTTCGAAGATAATAAAGGCTATGCAAAATTCAAAAGAAAAATCAATAAATATATAGGTTCTATCTTTTAAATAATAGACTTAATCCAATAAAACCAAAACTTGTAAAGTAAATTAACCAACTTAATTTTGCAATTATCGGGTTATATGGATAGTTATTGATTATGAATATAAAATTCACGATAGACTCTATTATTAAATAAAAGGTTATTATAATTAATCCTTTTTTAAACTTATATAATTTTGAAATTTTTTCAAAATCAAAACATAAAAAGAAAAGACCTAGAATACCTATTGGCAGTGTAAATAAGGATTGGAACATATTTAGATCATCCCATTCATTAGAAAAGTTTATTACACCTAAAGAAGAATAAAATATTCCGGAGATTAATAAACAAATTTTTCCAGTTATGTTTGTCTCGGAATTATCTGTGTTTTTAATTAATGAAATATTAAAAAATACAATTAATAAGCCAGTGAAAAAGTATGCAATATATTTTATAAAATCTTTCCCAGGTATATTTTCAATATTATACATGATAATGGGGGTTTCGTCTATTAAAAACGGAGGTATAAAAAATATATATATAATACTGAAAGATAAAATAAAAGAGATGGAGATTATTATTCCAAAGAAACCAGTAATTCTTTCTTGCTTTTTATATTTTTTATAGTTAATTATGGTAGAATCATCCATTCCAAATTTCCCATGCTTTTTCGGCTTGAAAAATAAGCATTTCATAGCCATTTTTAATGATTGCTCCATTTTCTTTAGCTTTCTTTAAAAACATTGTTTCTTCAGGATTATAGACTAAATCGTATGCAATATGATTAGTAGTAAATAGAGAATAATCTAAATTTGGAGCTTCTTCAATATTTGGATGAGTTCCTAGAGGAGTAGTGTTGATGATGATTTGATAGTCATCAAATATTTCTTTATTTATTTCTTCATAGGATAATTCAAACTCAGAAGGATTTCTAGAAACAAAATCAAATTCAATTTTTAATTTTCTAAGAGCAAAAGCAATTGCTTTACTTACTCCTCCAGTCCCTAGAATTAATGCTTTTTTATGTTGTTCTGTTAATAATGGTTTTAATGTTTTTTTAAATCCATAATAATCCGTGTTGTAGCCTTTTAGTTTTTTCTTTTTTGAAATAATAATAGTGTTTACGGCACCTATTTTTTTAGCGTTTTTAGATAGCTTATCTAAATATGGAATTATTTCTTCTTTGTATGGAATGGTTACATTTAATCCTTTTAACCCCTTTGTTTCTAGATAAACTTCAGGAAATTCTTTAATAGATTTAATATCAAAATTTAAATATTCACAATTATCATAATGAAGGAGTTTAAATTTATCGTTGAAATATTTTTTAGAAAAAGAATAGCTAATGTTTTTACCAATTAGTCCAAATTTTACTTGTTTTTTATTTTTCTTCTTCTTTGACATAATGTTTTAATTTTTGCCTAAGCGATTTGCAATTTTTTCTAATCCGAAAATTAAAACAAATCCAAAAACTGACATAATTATAGCCGTTAAAATTTGTGGATTTCCTTCAAAATGTTGTGGTAAAATACTTTTCTCTAAAAACGGAACAATTTCCCCATGACTATTTACTCGAGTTTCCAGTATTTTTTTCCATGGCCAAATTTTATTTAAAGAACCAATCATAAATCCTATTAGAACGGTAAGTGTTGTGTTTTTATGATGATTAAACATCCAAGTAAGTATCTTAGAAAATAGTTTTAATCCTAAAATTGCTCCTAATCCGAAAGTCATTAATTTTATCATTGCATGACCAATAATATCAAAATTCATAGTTGCTAGTCCTTCTCTAAATTGATTTATGGTTCCAATTACAACTTCATATGAGCCCATTAAAAGTAAAATAAAAGCACCTGAAACACCTGGTAAAATCATAGCAATTATAGCTAAAAATCCAGATAAAAATAAGTAAGGAAAACTATCAGGTGATTCTACTGGTTTTGCAATTGTTATATAATATGAAATAAGAATACCAATGATAAGAGTTATATATGTTTTTAAACTCCATTTTGTTATTTCTTTCCATATAAATGCAATACTAGCTATTACAAGACCAAAAAAGAAAGACCAAACTAATATAGGTTGAGTATCTAAAAGATGTGTAATTACTTTAGAAAAGGTTAAAATACTAATTCCTATTCCAAGGATTAAAGCAAATAAGAAATTACCATTTATTGAAGCCCAAGTAGCTTTTAAACCATTTTTTTTGACATTTTTTAGTACAGAAAAATTAATTTTATTAATACTATCAATTAGTTCTTGGTAAATTCCAGATATAAAAGCAATTGTGCCTCCAGAAACTCCTGGAACTACATCAGCAGCTCCCATTGCAATTCCTTTTAATGTTATAAGTAGATAATCGGGGAAAAATTTTCTCATGCTTGTAAAATAAATGTCATTCAGAAAATAATTATTTTATTAGATTCTGAATGACAAATTTATATAAACTATTTGTTTAATTTCTATATTTTTCAATGATGTTTTGAACTGTCTTTTTTTTCCACATTAATGGGAAAATTTCTTGAATAATAGTGTGATTTTTAAAGTTTAGTCGTAAACCATTATTTAGATGAAAATTTCCTTTTTTAGGATTTGCTGTAAGATGATATAATCCGGCTAAACGATATTCTATTTCATATTCTTCTGGAAAAACTTCAGTTGCTTGTAATAAAATTTCAATTGCAGTTTCATATTCACCTAATTCTTGTAACATATTGGTCCATAGAACAAAAGTGTCAAGATGAATGTCTCCAGCTTCAAATGCTTTTCTATAGCCTAATTCTGCTTCTTCGTAAAATTGCATTCCTTGATAAATAGCAGCATATCTCTTCCAATACAAACTATTGTCACCATCAATTCCTATAGCTTTGTTTACATAATAAATAGCTTTTTGGAAGTTTTTTTGACGAATATAAAAATCGGTTATTGCAATCCAAGCTTTATCTAATAATGGATCTTCATGTACCGTTCTTAGGTAAAACTTAAGAGCTAAATCTTTATTTCCTAATTTTTCATGACATTTTCCAATTCTTAATAAAGCAAATGATGTTGGATCATCTAATTCCATTGTAATGTTATAACATTCAATAGCTTCTTTGTATTGTTTTAATTTTTCTAATCCTTTTGCTTTTTCTAAATAAGCACCTAAAAAGTTTTCATCAATTAAAGTAGCGTAATCAAAAGCCCAAACTGATTTTTCATAATTTTTAAGGGAATAGAATTGTCTTCCTAATTGATGCCAAGCAACTTCACTATATGGTTTTTTATTAATAAATTGTTCTAAATATTGAATAGCTTCTTCGTTTTGATCTAAGAAATCGAAACAATATACAATATTATATAGCGCAGAATAATCTTCATTGTCTTCTTCTAAACATTTAATGAAGTATTGTTTTKCTTTCTCTAAATTATCCATGAATAGATATTCCATGCCTATCATTGAATATACATCTGCTAAATCATCAGTAAAATCTAATGCAATTTTTAATGAATCTATAGCTTTTTCATGTTGATCTCGTTTGGAATAAATATTAGCTTGTTGAATGTATATTTCTTCATTGTTTGGTTCAATGGCATATAATTCTGTAAGTAATTTTTGTGCGATGTCTAATCTATCTTCATAGACTAACATTTCAACTTGAACGAGCCTTAATCCTGTTGATTTAGGATGTTGTTCTAGACCAAGTTTTAGCGCTTTTTTAGCTAAATTCATTCGACCTGTATCCATATAATGAAGTATAATGTCTTCAAATTCTTCTGAATCAAAGAAAAAAACTTTATTTGTTTTTAACATAGATTCAAATTTTGATAAGGATAAGTTGTTTTCTTCTTCATCGTGACTCAATCTCATAGCAATAATTTTATGGGTTTTGTCCTTTATTAAAATTAAGAATTTTAAAGGGACAATTTTTTTTGTGCTTGAATTGTTTTAAACAATTTAATTAACACTTTTATATAATAGCTTTATGATTATAAACATCACTTAATTTAAGATGATTTAGATTATAAAGTTATAGTATTTAGAACTTCAAGAATGATGCCACATCCTTTTTTTATTTCTTCTTTTGATATTGTTAGAGGAGGAGTTATGCGTATTGCTTTACCTTCAAACAGTAGCCAGAAAAGGATGACGCCCTTTTTATGACATTCTAGGATAACTTGATTTGTTATTTCAGGACTTTCTGTCATGACTGCTAACATTAATCCTTTTCCTCTTATTTCTTTTATTAATGGGTGGATTAATAATTCTCTAAAAAGTTGTTCTTTTTCTAGAGTTTCTTGCATTAAATTCGTTTCTGTTATTTCTTGAAGTGTCGCTAATGCTGCTGCTGCTATAACTGGATGACCTCCAAAAGTGGTAATGTGTCCTAATTTTGGATCGTGACTTAATAAATTCATCATTTCAGAAGAAGCAGTAAATGCACCAACTGGCATTCCGCTAGCCATTCCTTTTCCCATTACAACAACATCAGGAATCATATTATAATTTTGAAAACCAAATAGTTTACCTGTTCGACCAAATCCTGGTTGGATTTCGTCTAAAATCATAATTGCACCAACTTCATTACATTTTTGACGTACTTTAAGTAAGAAGTCATTTTCAGGTTGTATAAAACCAGCTCCGCCTTGAATGGTTTCTAAAATGATACCAGCAGTTTTAGTGGTTATTTTATCTAAATCGGATTCGTTATTAAAGGTAATAAAATCTACATCAGGTATTAATGGACGAAAAATTTGTTTGCGTTCTTCAAAACCCATTACACTCATACTTCCCATTGTATTCCCATGATATGCATGATGACAAGAAATAAGTTGACTTCGACCTGTAACTCTTCGTGCTAATTTTAAAGCGCCTTCAATAGCTTCTGTTCCTGAATTTACTAAATAGGTTTTATTTAATGGTTCAGGTAGGAGAGAGGCTAATAATTTACAAAACTGAGTTGCTGGTTGTTGAGCATATTCACCATAGACCATTACGTGTGAATATAGGTCTAATTGAGTTTTTATTGCATCATTTACACGTTTTGGTTGATGACCTAAAGTGTTTGCAGAAACGCCTGCTACAAAATCTAAATATTCATTTCCTTCAGTATCATATATATAGCTTCCTTTTGCATGAGATATTTCCATAGCTAATGGATGTGGGGAAGTTTGAGCTTGGTATTTGAAAAAATCTTCAATCATTTTTAATTTGTTTTTAGCCAATTAATCCAATCATTAGCAACCTTATCCCAATTAAAAATAGCATAATTAGGTTTTCCATTCTCTAATAAAGGAAAAAAGTTATGTTCTAAGCCAATATATGGGTTATATGTAAAGTTTGTTTTATGCTTTCTTATAAAGTCTACTCTCATGAAGTCTATAAAAGGTGCACACCAGTCTTTTGTTCCGTAAGAAATGAGAATAGGGATTTTTATTTTTTCTAAGTACTGAATAGGTGGATTTGAAAATTGATACGATGCTTTGTTTGTATCTCCAAAATCGTCATTTAAATTGTCTTTATCATTAACAACATGTTCCCAATATTTGATTTCATCTTCCGCAAGTTTTAGGGAATCACTTTCTATAGCTCTATTTTGATTTATCATTGACATTATTCTACCCATTGGATTTCCACTTGCGTAAATTAAATGGGTTATTTTAGGATAAATTTCTGTCAATTTCGCTGCTATTGTACTTCCTTCAGAATGTCCTGCAACAACTAGTTTTCTGTTTGATACCCATTTTTGTTTTATTAAAAAATTTAGAATAAATTTATTTCTTTTTACATAATAATCAAGAAGGTTTTTGTTTGAATATTCTGTTGGGAATTTACCATTTTTATCTAAATAAGTACTGTTTTTACCGAGGTTTTCTTTACTTGATAGTAGAGGTATGTTAGGTTTTCCAATTATAATTAAATGAAAATCTTCGCAAATTAAATCGGTATTAAAAGGAGTTATACCATAATTTCCTTTTTTATCATATTTTAACAGCGGAATAGGTAAACTTCCTTGACAAAATAGAAAAATAGGTTTTTGTTTTTGTTCATCACCTTTTTTCGATTTAATAATTATATCTACTGTGTCTTTTTGAAATATAATTTCAAGATGTCTTACTCCAAAATCTTCAATAGATGGTCTATTTTGAGAATAGATAAAAAAAGGCATATTAGTAAAAACTAATAAAATTACTCTAATTATTATCTGCATTTTTAAATTTTATTTAAATTCATAATATAAAGAACTTAAATTACTCTTTCTTCTTAGGCTTAGGATTTTTTTTATCATATTCTAAGGTTTCTTTTAAGACTTCCATTGGAATGTCTTCTTCAAGCGCTTTCTTTTTACTTTCAATAAGTATTTTTTCATGTAGAATATTTTCATCTTCAGGGAAAATATCTTCTTTTGAGTGTATTCTTTCATCTCCTCTCCAAACAAATCCTCTTAATTTCCTAGCATTTTCAGGGAATTCGGATTCGGGATAAGTATTAGCTTCGACTTGATTAAAAGCTGTTTGAGAGATTATTTGATCATCTTCAAATTCAAAATTCAATTTACTACATACTTTTTTATCGATACCTACTAATTCGTTATTATCATTGTACATATAATAAATAACTTCAGCATTTTTGATAACATCTACTTGGCTTAGTTTATTATCTTTAAATTTTCCGTATAAATTTTGTCCTTTAATTTGGTTGTATCCATTTTCACTTAATGTGTCTTTTTGAACTATAAAGGCGTTGTTTAATACCTTTAAAGAATCTAATTTTTCTGTTTTATTGTTTCCTATTAGGTGCATTACATCACCAGTCATTTGATTGTCATTATTCCATAGAACAGGTTTGCCTATTAATTGTGTAATCCCTGTTTTGTTGTTAGAATGTATAGAGTCACATTTTCCGCTCATGTCTGTTTTATAAAAACGTACATTATTAAAAGCTCTTATTACTCTATCTTCTGGTGGACCAGTTACTAATATCTTTTTTCCATGCATGTATAGAGAATCGTTTTCTACTTTCGTAATAACAACTGCTCTTTTGGTTAAAATAATGGAATCTTTTCTGGTTTGAGTATTACGATACATTTCAGCATAATGACCTTTTGCAACCATATTGTTTATAGTATCTGTAATCTTTACATTGTTTATGCCTTTTGAAAAGTTCCTTTTTTGATCATAATATAAATCGTCTCCTTCTATAATTTTATTATTATAAGTTATTTTACTATTTTTTTGAAGTTTTCCAACATCATTTTTAGTGTCATAAAATCCATTTTCTGTATAAATAACATTGTCATTACTGGTTATGGTTGATGGTCCGAAAACGTATGCATGACCAGAGTTTTCATAATAGTCTAAATGATTTGTTTTAATTGTGCTTTTAGGGTTTGTAACTGTAACAGCAGATGTAAATTGATACTTTTTTGAGTTTAAGAAATATCTTCCAGATTTGCTTTTTAAGGTGTTTTCTTTATTAACAATGGTTCCATAGCTATTGTAATAAGCTATTTGTTTTTTCTTGTCAAAGAAAATAGTGTCAGTTGTTAAAGTTGATTCAGGAGAATGAAGGTTTACATCTCCAGTTGCAAAAGCAAATTCATCTTTTCCGTCATATTCTGCATATCGACTGTTCATTGTTATGGTATCACCTTGATTGATTTGTACATTTCCAAAGGCTTTTACGTAGTTTTCCTCTGTGAAGTAATAGGCTTTGTTACAGTTGATTTTTGTACCATTATGCAATACTCTTACATTTCCTGTGAAAACAGTTGCTCCAGGTATTTCATATTGGTTCATGTCAATAAAATCAGAATGTTCAATTATGATTTTTTTTGTTTGTTCCTTTTCTGTTAGATCTGTCTTTTTTCCTTTTTCTTGCGCGTTTGTAAGTGTTCCAAACAGTAAAAAGCAAATAATATAGTACGCTATTTTTTTCAACTGAATTTATTTTGTGTCAAAAATAAGTAAAAAGTAGAATAAGACTTCTCTATTAAGATTTTTTTATAATAAAAAACGCTTTCTCTTTTGAAAGCGTTTTAATTTAATTTATTTGGTAATCGTTTGTTTCCTGTCTGGGCCAACCGATATAACTTTAATTGGTACTTCAACTTCTTTTTCAATGAATTCTATATAATTTTTCAATTCTATTGGCAATTCATCATAGTTTGTCATTCCTGTTAAATCAGCTTTCCATCCTTTCATTTCTGTAAAAATAGGAGTGATGTTTTCTGGTTCAATGTTATATGGAAGATGATTTATTTCTTTTCCTTTATATTTATAAGCTGTACAAACTTTTAAGGTTTCAAATCCAGAAAGTACATCGCCTTTCATCATGTATAATTGAGTAACACCATTAACTTGAACAGCATATTTTAATGCTACTAAATCTAACCAACCACAACGACGGGCACGACCAGTAACAGAACCAAATTCGTTTCCTACTTTTGCCATTGTATCTCCATCATTGTCAAATAACTCTGTAGGGAATGGTCCGCTACCTACTCTTGTGGTGTAAGCTTTAAAAATTCCATAAACATCTTTTACTTTGTTTGGGGCAATTCCTAACCCTGTACAAGCACCAGCAGCAGTTGTATTTGAAGATGTAACAAATGGATAAGTTCCAAAATCAACATCTAATAATGAGCCTTGAGCACCTTCTGCAAGAATTGATTTTCCGCTTTTTAATGCGTTATTTAGATATTCTTCGCTATCTATAAAAGTTAGTTTCTTTAAATCTTCAATAGACTTAAAGAATTCTTCTTCCATTTCTTTTAAATCATATTGTAAATCTACATTATAAAAAGAAATCATAGCTTCATGTTTGTCGGCTAGAGTTCTATATCTAAGTTTAAAATCTTCTAGTTCAATATCACCAACTCTTAATCCATTTCTACCAGTTTTGTCCATATAAGTTGGACCAATACCTTTTAGTGTAGAACCAATTTTAGCTTTTCCTTTTGAAGCTTCAGAAGCAGCATCAAGTAAACGGTGCGTTGGTAAAATTAAATGAGCTTTTCTAGAAATAAGCAATTTAGATGTGACATCCATTTTGAATTTTTCTAGTCCTTCTAACTCTTTTTGAAAAACAACTGGGTCAATTACGACTCCATTACCAATAATATTGATTGCATTTTTATGAAATATTCCTGAAGGAATTGTTCTAAGGACATGTTTAATTCCGTCAAATTCTAAAGTATGTCCAGCATTTGGACCTCCTTGAAAACGAGCAATAATATCATAATTTGAAGTTAATACATCGACGATTTTTCCTTTACCTTCGTCTCCCCATTGAAGCCCTAGTAGTAAATCTACAGTCATTTTTAGTAGTTAATTTATATTAATATTGTATGTGTGTTGTTATTTTTCTTTTTTGGTTCCATAAAAATACAATGAATGAGTATGTATTTCAATATCAAACATTTCTTCCATGGTTTTTTTGATTTGTTGAATTCGTGGATCACAAAATTCTATAACTTCCCCAGAATCTGTTAAAATGATGTGGTCGTGTTGTTTATCAAAATAGGATTTTTCGTAGTGTGCTTGGTTTTGTCCAAACTGATGACGACGAACTAATCCACATTCTAATAATAATTCTATTGTATTGTATAGAGTAGCTCTACTAACACGATAGTTTTTGTTTTTCATTTTAATATATAGCGATTCAATATCAAAATGTTCCTTAGAATTGTAAATTTCTTGTAGTATAGCATAGCGCTCTGGAGTTTTGCGATGTGCTTTTTCCTCAAGGTATTTAGTGAATACGTTTTTTACAATTTCTTGATTTTTATTGTCTTCCATTTGGATTAACTGAATAATTGCAAAGATAAGTAAACTTAGAACTTTGATGTTAGAAGTTTTGCTTTTTTTTCAACAATTAGTATTTATAATGTTTTATTTATGAGTAATTAGATTTTTTATTTCTTCAGAGTTTAGTTTTGATAAATACGTGACACTTTATCAATTCCATCAACTTTTTTAATATTATCAATAAGTCTTTTTAAAATAGTATTGTTAGGAACAATAACAGTTATTTTTCCATTAAAAATTCCAGCTTCTCCACTTAAAGTAATATTTTGGATGTTTACATGCATTTGATTTGAAATTACTTTGGTGAGTTCATTGGTTAAACCTAATGTATCCATTCCAGTTATGTTTAACATAGCTTTAAATTCTTCTTGGCTAGAATCTATCCATTTAGCAGGAATGATTCTATAGGCATAGTTAGATTGAAGGCTTATAGCATTTGGACAGTCTTTTCTATGTACTTTAATACCTTCATTAATTGTGATGAAACCGAAAACATCGTCACCTGGTATAGGATTACAGCAAGTAGATAGTTTATAGTCTAATTTATCTTGTTCAACTCCAAAAACCAGCATATCATATTTTTTACTGATTTCGTTTTTTTGTATTTGTTCAGGTTTTACAGATGGAGTTCTGTTAAAAGGCTTTTTAAGGAAATTAACTAAAGTATTACTTTTTTGGGCAGCAAAATCTTTTAATTGTTGATTTTCAATTGCTCCAATTCCTACGCGATAAAATAAATCTAGGCTAGTTTGTAATTTAAAATAATTGACTAGTTCATTTGTAGAAGCTTCATTTAATGTGATTTTTAGATGGCGTAGTTTACGATTTAAAATTTCTTTTCCGTCTTCTGCTATTTTTTTAGTGTTTTCGTTTAAAGAGTTCTTGATTTTATTTTTTGCTCTTGACGTTGTTACATAATCTAGCCATTGTACACTTGGTTTTTGATTTACAGAGGTAATAATTTCAACTTGATCTCCACTATTTAAAACATGATTTAAAGGGACTAATTTTCCATTAACTCTTGTCCCTCTTGTTTTTACTCCAATATCTGTATGAATACTAAATGCAAAATCAAGCGTTGTTGCTCCTTTTGGAAGAGATTTTATATCTCCTTTAGGAGTAAAAATATAGATTTCTTTAGAATACAAGTTTAGTTTAAAATCTTCAACAAAATCAACAGCATTTGCAGCTTGGCTTTCTAGTGCTTCTTTTAATTGATTTAACCAAACTTCCAATCCGTGTTCTTCAGAATTTCCGTTTTTATATTTATAATGAGCTGCATATCCTTTTTCAGCAATTTCATCCATACGCTCACTACGTACTTGTATTTCTACCCATCTTCCTTTTGGTCCCATAACAGTAATATGTAATGCTTCATAACCTGTAGATTTTGGAGATGATATCCAATCGCGAAGACGACTAGGACTAGGACGATAATGATCTGTAACTACAGAATATATTTTCCAAGCTAGAAATTTTTCATCATGTGGATTTGATTTGTAAATGATTCTTAAAGCAAATTTATCATAGACTTCATCAAAAGTAACGCCTTGATTTTTCATTTTCCTGCGAATAGAATAAATAGATTTTGGTCTACCTTTTATACTATATTCTATTCCTTCTTCATTTAATGATTCGGATAAAACACTAGAAATTGTTTTAATATATTCGTCTTGCTCTTGTTTAGTTTCTTTTATTTTGCTTATAATTTCTTTAAAAATTTCGGGTTCGGTATATTTCAGACCTAAATCCTCTAATTGCGTTTTAATATTATATAAACCTAAACGATGTGCTAAAGGTGCATAAATATATAACGTTTCTGAAGCAATTTTGGCTTGTTTATATTCTGCCATGCTGTCCATAGTTTGCATGTTGTGCAATCTATCGGCAATTTTTATAAGAATTACTCTTACATCATCATTTAATGTAAGTAGCATTTTACGAAAATTTTCAGCCTGAACAGATACATCTTGATCGGTTTTTACTTTTGCAATTTTGGTTAACCCTTCTACGATTTTTGCAATTTTAGGATTAAACATTTTTGCAATATCATCAACTGTAATGTCTGTGTCTTCAACAACATCATGCATTAAAGCAGCCGCAATAGAAGTTGCTCCAAGGCCTATTTCTGAGGCTACAATTTTTGCAACAGCAATAGGGTGGAAGATATAGGCTTCACCCGATTTCCTTCTTTGTTCTTTATGAGCGTCAACAGCTACATCAAAGGCTTTACGAATGAGTTTTTTGTCTTCATCTGTTAACGTTTGGTAACTAATGCGAAGGAGTTCTTTGTATTCTTGGGCAATGGCTTTGTTTTCGGCTTCTAAATCAATTTCTGTCATATGGCAACTTTAATATTCATAAAGTTATAACAAAGTTATGGATTGTGCAAGAGATAGGTTTAACTTCAATTATAATAATTAGATTAAGAGAAGAAAAGTAATATTTAAGAGCAGGTTTAAAAACCTCTTTGTCTCTTTGCTTCAAATAATAATATGGCTGCTGCAACGGAAACATTCATAGAATCAATTTCTCCTTGCATTGGAATTATAATATTTTGATTGCTGTTTTTTCTCCAAATTTCAGTTAATCCTGTAGCTTCTGTTCCTACAATCATTGCAGTAGGAGTTGTATAATTTTGAGAATGATATTGTGTTGAATCTTGTAATGTAGCACAATAAATAGCAATATTATTTTCTTTAAGAAAAGCAATTGTTTCTTCGGAAGTTGCTGTTGCAATTTGTCTTGTAAATAAACATCCTACACTTGATCGTACTATATTTGGATTATACATATCACTTTTAGGATTAGCAATAATTACAGCGTCAATATTTGCTGCATCTGCTGTACGAAGTAATGCTCCAATATTCCCAGGTTTTTCTGGTGCTTCAGCAACAAGAATTAAAGGGTTTTGTGATAATTTTAAATTAGATAATTGTAATGGTTTTGTTTTGGCTATAGCTAAGATTCCTTCGGTACTGTCTCTGTATGCTAACTTTTGATATACTTCTTTTGATATTTCAATTTTTTCGGTTTTGCTTGAAAAAATAAAGTTATGTAGTTCTTTTTCAGAGATTAATTCGGGATAGAATAGAACAGTCTCAATTTCATAATTTCCTTTTATAGCTAATTCAATTTCGCGTTTTCCTTCAATTAAAAATGTACCTGTTTGTTTTCTAACTTTTGCTTTTTCTTGAAGTTGAACAAGTGATTTTATGTAAGGATTTTGTATAGAAGTTATTTGTTTCATGAAATTGATTTATTTTGCAAATCTACAAAAGTTATTCATGAATCTATTTACAAGAAAAGGCTTTATAAAACAAAAATCTCATAAAACTAAATTATTTAGTTTTATGAGATTTTTGTTTTAAATAAATATAATTTTATTTTTCTGCGTTATATTTCTCTTTGTATCTATCGTATAATTCAGTTTGATGACTTTCTAAACTAATTTGTCTACCATCTATAAATGCGTTTGTTACTTTATTTGTTCTCATGTCTAATGCATCTCCTTCTGATATAAATAAAGTAGCACTTTTACCTGTTTCAAGTGTGCCGTAATTAGCATCAATTCCTAAGATTTTAGCAGTATTTGATGTTATTAGCTTTAATGCATCTTCTTTATCTATTCCCCAAGCTGCACAAGTACCTGCATAAAAAGGTAGGTTTCGTATTTGCATACGTTCCATATCTCCAGCATTTTGTAATCCTACAATAATTCCAGCATCATAAAGGATTTTTGCATTTTTATAAGGTAAGTTTACATCTTCATCTTCTAATAATGGTAAATCGTGTATTCTTCTTAATAATACAGAAACATTGTTTTCTTTTAATAATGCTACATTTTTGTAAGCATAATAACCACCTACAAGTGTCATCTTTTTGATGTTGTTTTTCTTTTTAAAGAGTATAGCATCAATTATTTCTTTTTCGCCATCTACATGTACAAAAAGTTGTTTTTCACCAGTATCAAGTCCTTTCATTGCTTCATAAGGAATATCTCTAACATTAGGATTTGATGCAACATAAGCATTTGCATCATTTAAAAAATCTTGAATTTCTGTGATTTGTTGATCATATTTTTTATTGGGTTCAATTCCTCCTGGTTCTGCCCACCATCCTGATCTTGAGTAACTTCTTGGCCAGCTTAAATGTATGCCATCGTTTTCTTTTACAATTGCATCTTCCCAGTTCCATGCATCTAATTGAACAACAGAAGATGTACCTGATATTCTACCTCCTCTTGGCGCAATTTGTGCAACTAAAACACCATTAGGTCTTGCGGCTTCTACTAATCCAGATTCTGAGTTATATGCAATTATACTTCTAATGTGCGGATTCATTTGTCCCATTTCATTTTCATCATTAGAGGCTTTAACAGCGTCAATTTCTACTAATCCAAGTGTTGCATTTGCAGCAATAAATCCTGGATAAATGTGTTTCCCAGATGCATCAATATAGATGTCGTGCTTTTCAGGTCTAACATTTGTAGCGTCAGTTATTGTTGTAATTTTTCCGTTTGAGATAGAAATTAAACTATTTTCAATAACTTTTCCATTTCCAATGTGAGCTTTTCCACCAGTAATTAGAATACTTTTAGTTTGTTTGGGAGCTGGTGTTTGTTGGGCAAAGGCAACACAACTAATTAATAATGATAATATATATTTTTTCATTTTGTCTAAATTTAGAAG
This sequence comes from Flavobacterium sp. 316, assembly GCF_000967805.1. Lineage (NCBI taxonomy): Bacteria > Pseudomonadati > Bacteroidota > Flavobacteriia > Flavobacteriales > Flavobacteriaceae > Flavobacterium > Flavobacterium sp. 316. The sequence goes on from NZ_JYGZ01000001.1 coordinate 351,417, forward strand.
ATTATTGATATTTAGAATGTGCTACTTTACAATTTTCGCCTACAGTATCACAATGATAATGACCAATTTCTTTTTTCTTTGGAGCTTGTGTTTTTAATCCTTTATTTTTAGCTTCGAGTAACTTATTTGTAAGTTCGCTACGTTGTTTTTGAATTGTAGCTAAAGTTTCTTTTTCTTTTTCTAAATCATAAAAAATAATTCCATCTACAATTGTTTTTTCTGCTTTAGCATAAATTGATAAAGGATTGTCTGTCCAAAGTACGATATCTGCATCTTTACCTACTTTTATACTTCCAATTTTATCATCAACTTGTAATAATTTAGCAGGATTTAGTGTTACAAAATTCCAAGCAACTTCTTCTGAAATATTTCCATATTTTACTGCTTTTGCAGCTTCTTGATTTAGTCTTCTTGACATTTCAGCATCATCAGAATTGATTGAAACAACAACTCCTTGTCCATTCATTAATGCTGCATTGTATGGAATTGCATCTTTTACTTCGTATTTATAACCCCACCAATCTGCAAATGTTGAGCCTCCTACACCGTGTTCAGCCATTTTATCAGCTAATTTGTATCCTTCTAAGATGTGCGTGAAAGTTTGAATTTTAAAATTAAAACGATCTGCTAGTTTCATTAGCATATTAATTTCTGATTGTACATAAGAATGACAAGTAATGAAGCGTTTTTTATTTAAGATTTCTCCTAAAACTTCCATTTCAATGTCAAATCGAGGCATTACCTTGTTTTTCGATTTATTTGATTTGTAATCACTCCATTCTTTTTGGTATTCTAATGCTCTTGTAAAATAGTCTTCATAAACTTGTTCAACACCCATTCTAGTTTGTGGAAAACGACCACTTCCCCAGTTTGATTGCTTTACGTTTTCTCCTAATGCAAATTTGATGTATTTAGGAGCGTCTTCTACAATCATTTCTTCTGGTGAATAACCCCATTTTAATTTAATTAGAGCTGCACGACCACCAATAGGATTAGCAGAACCATGAAGTAAATTTGAGGATGTAACTCCTCCAGATAAGTTTCTGTAAATATTAATATCATCAGAGTTTACTACATCTTCGATAGTTACTTCTGCTGAAGAATTTTGTCCTCCTTCATTAACTCCTCTTGATATTGCAATATGCGAATGTTCGTCGATGATTCCAGCGGTTAAATGTTTTCCTGTTGCATCTACAATTTTTGCATTTGATGCGGAAATGTTTTTTCCAATTTTGGAGATTTTCCCATTTTCTATTAAAACATCTGTTTCTGTTAGATTTCCTTCTTTTTCACCTGTCCAAACAGTTGCATTTTTGAATAAAATTTGTTCTTGTTTTGGTTTTTCAGTATTTCCATAAGCAATATTTGGGAATGTAACAGGAATCATTTCAGGTATTTTCTGTTCGTCTTTTTTGTTATCTTTTTTATCTTCTTTTGTTTCTGTTATTTCTTTTTTAACAGCTTTCCAAGTAGTTTCGTTCCCATTTTCTAAGACAGCTTTCCCTTCTAATGTTGTATTGTTTTTAGTCCCAGTTAATCTGAAATAGGCATTTTTAATAGTATCTTTAGATTTAATAACTAAGTTTATCCATGGTTCTTTATAAGTTATTTTAGTTCCATAATCGATACTGTCTTTAGAAGTTTTAGCTTCTAATTTATCTAGTTCACCCGAAATTTTTAAATCAAAAGTATTGTTGTTAAATGTCACGTTATATTCTCCTCGAATATCTTGAACGTTCATTTTGTCAATAATATTTCTTGTTCCTTGAACCCAATTTTCATGAATGGTATTTTTTTCATCAAATAGATCACCTGAAACTATGATAAAATTAGCCCAAGAGTCTTTATTTAATGATCCAATTTGCGTAGATTGATTTAATAATTTTGCAGGAGTTTCAGTCAATGCAGCTAATGCTTTTTCTTTTGGTAAACCATATTGTACTGCTTTTCTTAAATTGGTCAAAAAATCTTTTGCATTTTTATTATCATAAGCTGTTAATACAAAATTAATGTTGTTTTCAGCCAAAATTTTTAAATTGAAAGGAGCTTGATTCCAAAATCTCATATCACTTAAACTAACTTGTTGTGCTAAATATGGATCAGATACATCGTAAGCATCAGGAAAATCTAAAGGAATAATGTATGTTGCTCCTGTATTTTTAATTTCGGTTATTTTTTCAAATTCATTTCCACTTCCTTTGATTAAATAATTTATTCCAAATTCTTTAGCTATTTTACTTGCTCGTAAGCTGTTTAATTTGTCTCCAGCATTGAAAATTTGGATTAAATTTTTATTTGCATTAAAGCTTTCTAATGATAAATCTTTTGTTTTTGAATTTCCTTGTCCATACCATTTTGCATCATGATATACTTGGCGTATTAATGCCATTCCACCCATTAGTGACGATGGATAGCTTTGTTTAGTGAATTTACTTCTATTAAAAGTGAAATGTTGGGAAACTTTCGTGTTTAAAATTCGTTTCGCATTATTATCATCATCATTTAATGTCCAAAGTAAACCTGTTCCTGCAATGATTCCGTCATTGTGATGACTTACTATAGTTCCAAAACCAATTTCACGAAGTGATTCGGCAGATTTGGCATCATATTTTAAATTTTCGTAAGCATTATATTCTGGTTTTATATGATCATTCCAGTAATAACCTTCTCTTTCAGTATCATATTGAGGTGTGAAGTTTCCATTTGGTCTAGGTTGCGGTTTATCAATTCCAAATTCACTATAAATATCAATGAAAGAAGGATAAATTGTTTTTCCAGTAGCATCAATTATAGTTGCATTTTTTGGTAATGTGATGTTTGTTCCTATATCAGTAATTTTCCCATCCTTAAATACTAAAGTAGCATTTTCTAATTTTTGATTGGATGAAACGTATATGGTTGCATTCTTTATTGCAACGTAGTTTTTAAAAGATTGTTTTACACCATCATTTTTTGGGAAGTAATCTTGGGCATTACTCAATAATGATAAGCAAAAAACAACTAAAAGAGTATAAAATCTCATAGATATTATGGTTTAGGTTGTTAGAAGCTTTAAATATAATGAGAATTACTATTTCGGATTTAAAAACGATTTTAATTTTAGTTTTTTTTAACGTTTTAGTTTTTATTTAAGAAAAAACAAGGAATTTGTTAAATTTTATGAATAGATATAAATGAAAAGAAGTTGAGATTATTAATAATTTCAACTTCTTTCTTAAATTATGATCGTTTTATTTTTTCCAATTTTGTAATCGATCAAGGTATAAATAAGATTCAACAAATTTTCTATGCTCTTTATTTGTCATTTTTTCTAATAGTTCTAAAGATGAAATGTAACTGGCTAAATTTCCATTTGAAGAAAGAAATTTTCCATCTTCAATATAGCTTACTAATGAATCGTTCTGCACAATTAGATTAGGATAATTTTTTTGAAGTTCTTTTCCTCCTCCAATCCAAGTTACAATTTTTTTACCATTAGCAATTCCTGATTCTCCTATTAATTGAGCTCCTGCACAATTACTAACTGTGAAATTGGTGTTTTCATTTTGTGTTTTTATAAATGCTATTGTGTTTTTGTTTTTTACTTGACTGCTTACGTCATAGGCACTAGGAACGAATATAACATTTAGTTTTGGAGCATTTTCAAAAGTATAATCGGGTTGGATTTTTAATCCTTCTTCACTAATAATTATGTTTTTATTTTCTGCAATAGTAATTACATTAAAAAGTTTTTTTCCATCAATAGTTGGCTTTGTAAAAACATCTAATGGAGCTGTGACTTCTGTTGTAAGAACGCCATTATACATTAATAATCCTATTGTAGGTAAATTTTCATCGATAGTTTTTAATATTTCTATTTCAGTGTCTTGTTTTTTGATTTCAACAGTTGTGCTGTTTTCTTCTTTTTTTGTATTGCAACTTAATAAGAGTGTTAATATTGTAAAAAGAACAATATTTTTAATTTTCATAATTGTTTAGGTTTTAATTTTCAATTGGTTTATTTGTACTTATTGCAATTCTATTCCAAGTATTAATGGTAATAACTGCAATTATAATTTGAGATAAATAGTTTTCATCAAATATTTTTATTGCTTTTTTATATGTTTCATCAGATAGTCCTTGTTGATGAATTAATGTAATTTCTTCTGTGATTTGTAAGAGTGTTTTTTCTTCTTCTGTAAACAAATCTGTTTCTTTCCATGCGTTTAATAAAAAAAGTCTTTGTTGTGTTTCTCCATATTTTAAAGCATCTTTTGTATGCATATCTATGCAAAATGCACAACTGTTAATTTGGGAAGCTCTTATTTTAATAAGTTCTTTATGTGTGTTACTTAGATTACTTTTTTGGAGATAATTTTCTAATGCGAATATAGCTTTATATGCTTCCGGTTCTATAACATCAATTTGAATTCTTTTTTCCATTTTGTATTGTATTTTAAATTTGATGTAAAGATATTCGCTAATAATAAGAAAAAAGTTAAGCTAGTTTAAGAACGTTTTTTTCGTCTAATTTCGCTAACATATTCTGGTGTTAATCCTAGAAATGATGCTATTAAATATTGAGGTACTTGTTGTATAAATTCTGGAAACTCTTCACTAAATCGAAAAAATATTTCTTCTTTTGAATAATCGAAATGTTTTTTAACTCTCATAATTGAAGCACCATAAGCAATTTGATAAATATTTCTGAAGTAGCCTTCTAAACTAGGAAATTTTATTAATAGTTCATTTTGGTTTTCATAATCTATTGAAAGAATATGAGTGTTTTGAACTGCTTGGATGTAAAAATCGGTTTTTTGTCTATTATATAATGCTAAATAATCGGATAACCACCAATTTTTTATCGCAAATTGTACTGTTTTTTCAATTCCTTTATCATTAATATAATACATGTGTAAACATCCTTCAAGTACAAAATAATTATAATTGCATAGTTCTCCTGCTTTCATTATAATTTCTTTTTTGCTTAATTCTTTTTGATCAAAATAAGAAAGTACTTTTGAGAAATGTTCTTCTTCGAAAGCGATAAATTGGTTTATGTGTTTGTATAATTGTTTCGTCATTTTCAATATTTTATAAAATATTTAAATGGTTTATATTGTTTTATGTGTCAGTTTTAACAAAGATAGATTAAATTTTAAACCTTAGGTTAATATACTTTGCTAACCTAAGGTTTTAATGTTATTTTGAATTTATAATTTAATAATATCAGACCAAGTTGCACCACTAATATCTGTTAAGGTTAAGTGGTATTCTCCTTTTGGTAATGTTGATAATTTTTCTTCTTTTATAAGTAATTTTGCTTTTGCTCCTAGTGGAATTATCATGCTGTGTTTTCCATTTTTAACTTTTGTAACATATTGATTGTGAATGTTCTCTTTTGGGAATTTTGAAAGTGCTTTTCCATCTAATTCTATAATGGAGTTTCTTTTAGAATCTGAAAGATTTATACCAATTAAAAATGAACCATAAACATCGGCACCTTCAACTCTAAATACTTGAAAAGAGAGTGTATTGTTTATTATTTCAGTATGTTTTATTTCGATTTTTGGTTTAACAGATTTGTTATGCAATGTTCCCCAAACTCCTCCATGAAAATATTGATTGGTAAATAATGTGATGAATAAGATGGAAATTGAGCCTATAAGTACTATACGGTGTAATATGTTTAATTTTATTTTTAAGACACCTGAACCTAGCCAATTAAAGTATTTAAAGTTTGTTATTTTAAATTCTTTCTTAAGTAAAAGATAGTCTAAAGAATATTTCCCACTACCTGATAAGAATAATGTAAATCCTGATGCTATTCCTAAAACGCCTATTTGCCATTCATCTAAACAAGTTGTTCCCAACCATCCTGATCCTAATAATATACCCATGGCTAAACTAAAAACACCTATACTCATTAATCGAGTAAAAAGGCCTAGCATTATGCATAAACCAACGATTGCTTCAATAATAGTAAAGGTTGCCATTGCCCACCATAAAGAATCGGGATTGCTTACAAGGTGTTCAATTATAGGTTTTATTAGTAGTGCATTAGGTAGAAAGTGATTAAATTTTTCGCCAATGTATCCTGAAGTTTCTGGATCTAACTTATTTTCTAATATTAATCTTCGCCAGAATGCAGAAAAATAAGTCCAGCCAATAACTAATCGTAATGATAATGTGAAAAGTCCAGCCATATTATATGACTGCAATAATTTTTGATTTTGCATTTTAATGTAATTTTATATAAAAAGATTTTTAAATTTTAAACGGTAATATTTGTTGTTAAAATCATGTATTTTAATCTTTTATATAAAATGTAAAATGGAATAGAAATTTTCGAATTTCTATTTGAGTTTAAGAAAAAAGTATTTGTAAGAAAGTTAAAAGAATAGGAGTGAAAATAATTATATGATTTTAATATAAAATCTTTTTTGATTTCTTTTTTACTTATTTCAATACCAGATTTTTGAACTGCATTTTCCCAAGATGTACAATTACTTGTTTGGGGAATTGTTGCTTTATTTTTGTTTAAAGGTTTAGTGTTTTCTACACCTAATGTTGTTTCTATATGATTTCGAACAGAACAAGGCGCTATTAACAATAAGATTGCCAATAAAGGAATCATTATAGATATAATAGAATTTAGTTTCACCAATTTGTTCATGTATCTGAAATGTGTTTTAACAGTCTAATACTGTTTTTTTTGGAGTTCAAACAAATATAAATCAAATTTTAAATATAGTCAGTTAATTTAAAAATTGTTTTTTGAGATTAAAGGTAAACTTTTACTTTTTCTGATAAAAGGGATTTAATTAACAATATGATATAAAAAAATCCTCAACTATTTCAAATTGAGGATCTATTTAATTTTTATTTAAGGATTAACTTTTTTGTTCTTTGTTGAAGTAAACTAAGTAGTAATACATTTGTTTTTCTTCATCCCAACCTTTTTCTACAAATTTTTCTGCGCTTTCTGGATTTATAAAATCAAGTTTAATTTGTATGTTGGTATCAAGTTGAATAGTATTTTTCATTTTCTTTCTTGCATCTGTTACAGCAGCATTTGCAATTGGAAAACTTGAAACGTCTTCAATACTATATTTTGCTCCTTTGTCTACTTTATAATTTTTAAATTCAGGAATAAATTCAGGATTTTGCATTACTTCATTTAAAAAAGCTGTTTCTTCAAATTCATCATTTTTAGCGAAATGATTTACAGCTCTATTCATAAATAATACTTCTTGTTGTTTATCTTCAGCAGGTAAAACAACATCTTTAGCAAAATCTTGACAAAATTTTAAATATTTCTTTGTCATAAAATTTTCATCTTGAAATACATCTACTGATAAGAAATGTTCTAACCAATAACGAGCGTCATAACGGTTACTATCAACAGTTAAAATTTTGTAACCTTCTTCTTTTTTATGATTAAAGATGATACACCCTTTGTCTAACTTATTTAAATTAATTCCTTGTTGTAATATCATTTCAAGATTACTTCCTTTTTCTTCAAATTGAAGGAAATCACTTTTTATTTCACTTTTGAAAACACCTATTGCATCTACTACATTATTGTCTATTGAAACATTTGTAAAATAAGTTACATATACTTCTCCATTTTTAATATGTGGATGATTTGATTGTTCAAAAAGGTGGTGCGTAATTTTTTTAGAAACAGCATGTATTTCACTAGGGTTCTCAAAAACGCTCGTAGCTAAATTATACATTTCGTTATATTCTAAATCTACTTCGTGTGCAAATTGATAGTAATTTTCTTCTTTTTCACGAAAAGGTTTAAAAAAGTATTCTTTCAATAATGGCATTATTTCATCATTTAAACCATATGGGTTTTCAGATAAAAAAATAGCTTCGTTTCTGCTTTTATTTCCAACTCTGTGAATAGAAAGGTTTTCTATATGTGTATTAAATAAGTTTATCATTATTTTAGAATATAGAACAAAAATAAGAGCATAAGTACGCTTATTTTGTTTCTAATTATTTTTTAAAAGTTATTATCTGTATTTTTAGAAATTAATTCCAGTTTTCTTCAAATCCGAAATCTTCAAAGCTATCATCTCCTTCAAACATATCTAAATCGTCTTCGTCATAATCATCATTAAAATCTGATCCAAAATCATCAGCTTCAAATGATTTGTCAGGAGCATTTGCAGGAATCTGTCCATGAGAAAATAATAATGCAGGATAGGTTTCTCCTTCTTGTTTTTCTTCGATAGCAGCTAATTCAACTAAGAATGTCCACATATTGAAGAAATCATATACATATATAATTTTAGTTTGATATTGATCTAAGTTATCTTCTAAGATAAAATCATTCATTATTCTCATTTCTCCAGGAACATCTCCAGTATCAAATAATGGAATTTCGTCTTCTTGTGTCCAGTTCTCATCACAAGTATAAAAAGCAGCCATTTCGGTGCCATCAAAACCAAAAGCATTTACAATAGCATTATGTAAATCTTCTAGTGTAGCTTCTTTTTCAATTGCAATATCTCTAAAAATATCTTCTTCTGCATCGAGAATAGCTCGGAACTTATAAATCATAATCTTGAAATTTTAGGAAATGCAAAAGTAAGGATTATTTGCGATATAACTTTTTTGAAATAGTTTTTATTCATTAGAATTTATTTAAAAGATTGAAGCTTCGGTAATTGTAGTCAATCGTTCTAATGTTTCTAATCCGTAATAAGAATTTCCTTTTTTGTTTAATTTTGGGCTCCAAACTGCTACAGTATAATGGTTTGGAAAAATAGCAACAACGCCACCACCAACACCACTTTTTCCAGGTAAACCTACTTTAAATGTAAATTCTCCTGCTTGATCGTAAAAACCACACATTTGCATTAATGCATTTATTCGTTTGCATTGACTAGTGGTTAAAAATTGAAATTTACTTTTTGGAACTATTCCATTATTTGCAAATACTTGAAATAATTTAGCTAAATCTTCACAGCTCATTTCTATTGAACATTGATAAAAATAAAAATCCAAAACATCATCTGGGTGATTTTTTATGTTGTTGAATGATTTTATAAAGTTTACTAAAGCTGCATTTCTGTATCCATTTTCTCTTTCAGATTGGGCTACTTTTTCATTATAATTGATGGTATTGTTTTCCGCTAATTCTCTAATAAAAGTTAAAAAATATTCTTTCGGATTTTCGAAATGTTCCAGCATTAAATCGGCAATAACTAAAGCTCCAGCATTAATAAAAGGGTTTCTTGGAATTCCGTTTTCATATTCTAATTGGACTAAAGAATTAAAAGAATTTCCTGATGGTTCAAAACCAACTCTTTTCCATAGTTCGTTTCCTATTTTAGAAAAAATTAATGCTGTTGAAAGTACCTTTGATATACTTTGTATCGAAAAATGTTCGTTTGCATCTCCAGTTCTGTATATATTCTGTTTATTATCTATTAGAGCAATTCCAAATTTATTAGCGTTAACTTTTGCTAATTCAGGAATGTAATCAGCAATATTTCCTTTATCTTTTAATTGCTTCACTTCATCAAAAATGGTATTGATGATTTTTTGGTATTCCATTCTTCTATATTTTAAGTAAAAGTAATAAAATGTATTTTTCTATTTAATGGAGAAGTACTATTTCTTTTATGAATGTAAAATGCAAAAATGATTTTTACTTTTTTATAATTTTTAGTTTTTGATTATGACTCGTAATAATATAGTATATTCCCGTATTTAAGTTTGATATATTGATAGAATAATCCTTACTATTTGATGTATTTTCGTAAACAACTTGTTCTAAAGAATTAATTATTTTGAATGAAAAGTTTTCTCTGTCAGATATGTGTAATACATCAACAAAGGGATTTGGGTATAACATTATTTTATTTGCATGGAAGATTTCATTAGAAAGCGTTCCTATCGTAATTTGTTTAGTAATTGTTTCTTCACAGCCATTTTTTATAGCTTTTAACTGAATCGTTTTTATTCCATTTGATATAAATGTATGTGTTGGATTTTCTTCCGTTGAAGTAGTTCCGTCTCCAAAATCCCATTCTATACTGTCAAAATTTGTAGATTGATTTGTGAAATCTACCGTAAAATTGTTCGTTATTGCATTAAAATCAGCATAGAGATTATAAATGTTAATTACCCAATCTGTTTTATTAGGTAAAACAACTTGGTCAGCAATATCTTGGAAATAAGTTGCATTGGTTTGGGTAATTCCTCCCAAATAATTTGACATACTTACTTCTTCTTGATATATAGCTGCAAACATAGAACAAGCTACTAAATATGAACCATTAAGATTTGGATGAACATCATTATAATTATTATGTAATAATAAATCTTGTTGATTGGTTAAATGCATTCTAGCAGATTCTCCAGCAGGAACGAAAGGGATTTCAAGAGCATTAGCCATTTTTGTTATGGAATCCTTAATTTTAGTTTGTATGCTTTGATAATCATTATAATCAGGTATATTGTTTGTTGCTTTTATGCCATAAGGAATTTCATAAAGAAAAATTTTAGCACATGGGCTATATTTTTTTATAGAATCAATTAATTTTTCACCTCTTTCAATAGTTGTATTAACTGGCCAAGAAGCCCCAGCAGATTCACCTGTTCCAGGTTGTAAGACTACAACATCCCAAATGTTATTTTTAAATAAATTATACACATTATTATCTACATAATGATTCACAAATCCTGTCCCACCTGGAGCATAATATTGTGCTTCAACATTTTTCCCTTTATGGTTCGCAATTTCTTGAAAAAGATTTGGCATATCATTATAGTATGTCATACTGTTTCCTACAAAAAGTACTTTTTCTTGTGAAAAAGAAATTTGAAAAGAAAGAAGAATTATAAATATAGAGAAGTAGTTTTTTAATTTCATAATAGCTTGTTAATAAGTGTTTTGATTTTCAAATGTAATTTTTTTTAAAAGAATGGAAAACATTTCAGTTAAAGAATTCAACAATTGAGTAATTATAAATTTTATAACCTCTGTTTCTGCATCAATTTTGTCTAATCAAAAATGTAAGAAAATGAAAATATTGTTTAGTTTATTAGTATCAATTTTTAGTTTTATTTGTTTTTCACAAACCACTATTTCTGGAAAGATTATAGATGAGTTTGGTACCTCTTTTTCAGGAGCAAATGTCTATATTAAAGGATCTTATGATGGAGCGATTTCCGATGATAATGGGAATTTTAAATTTGTAACAAATGCATCTGGAGAACAAATATTACATATAAGTTTTGTGTCTTATGAAACATTAACTCAAGTAATTGTTATTGAAAATTATAAAGAAAAGACATTTACATTAAGAGAAAATATAAATACGCTCGATGCGGTAGTAGTTTCAGCAGGAACTTTTAAAGCAGGAGATAATAGTAAAGTAACCGCTTTAAAACCTCTTGATATTGTTACTACAGCAGGTTCTGTGGGTAATATAATTGGAGCTTTAGAAACTTTACCAGGAACGCAAACAGTAGGAGAGAGTGGTCGTTTATTTGTGCGTGGAGGAGAATCTGATGAAACGCAAACTTTTGTTGATGGAATTCGTGTGGCTCAACCTTATGGAGCAACAGCAAATAATTTACCAACAAGAAGTCGATTTTCTCCTTTTTTGTTTGAAGGAATGACTTTTTCAACAGGAGGTTATAGTGTAGAATTTGGAAATGCTTTATCTAGTGTTTTATTGTTAAATACTATTGATGAACCAAAACAAAATCAAACCGATATTTCGATTATGTCTTTAGGTGTTGGTTTAGGAAAAACGCAAAAATGGAAGAAAAGCTCATTAACATTTAATACAAGTTATATTAATTTGGCTCCATATCAATTAATTGTTCCTCAAAAGATAGACTGGAATAAACCTGTGCAAGCACTTTCAGGTGAAAGTATCTATAGGCAAAAAATTAAAGATGGATTATTGAAAGTTTATGCTGCTTTTGATTATACAACATTCGATTTAAATCAAGATAACGTTGATTTTTTTACTAAAACCCGATTAGAATTGAAAAACAATAATTTTTATTTTAATACAAGTTATAAAGGATATTTGAATGATAATTTACAATTGCAAACAGGTTTAGGTTTAGGATATGGTCAAAATAAAATTACGATAGTGAATGATGATTTAGAAAATAATGAAAGAGCATTACATTATAAATTAAAACTTCGTCAAACCATTACAAGCAGGATAAAATTGAATGTAGGAAGTGAGTTTTTTTATACTGATTTTGATGAGAATTTTACAAGATTTCAATCAGATAGATTTGATTACGGTTTTAAAAACAACATACTTGCTATTTTTACTGAAGCAGAGGTTTTTTTCTCAAAAAAAATGGCGATGAATGTAGGAATTCGCACATCCAATGCATCAGTTGTACAGCAATATACATTTGAACCAAGACTTTCATTTGCATATAAAATAACAAATAATAGTCAGTTTTCACTTGCTTATGGGAACTTTAATCAAACTGCAAATCAAGATTATTTAAAGTTTAAATCTGATTTAGATTACGAAAAAACAGCTCATTACATATTTAATTATATGTACAACAAAGAAGGGAAAATGTTTAGAGCAGAAGCTTATTTTAAAGATTATAAAGATTTAGTAAAGTATGATGGAATGCAACCAAGCTATTTCAGTAACTATGACAATACAGGAAAAGGGTATGCTAAAGGTATAGACTTATTTTGGAGAGATAGTAAGACAATTAAAAATTTAGATTATTGGATTTCATATTCATTTATAGATTCAAAAAGAGATTATAAAAATTATTTACAAGAAGCTACTCCTAGTTTTATTGCAAATCACAATTTTTCTATTGTAACAAAATATTTTTCTCAAAAATTAAAGTCACAAATAAGTGCTACATATACTTTCAATTCGGGAAGACCTTATAATAATCCAAATAGGGTAGAATTTATGAGTGAGAAAACAAAATCATATAATAATTTAAGTTTAAGTTGGGCATATTTACTTTCACAACAAAAAATACTATTCTTCTCAATAGGTAATATTCTAAACGCTAATAATGTTTTTGGTTATCAGTATACAAATACTCCAGATTTGAATGGTCAATTTCAGAGACAAGCTATAACTCAACCTGCTAATCAATTCTTTTTTGTAGGATTGTTTTGGACAATTAGTGATAATAATAAGACAAATAATTTGGATAATTTATAAAATAGTGATTAGTCCTTAGCGATTAGTAAAAAGCTATTAAAAGGAAGCTTAAAGTAAACAATTTAGATGTTAAATGAATTTCTAAATTCGTTTATTACTAAGGACTAATCACTAAAAAAAGCAATTCATCATCAAAAAACAACAGTTCGGTAATAATCAATTTTAAAATTAGCAGTTCTAACCGAAATTTGTTTCATCAAAATATATAAAATAATATTAACAAATTCAAAATGAAAATCATGACAAAAATTATCACTTTTATTGCACTATTTATAGCTTCAATAGTTTTAGGACAAACAAATTATGAAAAAGGAATGCAAGATGCATTATCACTTTGGAAAAACAAAAAGCCATCAGAAGCAACAGCTATATTAGAAAGAATAGCTTCAGTTGAAGAAGGAAATTGGTTACCAAACTATTATATTGCTTTAATTAATACCACACAATCATTTCGTTATATGGATGACAAATCAAAAGTTAAAATACTTTTAGAAACAGCTCAAAAAGCACAAGACAAGATTAATATAATAGCACCAGATAATCCAGAAGTTTTAGTAATGCAGGCTATGATTCATACAGCTTGGATTGTTTATGATCCAATGGCAAACGGACAAAAGTTATCAGGTGATATTATGTATATTTATAATAAAGCATATAAATTGGCACCAGAAAATCCTAGAGTAGTTTTTAGTAAAGCTGATTTTGAAATGGGAATGGCTTCTTATTTTGGTCAAGATACAAAACCGATGTGTGCTGAAATAGAGAAATCATTAGAACTTTTTGCTAACTTTATCCCTAAAACACCTTTTCATCCAACTTGGGGCTTAGACAGAGCAAATGAAACATCAGAAAAATGCAAAAAATAATTGAATGAATTATATAAAAGAAATAGCAAAATCAATAATACTAGGATTTTTAATATTTATCATATTACAAGGTGTTAATTTAATTGTTAATCAACAATTACCAAGTTTTGATACATTAAAATGGAATTTTATATATACAATGTTATATTCAGTTGTATTGTATATGTCAAATGCTCTTGTTTTTGTTCAACTAGATAAGCATTTTGAAAAAAACAGATTTCATTTAAAAAGATTAATCATTGGGTTTTTATCATCACTCTTTATTTCAGGATTTGTTATTTTTTTATTAAGAATCCTTGAAGATGTTGGATTCGAAAATAAAACGATTAATCAATTTTTAAAAACAGAGAAAGCTTCAAATTATTTAGTTGCAATGATTATTACAATAATAGTAACACTAGCAATTCATTTAATTTATTTTTATAAAGCCTATCAAGAAAGTAAACTTAAAGAGCAGAAAATAATAGCAGGGAATGCTTCTGCGAAGTTTGAAAGTTTAAAAAATCAGTTAGATCCTCATTTTTTATTTAATAGTTTAAATGTTTTAAGTTCATTAATAGAAGAAAATCCAGAAAACGCTCAAAAATTCACAACCTCATTATCTAAAATATATAGATACGTATTAGAACAAAGAGATAAAGAATTGGTTTCTGTTGATGAAGAATTAAAGTTTGCCAAAACTTATATGAATTTATTAAAAATGCGATTTGAAAATAGTATCACATTTGATTTACCAGAAGGCCTAGGTAATGAAGAAGCAAAAGTAGTACCATTATCACTTCAATTATTATTAGAAAATTGCATCAAACACAATGTAGTAAGTGAATCAAGACCACTACACATAAAAATTGCAATAGAAGAAAACCAATTAACAGTAAGTAATAATTTTCAAACGAAAGAAGTATTACAAAGCAGAAAAGGAGTTGGTTTACAAAATATAGTAAACCGTTATGCGATATTAACAAAAAGAAATGTATTAGTGGAAGAAAACGAAAATCATTTTAAAGTTTTTTTACCCATATTAACAAAACAAATTTCAATTATGGAATCAAAAAATATATATAATGAAAACATGGCCTATGTTAGAGCCAAAGAAAGAGTGGAAAAGTTAAAAGGATTTTATGGTAATTTAATTTCGTATTGCAGTGTTATTCCAATATTAATTATTATTAACCTAAATACATCAAAATTTCAATGGTTTTGGTTTCCAATGCTAGGTTGGGGAATGGGATTAATATTTCATGGAATTGAAACATTTGGATATGGTAAATCTTGGGAAGAAAGAAAAATTCAAGAAATATTAGAAAAAGAAAGTAAAGAACAATCAAAATGGAGGTAATAATGGAGCAGAATATTGAAAATCAGATTTTAGAACAAATAGCAAGAAAAAGAGTAAAAAAAATAAAGCAGTTTTATAGTCATTTGTTCATTTTTACAATAGGAGTAATAATTTACATTCTAAAAAAATATTTTGGATTATCAATTAATTTTTGGCCAATACGATTTATTAACGATTTTTTTATGTTGTGTTGGACTTTTGTAATAGTAGTACAAGGTGCGCAATTATTTCTTAGTGAAAGAATACTTGGAAAAAATTGGGAAGAACAAAAAATTAAAAGAATTCTTGAGGAAGAAAAGATAGAAAAACAAAATTGGAGATAATTATGAAAACGAATGATGAATTTGAACGTTATCAAAAAGCTCAAAAGAAAGTAAAAGAACTAAAAGGTTTCTACAGACATTTATTAGTTTTTGTAATAGTAATGATCGGATTAATTTATATTAATCTAAAATACACACCTGAGGTTTTATGGTTTATTTGGCCTATGATTGGTTCAATAGTTCCGTTGGTTTTTCATGGAGCGAAAATTTCTAATTCTTTTCCTTCTTTTTAATAAAGATTGGGAAGAGAAAAAAATTAAGCAATTTATAGAAGAAGAAAAAACGCATAACAATAAATTTGAATAACATGAGTATAGAAAACAGAATAAATAAAAGAACAGAAACAGAAGAAAGTAATAATTTTGTTTCTATAGATTCAGAAGAAATAAAATATCAAAATGCTTTGAAGAAAGTTAAAAGAATAAAAAGTTTTTATTCTCATGCTTTAGTCTACATAGTAATTAATATTATGATAATAATTATTAACATTCAAAGCTTAAATGAAGGAGAAAGTTATTTCCAATTTAAAAATTTTATGACTGCTATTTTTTGGGGAATTGGTTTATTAGCACATGGCTTATCGGTTTTTTTACCTGAAATGATTTTAGGAAATAACTGGGAAGAACGTAAAATTAGAGAATTGATGGATAAAAATAATAAATGGGAATAAAAAGATTGAATGATTTAGTAATATTTAAAACAAATACAAGTTTATTTTTAATGTAAGAATAACACATTAATCATAAAATAAACAAAACGTATTTCGTTTATCTTTTGCATACTAAAGAAGAATTATATCAAAAGATTTATGTTTATAGAAGAACAAAACAAAGTATTAAGAAAGTGAAAACACTTTTAAAAATAGAATATTTGAATAGTCGATTTATACAAAAAATAGAATAATGAATATCATAATCATAGAAGACGAAAAACCAGCAGCAAGATTATTACAACGAAAAGTAGAAAAATTGGGATTGCAAATCAAGCAAATGTTGCATTCTGTTGAAGAATCATTAAATTGGTTTCAAAATAATGAACATCCTGATTTAATTTTTCTCGATATTCAATTATCAGACGGATTGTCTTTTGAAATTTTTGAACAAATAGATATAAAAAGCGCTGTCATTTTCACTACAGCTTATGATGAATATGCATTAAGAGCCTTCAAACTTAATAGTATTGATTATTTATTAAAACCAATTGATGAAGATGATTTAGAAGTTGCAGTTGCTAAGTTTAAAGCCAGAGCATCAATAAATACTTCAGTAAGTTTAGATTTTGAAGCCATAAAAAGAATGTTAGTAAACCCTGTTGAAAGACAATATAAAACCCGTTTTTCAGTTAAAATAGGTCACCAAATAAAAGTAATTTCCATTCAAGAAGTAGAATGTTTTTTTAGCGAAAACAAAGGTACATATATTCATACTTTCGATAATCGCGATTATTTGTTAGATATTACAATGGAACAACTAGAAAATGAATTAAATCCAAAAGATTTTTTTAGAATAAATAGAAAATACATTCTACCGTTAAAAGGAATTAAAGAAATCCAAATACATACAAATTCTCGTTTAAAAATACTTTTATCATCTTATAAAACAGATGAAGTAATAGTTGCAAGAGAAAAAGTAAACGATTTTAAAAATTGGATTGGGTAAAACTATTTACCCAATCCATAAAAAAATTATTTTTTGTCTTTAACAACAATTACAGTTCCTTTAATTCTCAAAGGCACAACACCATTAGGTTTATTAACAGCATTACTTTCAACAGTAATTGTTTTACTAATTGGCCCAGGGTTCATATTATATTTAACAGTAATTTTATCCGATTTTCCAGGTAAAATTGCTTCAGAAGGTTTCGTTGGTATTGTACAACCACAAGTAGAAGTAACATTTTTAATAACTAATGGAGCATTTCCTGTATTTGTGAATTCAAAAACACGTATACCATCATCAACACCTTTTACAACTTCACCATAATTTATTGTTTCTTCTTTAAACTCAATTTTAGGGCCATCTTGAGCAAAAGAATTAACGTTAAATAAAACTACAACTAGTAAGATAAGTAAATTTTTCATCATATTTTAGATTAAGTGTTTATGTAAAAATATATGTTTTAATAAGAAAGAACAAATAAATTAACTTTTTTTATTTTAGCATATATCGTTACTTTTGCAAAATAGTAAAATCAAAAATAGTACCAAACTTTTATGAAAGCGAAAAGATTGGTTATACTTGCTATCCATTTCCCTGCTGTTCGTTTTAGTTTCTGAAACAAGTTCAGAAAGCTACCACTTCCATCAGGGCTATATAGTAAACCATATGTGTTTTTGTAAATAAATAAGAACAAAATAATGGGTAAAATATATATATTTACCTATTAAAATATATAATAACTAAAATTAGATGATACCAGCACAGTTTAACCCAAAAGATGTAGAACAAAAATGGTACGATTACTGGATGAAAAATAAATATTTTCATTCCACTCCAGATAATCGTACACCTTATACAATAGTAATTCCACCACCTAATGTAACAGGCGTCTTGCACATGGGACACATGCTGAATAATACTATTCAAGATGTTTTAATTCGTCGTGCTCGTTTAAAAGGATTCAATGCTTGTTGGGTACCAGGAACGGACCACGCTTCTATTGCTACAGAAGCCAAAGTAGTAGCAAAATTAAAATCGGAAGGAATTAATAAATCCGATTTAACACGTGAAGAGTTTTTAAAGCACGCTTACGACTGGACCGATAAATACGGTGGTACTATCTTGGAACAATTGAAACAATTAGGTTGTTCTTGCGATTGGGAAAGAACCAAGTTTACGATGGACGAAGATATGTCGGCATCGGTTATCAAATCGTTTGTAGATTTGTACAACAAAGGAATGATTTACCGCGGTTTCCGTATGGTTAACTGGGACCCAGAAGCAAAAACTACTTTGTCGGATGAAGAAGTAATTCACGAAGAGCGTCAAGGTAAATTGTATTTTATCAATTATAAAATCGAAGGTAGTAACGACACTTTAACTATTGCAACAACACGTCCAGAAACTATTTTTGGAGATACTGCGGTTTGTATCAACCCAAATGATGAGCGTTTTACGCATTTGAAAGGCAAAAAAGCTATTGTACCTATCTGTAACCGCGTTATTCCAATTATTGAAGATGAGTATGTAGATGTTGAATTTGGAACAGGTTGTTTAAAAGTAACACCAGCACATGATGTTAATGATAAAGAATTAGGTAACAAGCACAATTTAGAGATTATCGATATCTTCAACGAAGATGCTACATTAAACACTTTCGGATTGCAATTTGCAGGAAAAGATCGTTTTGTTGCGCGTGAGGAAGTTGCAAAAGAGTTAGAAACAATTGGAGCTTTGGTGAAAACTGAAGTCCATATGAATAAAGTAGGAACTTCTGAACGTACAAAAGCAGTTATTGAGCCACGTTTGTCAGATCAATGGTTCCTTAAAATGGAAGAGTTGGTTAAACCAGCTATAAAAGCAGTTTTAGAGACAGAAGAAGTAAAATTATATCCAAGTAAATTCAACAATACGTACCGTCACTGGATGGAAAATATTCGCGATTGGAACATTTCGAGACAATTATGGTGGGGACAACAAATTCCTGCGTATTACTATGGTGAAGGTAAAGAAGATTTCGTAGTTGCTGAAAACCCAACAGCTGCTCTAGCTTTGGCACAAACCAAAACTGGAAATCCTAACTTAACAGCTGCAGATTTAACACAAGATGCAGATGCATTGGATACTTGGTTCTCGTCATGGTTATGGCCGATGGCGGTTTTTGGAGGCGTTTTAGATCCAGAAAATGAAGATTTTAAATATTATTATCCAACAAACGATTTGGTAACAGGTCCGGATATTTTATTTTTCTGGGTGGCACGTATGATTATTGCAGGTTATGAGTATACGGGTAAAAAACCTTTTAATAATGTATATTTAACGGGATTGGTTCGTGATAAACAACGTCGTAAGATGTCAAAATCGTTAGGAAATTCTCCAGATCCACTAGATTTAATAGAGAAGTTTGGTGCCGATGGTGTTCGTGTAGGTTTACTATTGAGTGCCTCTGCAGGAAATGATATCATGTTTGACGAAGAGTTGTGTAACAATGGTAAAGCTTTTGCCAATAAAATTTGGAATGCATTCCGTTTGATTAAAGGATGGGAAGTAGCGGATATAGCACAACCAGAAGCTTCAAAAATTGCGATTGATTGGTATGAAGCGAAGTTGCAACAAACTTTAGCTGAAATTGAGGATAATTTTGAAAAATACCGTTTATCAGACGCTTTAATGGCAATTTACAAACTGGTATGGGACGATTTCTGTTCGTGGTTATTAGAGATTATTAAGCCAGGTTACCAACAGCCAATTGACCGTGCTACATTTGACAAAGCAATCGAATTGTTGGAAGCAAACTTGAAATTGTTACATCCTTTTATGCCATTCTTAACGGAAGAAATTTGGCAATATATTGCTGATAGAACTCCAGAGCAAGCTTTAATTGTTTCGGAATGGCCAACAATGAAGGATACTAATGCTGATTTAATTCCAGCGTTTGATTTTGCATCAGAAGTAATTTCAGGTATTCGTACCATTCGTAAAGAAAAGAACATTTCGTTTAAAGATACTATCGACTTAAAAGTAATCAACAATGAAAAAGTAGCTACTACTTTTGATGCGGTTATTTTGAAATTGGGTAATGTAGAAAGTTTAGAATATGTAACGGAGGCTGTTGACGGGTCGTTGACGTTCCGTGTGAAATCAAATGAGTATTTTATTCCAATTTCAGGTAATATTGATGTAGAAGCAGAAGTTGCGAAGCTTGAGGAAGAATTAAAATATATTCAAGGTTTCTTGCGTTCGGTACAAGGAAAGTTGAGCAATGAGAAATTTGTGAACGGTGCGCCTGAACAAGTAATTGCTAACGAACGTAAAAAAGAGGCTGATGCTTTAGCAAAGATTGCTACTATTGAACAAAGTTTGTTGAGTTTAAAATAACATTTTTTATATAGTTAAACAAGCCAGATTTGTTAAATAACAAGTCTGGCTTGTTTTTTGTCTATGTTTTTAACCTTTCGTCGATATTTATTTGGTAAAAACTATAAATAGTCTAAATTATATATATATTAGCATTTACTTAACAAATTCTTAATATATTATGAAAAAAATTACGCTATCGTTTTTTTTGTTCTTTATTTATTTGATTGGCTTTAGTCAGATATCAATTGGAAATGGAACAAATGAATCGCAATCTTTTCCTTTTGATCCTTTTTTTGGATATTCTTATACGCAAAGTATATATTTATCATCAGAAATTAATGCTTCAGGAGATATAACAGGATTGCAGTGGTACTATAGTGGTACTTCACTATTAACAAATAACCAAGAATTAACTATTTATTTAGGGCATACAACAAAAACAGTATTTAATGGAACTCAATCTACTAGTTGGGAACCTGTGTCAAATTTAACAGATGTTTATACAGGTGGTATTCCTGTAACTGGTCCAGGATGGGTAAGCATTACATTTGATACACCGTTTACATATAATGGAACAGATAATTTAATAATTGCTGTTGATGAAAATATGTCAGGTTATAATAGTTCTTCGGATGATTTTTATAATACTTCTGTAATTGGAAACAGAAGTATAAATTATAGAAGTGACTCTGTAAATCCAGATCCATCGACACCTCCTACAGCTTCATTAGTTGCTTCTTATGTGGCAAATGTAGTTTTAGAAGGAATTACAGAATCATGTCCACTTCCTACAGATGTTACAGTGATTAATATTACAGAATCAACTGCTGATTTAAGTTGGACAGAAAATGGAACATCATTTGATTGGGAATATGTTATACAGCCTGTTGGAACAGGTGCTCCAACAGGTTCAGGGTTAAGTGTAGATCTTAATCCTTGGCTTGTGGCTGATGGTAATGGAATAACTGGTTTAATGCCGTTTACAGAATATGAAATATATTTTAGATCTTTTTGTAGTTTTTCAGATCAAAGTGCTTGGGTTGGACCTGTAAATTTTAAAACTAAATGTGATGTGTTTGCAGTACCTAGTTTAGAAAACTTTTCAACTTATGTTCCTGATTGTTGGGAAGAAGCAGATAATGGTGATTTAACAGCAGGGCCTGATACTTATGGAACTAGTGGATGGGTTGCTGATGGTTTTGGTAATAATGGTTCAACAGGTTCTGCTAGATATGAAATTTGGCAAGCAACAGCAAATGATTGGTTAATTTCTCCAGCTTATTTAATTTCTGCTACAGGTTATGAGTTGAAATTTGATGCTGCGGTAACACAATGGAATACATCTAATGCACCTACTGGTCCTTGGGAATCAGATGACTATGTTGAGGTTTTAATCTCTACTACAGGAACTAATAATTGGACAGTTTTATATACTTACAATGATACAAATGTACCTGCTCCTACAGGAACAACTAATATAATTGATTTGAGTGCTTATGTAGGTCAGAATGTTAAAATTGCGTTTAGAGTAGTTGAAGGGACTGCTAATGGATCAACGGATCTTAATTTTTACGTTGATAATTTTGAAATTCGTTTAACTCCTATAAACCCACCAGATTGTGTTACAAATTTAGTTGCTACTCCAGATGCTTCATGTGGTAATGAAGCAACAACAATTACTTGGGATGCTGTAAGTGGTGCTGATGGGTATAAAATTACAATAGGAACAACATCTGGAGGAAATGATGTTTTGGATAATGTAGATTTAGGTGTAAACGTTACTTATGATTATATAGGTTTGGTTAATACAAACTATTTTGTTACTGTTACTCCTTATAATCAGAACGGTGATGCTATTGCTTGTTCAGAGATTACTTTTGCTACTAATGTTAATGGTTGTTATTGTCCATCATTGCCAACAAGTAATGATGGTAATGGTATTTCAAATGTTCAATTGGGAGCAACAGATTTTCCAACAGGAGATGTTTTCTATTTTGATCATACAGGAACTACAGTAGATTTAGCAATAGGAATAAATTCAAACGTTCAAATTACTTTTGTTACAGGATATACTTATGATACAAATATTTGGATTGATTTTAACGATAATTATGTTTTTGAAGCATCGGAATTAGTTAAAACAGGAATTGCATCTACTAATGCTAATCCAACTACATTAGATGCTTCATTTATTATGCCAGCATCTGCTAATTTAGGATTACATAGAATGAGAATTGCGACTGCTGATTCTGGTCAATCTACTCCTAATCCTTGTTATTCGGGAACTTATGGTGTTACTTTAGATTTTAATGTAAATGTTGTTACACCACCGTGTTCTCCACTTACATTTGCATCTACAACTTTAGCAAATTGTTCAGGAACAGATTATTTTATAGCTATAGATGTTACAAATTTAGGAGATGGAACACCTTCTATATCAGACGGAACTACAAGTTGGCCTGTTACTGCAACTGGAGTAATTAATGTTGGTCCATTTGCTTTAGGAACTCCTATATCGTTAACAGCTTTACATGGTTCTAGTGCTATTTGTGATGTGCCAGTAGGAACATATAATTATGCGGTATGTCCTCCAGCAAATGATGATTGTGTAAATGCACAAGTATTAATTCCTGGTGGAGTATTTGCAGATAATGCTATTGTAGGAACAAATGTTGGCGCAAGTGATTCTAATGAAACAGCTCCTGGGTGTGCGCTTTATGATGGTGGTGATGTTTGGTATCAAGTAACTGTTCCTGCTTCTGGAAGTTTAACTTTTGAAAATAATACACAAGTAGGAGGAATTACTGATTCTGCTGGTGCAGTTTATAGTGGTTCATGTGGTTCTTTAGTTCTAATTGACTGCGATGATTCTGGAAGTGATGGAGCTAATGATCATCCATTAATTACTGTTTCAGGTAGAACTCCTGGAGAAGTACTTTACTATAGAGTTTGGGAATATAATAATGATTCATTTGGAGAATTTCAAGTTTCAGTTTATGATGCTAGTTTAAGTTCATCTGCTTTTGATTTAACAGGTTTTAGAGCATATCCAAATCCAGTGAAAAATATTCTTAATTTAGAATACAAATCGAATATAACTTCTATAAGTGTATATAATTTATTAGGACAAGAAGTTTTATCAAGAACTATTAATGCTACATCAACAAATGTTGATATGTCTCAATTAAATAGTGGAGCTTATATTGTGAATGTTTCTATAGATGGAGCATTACAAACAATAAAAGTTATAAAAGAATAATATTTGGAATTGATTTAATTTTATTTTAAGAGCTCCAATTTATTGGAGCTCTTTTTGTTTTGTTAAAATCACGATAAATTTTAGCATAATATTATTAAATCTTCATACAAGGAAAATTTTTAAATTTCTGTATCTTTGAAACCACAAATCAGTACTACTATGCTTACTACAGAAACGACAACAACATTAGAATTATATTTTAAGAAATTTAGAGATAATATAATTGGTATAAATCAAACTTTTGATTCTCCTTTTGGTGAGAAAAAAATTATTTATACAGACTGGACAGCTAGTGGCCGTTTATATCGTCCGATAGAAGAAAAGTTAATAAATAAATTTGGACCATTTGTAGCAAATACGCATACAGAAACTACTGTTTCAGGTACAGCTATGACAATGGCATATCATAAAGCAAGACATATCATTAAAAAACATGTAAATGCTAATGAAAATGATATTTTGATTACAGATGGAACTGGAATGACAGGTGTTGTAAATAAATTGCAAAGAATTTTAGGGCTTAGAGTCGCAGAAAATTTAAAACAGTTTACTAATATTCCTAAAGAATTAAAACCAATTGTTTTTATATCTCATATGGAACATCATTCTAATCAAACATCATGGTTAGAAACAATTGCGGATGTGGTTGTGGTTCCAGCAAATGAAGAAGGGTTGTTTTGTTTGGAAAATTTTAAAGTTCTTCTTGAAGAATATAAAGATAGGAGTTTTAAAATAGCGTCAATAACATCTTGCTCTAATGTAACAGGAATAGAAACACCTTATTATGAAGTAGCAAAAATTATGCATCAAAATAATGGGGTTTGTTTTGTTGATTTTGCTTGTTCAGGCCCTTATGTTAATATTAATATGCATTCAGATGATGAAGAAGCATATTTAGATGCAATCTTTTTTTCGCCACATAAATTTTTAGGTGGGCCTGGAACATGTGGAGTACTTGTTTTTAATAAAAATTTATATAAAAATAATATTCCTGATTGTCCTGGTGGAGGAACTGTGAGATGGACAAATCCATGGGGAGAGCATCATTATATAGATAATATTGAGGATAGAGAAGACGGAGGTACTCCAGGTTTCTTGCAGGTTATAAGAACAGCTCTTTCAATTCAATTGAAAGAAGAAATGGGGATAAAAAATATCTTAGATAGAGAACATGAGATTACAGAGTATATTTTTGATTCATTAGGAGATATTGAGAATATTAATATTTTAGCCCCTCAACATCAAAATAGATTAGGTGTAATCTCCTTTTATATTAATGATTTGCATTATAATTTAGGAGTAAAAATATTAAACGATAAATTTGGAATTCAAACAAGAGGTGGATGTAGTTGTGCAGGAACTTACGGTCATTACTTATTACATGTAGATCAAGAAACATCAAATAATATTGTTTGTAAAATTTCAGCAGGAGATTTAGAAATGAAGCCAGGTTGGATAAGAATGTCTATTCATCCAACAACAACAAATGATGAAATAAAGTTTGTATGTGATGCTATTAAAGAATTAGCAAAAAATCATGTAGAATGGAAAAAAGATTATTTATATAATACTAAATCAAACGAATTTATACATAAAAATGCAACAAAATTTGAAGAAAAAATAGTTGAAAATTGGTTTAATTAATATTAAACCTTTTTTTATTTCTTTAAAGTAAAGTTTTGAAATAAATATACGAAAGTATATAAAAGTATAAAAGTCAGGGTGGAGCCCCTGACTTCTATGATGAATGTGTAACCACATTTCTGTGTCATTCGGGTACAAATGTAAGTCATTTTTTTTAAATGATATTCTATTTCTTTATTTTTTTGTAAAAAATGAAATTAATTTATAATAAACCTAATGTGTGTTTTTTATAAAATGCTCTTTATTAGTTGTTTTCTTCTATATTAAGAGAAAATCTTCATTATGAACTTCTAAAAATAAATTATGTTAGAAACTATTTAATTCTTATTTTTGCACGTTTTCAAAATGAAAAATATTATGGTAAAAGATTTATTTGAGAGAATACAAAATAATAAAGGTCCTTTAGGGAAGTGGGCATCACAAGCAGAAGGATATTATGTTTTTCCTAAATTAGAAGGAGAATTAGGTCCAAGAATGAAATTTCATGGAAAAGAAATTTTAAATTGGAGTCTTAATGATTATTTAGGTTTAGCTAATCATCCAGAAGTTAGAAAAGTTGATGCGGAAGCAGCTACTCAATATGGTGCAGCATATCCTATGGGAGCTCGTATGATGAGTGGTCACACAGATATACATGAGCAATTAGAACAAGAACTAGCTGCTTTTGTAAAAAAAGAGTCTGCATATTTATTGAATTTTGGTTATCAAGGAATAATGTCATGTATTGATGCTTTAGTAACTAAAAATGATATTATTGTTTATGATGTAGATGCTCATGCATGTATTATAGATGGTGTACGCTTACATATGGGAAAACGCTTTACATATAAGCATAATGATCTTGAAAGTATGGAGAAAAACCTTCAGAGGGCTACTAAAATGGCTGAAGAAACTGGAGGAGGAATTCTATTCATTACTGAAGGTGTTTTTGGGATGAGGGGACAACAAGGTAAATTAAAAGAAATCGTAGCATTAAAAGAAAAATATAATTTTAGATTATTAGTAGATGATGCTCATGGTTTTGGTACACTTGGAAAAACTGGAGCAGGAGCAGGAGAAGAGCAAGGATGTCAAGACGGTATTGATGTTTATTTTTCTACTTTCGCAAAATCAATGGCAAGTATTGGTGCTTTCTTAGCAGCAGATAAAGACATTATTGATTATTTAAAATATAATTTGCGTTCTCAAATGTTTGCTAAATCATTACCAATGATTCAAACAGTTGGTGCACTAAAACGTTTACAATTATTAAGAGATAATCCTAGTTTAAAAGATAAACTTTGGGAAAATGTAAACGCATTGCAAAATGGATTGAAAGAGAAAGGATTTAATATTGGAGACACAAATACTTGTGTAACGCCTGTATATCTTGAAGGGTCAATTCCAGAAGCTATGGTAATGGTAAATGATTTGAGAGAGAATTATGGTATTTTCTTATCAATTGTTGTTTATCCAGTAATACCTAAAGGAATAATCTTATTAAGAATGATTCCTACAGCATCTCACACTTTAAATGATGTAAATGAAACATTAACTGCTTTTGAAGCAATTAGAGAAAAACTAGTTAATGGAACATACAAGAAAATTGCTGAAGCAACAACAGTAGATGTATCTTAAGTAAGATTCTAATATATTAAAAAAATCCATTCAATTAATTGAATGGATTTTTTTATTGTAGTAAAGAAAAATAACTAACTTTTTAAAAGTTTGCTATAAGTTCTTCTACGTTTAGTAATTTTAGTATTGAAATGTTTCCAAAGGTTTTGAATAGCTGTGTTTTCCTCTAATTCAGGAGTTCTAACGCAAGTTTCTATACCTTTTGCTGAACAAACTTTGTAATATTCTTCAAAGATAATAGAAGTAACCCCTTTACTTTGATATTCAGGAGTAACACCAATTAAATAAAAAACAGCTTCTTTAGAATTTTTCCTAGCTTTTAGTAAATGATAAAATCCAAAAGGAAATAATTTCCCGTTTGCTTTTTTCAAAGCTTCACTAAATCCAGGCATAACAATAGCAAAAGCAACCATTTTATGATCTTTATCAACAATAAATTTTATAAATTCAGGATTAATAAAACTAATGTATTTTTTCTTAAAATATTCTTTTTGGACATCATTTATAGCTACAAAAGATTGAAGTTTTGAGTATGTTTCATTAAATAATTCGAACATTTCATCAACATAAGGCATTATGTCTTTCGTTTTAGTAAAATTTAATGATTTTAAGCCATAACGTTGTTGAATTAAAGTACTTATTTTATTAAAAGGAGTCGGATCGATATTACTAAATGAAAAACTACTTTCTATATACTCTTTCTCTTTTGTTAGGCCTAATTTTTCAAAGTGATCTTTATAGTAAGGCATACTATACCATGTTACCATATTTCCCATTTCTTCAAAGCCTTCAATTAGAACTCCAACTTTATCAAGATTTGAGAAACCAATAGGTCCTTCAACCATCTCTAAGTTATGTTTGTTTCCTAATTCATAAACTTTATCTAGTAAAGCTTTTGTAACTTCTATATCGTCAATTACATCAAACCATCCAAAACGAACTTTACTTTTCTTTAGAATATTTACTTCGTCCCAATTAATAATCGCAGCAATTTTGCCAACTATTTTATTGTTCTTATAGGCTAAGTAAAAATATGCTTCAGCACTTTGAAATGCAGGATTTTTAGTCTTGTCAAACGTTTCTAATTCTTCAGAAATTATAGGAGGAATCCAATAAGGATTATTTTTATATAAATCAAAAGAGAATAAAATGTACTCTTTTAAATCTTTTTTCGTAACAGCTTCTTTTATTGTTATCATAGTTTATTTAACTTCAACTTCGTCTTTGCGTTTTCTTTTTTCTTTTTCAGCTTTTTTCTTCATTTTCTTATCCATTTTGCTGCCATTATCCTTTTCAATTTTTACTTCATTGTAATTTTTGTCAAAACGCCATGAAAAACCTACTCCTGCATTGAAAAGACTAGGAGTATTTTTAATATTTGTACCAATAGATGCATCTATTTGCATTGATTTATTGAATAAATACGCAGCTCCAACTCTAAAAATACCATCAGAATAATAATCACCATTATAACCTTGATTTTCAACAAATCCAGACCATTTATCATTAAATCCTCTCGTTAGCGTTATTACATAATTTATGGAAGCTAAATCAGAACCTATTTTGTCATACATTATGTTTGTAACAAAAACCCATTGTCTTCCAAAATGATTTTGTGCAATAATCATTGCTTTCGGGCTTACAGTTGGTTCTTCAATGTAAGATGGTGCAAAATTAAATGGATTATCAGATAAGTTAAAGTTTACACCAGCATAAGCTGCAACAGCAGGAATAAATTGTCTCCATTTGAATTTATTATTTGCTTTCCAACTGTATAAGTTTACTTTTTCTTCATAATTTTTAAAAGGATCATAAATTAAATATTTAGCTCCTATAATTGTTTTTTTTAGTGCAGAACGATTTTTGTCTTCAAATGAAGAGGCATAACTATCGTTTTGATATTGTAATTCAGCTATAAATTCTAATTCTTCAAAGAATAATCCCCATCTAAGATCTAATTCTCCAATAAAACCATTTGCAGTATACTTTAATTTAGCATGATCTTCATTCTGAAAATTTAAACCAATCTCTGTTTGAATCACAGATTTACCAACAGAAAAAGCCATCATAGATTTCCCTGGACGATTTGAATTGATTTCGTCCGTATATTGTGCAAACAAAACTTGTGAGCCAAAGAGAAATAAAAAGAAGAATAGTTTAGTGTATTTCATTATGCAAAAAATTTATTTCCAAAAATAGTATTTTTATAATAATTTTAAGAAACAATAATAGGGTTTTATCTACTATTATGTATACTTTTGAACTATTAAATGAATTTAAAATGGAAATAGCATCATTTACAGGGTTTCTTAAGACCTTAGTTTATATTATTTTGTTTTGGTATTTATTCAAATTTCTGATTAAAATATTTGCACCAATATTAATGCAAAAAGCAGTAAATAAAGTGCAACAAAAAATGGAAGAACAAATGAATGGGCAATTTGGACAACAAAATGCGTATACAAATAGAAATACTCAACAAAATAATGAGAAAAAAATGCCTACAGAGAAAAAGAAAGTAGGAGAATATGTCGATTTTGAAGAAATTGACTAAAAATACTTTATCAAGTTGTTAAAAAGGATATTATTGCAATATCCTTTTTTTATTTACCTTAGCGTTTTATTTCAGATATATCTTACCAATGAAAAAAATTCAGTTTTTATTACCTCATTTTATTGCTATTGTTGGATTTGTACTTGTAGCTATTATTTATTTTTATCCAGTTCTTGAAGGAAAGAAAATCTATCAATCTGATATCGCGCAATATACAGGAATGGCAAAAGAGCAGAATGATTTTAGAAAAGAGAATAATGCTGAACCTTACTGGACAAATAGCGCTTTTGGAGGTATGCCAACCTATCAATTAGGGGCAAATTATCCGCATAATTATGTTAAAAAATTAGATACTGTTTTACGATTTTTACCTAGACCCGCAGATTATTTATTTTTATATTTTATAGGGTTTTATATTCTATTAATGGTATTAAAAATAGATCCATTAAAAGCTTTTTTTGGAGCATTAGCATTTGGTTTTTCAACTTATCTTATAATTATTTTAGGTGTTGGTCATAATGCAAAAGCACATGCAATTGCTTATATGCCAATGGTTTTAGCAGGTATTTTGTTGGTTTTTCAAAGAAAATATATCATTGGAGGAATCTTAACGATGATTGCTGCTGCATTGGAGATTCAGGCAAATCATTTTCAAATGACTTATTACTTGTTAATTTTATTATTGGTTGTAGCCGGATTTTATATCTACCAATTTATAAAAGAGAAAGCATTCACTGAATTAGGTAAAGTTATAGGCGTTTTTGCTGTAGCCGGACTTTTAGCAATAGGAGCAAATGCAACTAATTTATTGGCAACATCAGAATATGCCGATTATAGTATTAGAGGGAAGAGTGAATTAACTTTTAATCCTGATGGATCACAAAACACTACAAATTCTTCCATGAAATATGAATATATTACAGAATATAGTTATGGAATAGGAGAAAGTTTTAATTTAATTGCTCCAAAGCTTTTTGGAGGAGGAAATAATGAAACTCTTGATGAAAAATCTTCATTATATAATTTTTTAATTAATTACGGTGCTTCTCACAATGAAGCTCTTCAAACAGTGAGTTATTATGGGAAAACATATTGGGGAGATCAACCTATAGTTGCTGCTCCAGCATATATAGGCGCAATTGTTTTTTTCTTAGCTGTTTTAGGATTATTTAATGATAAAAGAAAAATAAAATATGCCTTTCTAATAGGTGCAATCATTTCATTACTGCTATCATGGGGAAAAAATTTCGACTTTTTAACTCGCTTTTTTATAGATTATGTTCCTTTATACGATAAGTTTCGTGCTGTTTCTTCAATACAAGTCGTATTAGAATTGTGTATTCCTATTCTTGCTTTAATGGGACTACAATCGTTCTTTAATGAAGATAAAGAAAAACAATTAAAGAGTTTGATGAAAGCTTCAGCAGTGAGTTTAGGATTGATTCTCTTTTTACTACTTTTTAAAGGGATCTTCTTTAATTTTTCTGGTTCTGTTGATCAAAGATTAATTGAAATGTTTGCAGAAGCACAAGACAGATCATTTGCGATAGATTTTATTAAGGCATTAAAAGAGGATAGAAAAAGTATGTATGTGAACGATTTAATGCGTTCAGGGGGATTTATATTGATCGTAGGAGCTATTTTATGGCTGTTTATTAAAAATAAATTAGGAAAAACAACCGCAATAGTTATGGTTGGTGTTTTAATGGTTTCTGATTTATTCCTGATAGATAAAAACTATGTAAGTGCAAAAGATTTTATTAGCGCAAGACAGGTTGATACTCCTTTTGAAGCAAGCGAAGTAGACAATCAAATATTGAAAGATACTTCAGTTTATAGAGTATATGAAATACAAGGAAGATTACAAGCAAGAACGTCATACTTCCATAAATCTGTAGGAGGTTACAGCGCAGTAAGACCAAGACGATTTGATCAATTATTCGAATATAATATAGAAAACAACATTAATGAATTAGGAAGTTCCATTGATTTTGAAACATTGAGTTTTACCAAAAACAATGCTACTTTAGATGCATTAAATGTTAAATATGTAATTGTTCCAACTGGGAAAGGTGATATTGCAATAACTAATCCTTTTGCAAACGGAAATGCTTGGTTTGTAGAAAAGATTAAAATGGTTAATTCTGCTGACGAAGAAATGAAAGCCTTAGACAATTTAGACACAAAGAAAACAGCTATAATTAATACAAACGAATTAAAAGTAAAAGGTAATCTTCCAAATGAGTTTAGAAAAGATTCTTTAGCCTCTATAAAGTTGAATATCTACAAACCTAATTATTTAAAATATACAACTAATAATACAAATGATGGTTTTGCAGTATTTTCTGAAACTTATTATAAAAATGGATGGAAAGCTACTATTGATGGAAAAAATGCATCAATTTTTAAAGTAGACTATGTTTTAAGAGGATTACAGATACCAGCAGGAAAGCACACAATTGAATTTACATTTGACCCACAAGTAGTAAAAACAGGAAGTTCAATTGCTTTAATGAGTTCAATAGGTATGATTCTTTTAATTTTAGGAGGTGTTTATTTTGAAGTGAAAAGAAACAAGATAGAAGTAAAAAAATAGAGATATTTATAAACAAAATTGCTAAAATTGAATCCTAAAAAAGTACTCATTGTTTCCTATTATTGGCCACCAGCAGGAGGACCAGGAGTACAACGATGGCTGAAATTTGTGAAATATTTGCCTGAATTTGGAATCGAACCACATGTTTATATTCCAGAAAACCCAACATATCCATTATTAGATGAAAAATTATTGAATGAGGTTTCAAGTGATGCAATTATTGTAAAAAATAAAATTTTTGAACCTTACGGATTAGCTTCTATTTTCTCGAAAAAAAAAGCTAAAAAAATTAGTTCTGGTATAATTCCAAATCAGAAAAAACAATCATTTGTAGAAAAAGCAATGCTATGGATTAGGGGAAATCTTTTTATTCCTGATGCACGTGTTTTTTGGGTAAAACCATCTGTCAAATTTTTAAAAAAGTATCTTTTAGAGAATCAAATAGATATTGTTATAACAACTGGTCCACCACACAGTTTGCATCTTATTGGATTACATCTTAAAAAAGAAATTGATATTAATTGGATTGCCGATTTTCGAGATCCTTGGACAACAATAGGATACCACAAACAATTAAAATTGAGTAATTGGGCAAAAGAAAGACATAAAACCTTAGAGAGGGAAGTTTTAAATACTTGTGATGGAATTATAGTTACATCTGAAAATACAAAAAAGGAATTTGAAAAAATTACAACTAAACCAATTGACGTTATTACAAATGGATATGATATTGAAAAAGTAGTAAAAAAACCATTAGATAAAAAATTTACTTTAGCACATATTGGTTCGTTTTTATCAGAAAGAAACCCTCAAATTCTTTGGCAAGTTTTATCAGAATTAATAAGTGAAAATATAGACTTTGCTAATGCATTTCAACTAAAATTGATAGGGGCGGTAAGCAATGAAGTCTTAGAAAGTATAGCTAATTATAATTTAAATTCATTTGTGAATTATTTAGGTTATGTTTCACACGAAATAGCACTACAAGAACAAAGATGTTCACAAATATTACTCTTAATCGAAATAAATTCTGAGGAAACCAAATGTATTATTCCAGGTAAATTATTTGAATATATGGTTTCAGAGCGTCCTATAATAGCTATTGGACCAAATGATACTGACTTTGAAAAAATTATAAAAGAAACAAATTCAGGATTGTTTTTTAATTATTCAGACAAAGATATTTTAAAGACAGAAATATTAAGATTGTTTAAATTATATTTAGAATGTAATTTAAAAACTTACCCTGTTGGTTTACAGAAGTATAGTAGACTAAAGTTGACAGAAACTTTAGCAAAAAAACTCAAGGTTTCTTCTCTAGATTTTTAAATAATTTTAATTTTGTTATAATTATATTATTAATTCGTTTTTTTGTGTTATTACCTGTTTTTTGACTAGTCTATTTGTGTTTTATTTGTTTTTTAACAACAAATATATTTTTTCAATAATCTAAGATTGTTTTTTTATTTTATGTTTGCTAATCAACAAATTAACAAATTAACAAATTAAAACATGAAAAACTTTATTAAATTTTGGATTACAGTCTTGTTTGTAGGCCAGTCTTATGGTCAGGAAATTGAAAAAAATGATGAATTTTTTGGAATAATAGAAAACACAAATTTATCTATTGAAGAAATTGAGAAAATTGGGAATGCTCGATTTAAAAAGGATGAAACAGGTAAAACAACTGTAGATACTGGTCGTGGAAGTGGGTATAAACAATTTCAACGATTTTTATATGAGCGTTATTTCCATTTAAATGAAGGTGGATATTTAGTTTCACCTGTTGTAGAACAAGAAAACTATTCAAGAGCAGTTACTGATCCAGAAAACCTTTTAAAAGCAGCAGCAGGAACATGGACAAATGATGGACCTTATAGTTGGAATAGAACATCTGGTTGGAATCCAGGAAATGGAAGATTAACCACAATGGCTATTCATCCTTCTTATCCAAATACTATCTATGTAGGTTCTCCTGGAGGAGGAGTTTGGAAAACAACAAATGGAGGAAGTTCTTGGCAGCCATTAACAGATTACAACTCTTCATGGATGAATATTTATTCTTTAGCAATTGATCCAGCAAATGCAAATATTATTTATGCAGGAACATCGAGTGGCGTTATTTTTAAATCTACAAATGGAGGATCTAGTTGGTCTAATTTAGGAACTGGTCCTAGCGGTAATATTAAAAAAATAGTAGTTCATCCATCAAACTCAAGCATTGTATTTGCATGTGCAGCAAATGGATTATGGCGTTCTACAAACAGTGGATTAACTTGGACAGTGACAACAGGAACTCAAAATTTACGAACAGAAGATGTAGAGTTTAAACCTGGAAATCCAAATACAATGTATGCTTCAGGAGACTATATTTGGTTGTCTACAGACAATGGTCAAACATGGCAAAGACTCGATTCTACACATGGAATTTCAGATTTTAGAAGTAGAATCCTTTTAGCAGTTACACCAAATAATCCAAATGTTGTTTATGCTGTTCAGGCAAGTTCAAATAGAAACACTTTTGGTAAACTATATAGATCTACAAATAGCGGAGCTAGTTATTCAACAATGGTTACAGGAAATACAACTGGAAAAAACTATTTTGGATACAATACAAATGGTATTGATACTAGAGGTCAAGCTTATTATGATATGGCAATTTGTGTTTCTCCATCTAATTATAATGAAGTTCATATAGGTGGGATTATTACATGGAAATCAACTAATGGAGGAACTTCGTTTACAGCTACTACAGAGTGGAGTTTACCAAATTCAACAGGATATAATCATGCAGATATACATGGTTTAGAATTTATGGGAAATACTTTATACTCATTATCTGATGGAGGTATTTATAAAAGTACAAATAATGCTAGCGATTGGATTAATATTTCAAACGGACTTTCTATTAGACAATTTTATAGAATGGGAAGTTCTGCTACCGATTCAAATATTTATACTGGTGGAGCACAAGATAATGGTTCAGTAGCCAAAAATGCATCAGGTTATAGAGATTGGTTAGGTGCAGATGGAATGGAAGGAATGGTAGCTCCTAATAATCCAAATTATATATACGGAACCTCTCAAAACGGCCAATTGTATTCTTCAAGTAATGGAGGTTCAACAAGGAGTACTTTATTTAATATGGGAACATATGGAGGTGCTTGGGTAACTCCTTTTGTAATGCATCCAACAAGTAATTCTATAATTTATTCAGGAGCAAATGGTATTTATAAATCGATAAATGGAGGAAGTAGTTTTAGTAAAATTTCAGGAACTAGCGTTGTAGGAACAGTATCTGATTTAGCATTGTCTCCATCTAATCCTTCGGTTATTTATGGATGTGTAGGAACTAAAATTTATTACTCTAATAATGATGGTACAAATTGGTATACTTATACTAGCCCTAAAGGAAGTGTAACAGATATTGCTGTAGATCCAAATTTATCGAATGTTATTTATTATACTACAAATAATGCTACTACAACAGGAGGAAGAGTTTTTAAATTAGATGTAAATACTGCTACAACTACAGATATTTCAGGGACATTGCCTAAAATTGCATTCAGATCGATAGCTATTGAATCTACAACGGGAAAAATATATGCAGCAGGCAATATAGGAGTGTATGCTTCTGCAAATAATGGAACTTCTTGGACAAATATTACATATAATTTACCATCAGTTGCTATTAATGAAATTGATATTCAGAAAAGTACTGGAAAATTGAGAGTAGCTACTTATGGAAGAGGTATTTGGACATATTCTTTATCTGCAAAAGTAGCATCAAAATTATCAAGTGAAGATGATATTAAAATCATAGACAATATAGATACTGAAAGGAACATTTTTCCTAATCCAGCTACAAATAACTTAAATATTAATATTGCTAAATATGATAATATAGCAACTATTATTATTTCAGATATTCACGGTAGAGTGGTAAATAGAATCGATAATTTAACTAAGTTGACTAATGATATCTTAGAAGTTGATATTACTACATATGAAAAAGGAGTGTATATTATACAATTCTATGATTCAAATGGAATATTAGATTCGGCTAAATTCTTGAAAGAATAAAAAAAGGATATTAGATAAAAAATATAAATAGCTTGATTTTTTTCAAGCTATTTTTTTGTGCTTCATTTTATAAGTAAAAAAATTAAAAACGTTTTCTTTTGTTTTAAAGTATTATTTTTGAAGTCTTGTACTTAGATATAAATCCTAAAAATTTTATGGGAATAGTAATTAATCAATCTATAAAAAACACTATAATAACTTACATTGGTTTTGCTATTGGAGCATTGAATACCTTGTTTATGTATGTGCAATTCCTTGGTGATACATATTATGGTTTAGTAGGATACATTCTTTCAGCAGCTAATATAATGATGCCTTTAATGGCTTTTGGAGTACACAATACATTAGTTAAATTTTATAACGAATTTGAAACTGAAAAACAAAAATCGCAGTTTCTTACCTTCATTTTGTTTTTACCTTTTATTTTAATTATTCCATTTTCATTAATTGGGTATTTTGGATATCATCAAATAGCTTCACTTTTATCTAAAAAGAATTTTATAGTTTATGATTATGTATGGCAAATTCCAGTAATCGCTTTATGTATGGGCTATTTTGAAATTTTTTATGCTTGGGTAAAAGTACATTTGCAATCTGTTTTTGGGAATTTTATTAAAGAAGTTTTCCTTCGAATATTAATTACAATATCACTTTTGGCTGTTTATTATAATTTTATAACACCTGTTCAATTTGTATTTGCTTTAATGGGAATTTATCTAACAATGACAATTATAATGAAGTTATATGCTTTAAGAGTTAAAATGCCTTCATTTCAATTGGTTATTCCAAAAAATGTAAAAGCAATTATTTGGTATTGTATCTTTATTATTTTATCTGGAAGTGTGGCAAATTTACTATTAGAAATTGATAAATTTATGTTGAATTTCTATATTAAAATTGAAAATATAGCATATTATTCAGTAGCCATTTTTATCGCAACAGTCATTGCAGTTCCAAGTAGAGCAATGCACCAAATTACTTATCCAATTACAGCAAAATTAATGAGTGAAAATAAACACGATGATTTAAATAATTTATATAAAAAAACATCTATAACCTTGCAAATTATAGGTGGTCTTATATTTATAGGCATCATTCTTAATATTCATGAATTATATAAAATAATGCCTGCTGATTATTCTGAAGGTATTTTTGTGGTTTTTGTAATAGGATTATCTAAATATTTCGATTTAATTTTAGGGAATAATAATGCCATTATTTTTAATTCTAAATATTTTAGTGCGGTTTTAATTTTAGGGTTATTATTGATAGGTGTTACAATTTCACTAAATATAGTTTTTATTCCAAAATTCGGAATAAAAGGAGCTGCTTTTGCTACATTAATTTCAATAACATTATATAGTTTATCAAAATTACTTTTTGTTGTTTTTAAAATGAAGTTGTATCCATTTACAATAGCTACTCTTAAATCGTTTGCTCTTTTAATAGTCACTTTTGTATTGTTTTATTTTTGGGATTTCGGATTTAATCCTGTTTTAAATATCGTATTAAAATCAATTTTAATAACCGCTTTTTATTTAGGATTATCATACTATTTGAAATTATCTTCAGATATAAATTATATTATAAATAGTGTTTTTAAGAAAATTAGAAATTAAAAATCCTGCTTCGCATTTCTGCTTCACAGGATTTTAACAAACTAAACCAACTAAACTATTTTATGAAATTTTTATTCTAAATTAACTAAACTCTATTTTTTTAATTCCTTTATATCTTCTTTAGACATTTTTGTTTTTGTACCATCTTGACGATAGTAGTAGTAATCATTTTCGTTATCATTTGATCCATTTCCATATTCATAATGATTAGTTGCTTGATAATGATTGTTACTTTGGTAGCTGTTTGAACGATTTGAAGCGTTTACAAAACCTACTATATCTATAATACAACCATGTCTGTCATACATTATTCTTAAACCACCTATTTGTGAAAGAGCAAAACTATTATATCTCATATATACAGATCCAATTCTTTTTACTCTACCTGTACTATCATAATTTATAAATACATTTCCAACTCTTCTAACTCGTCCCATATAATCATGTTCAATTTTTGTACCATTATTTCTTGGACTGTTATAGTAAGTATTTCCCCTTGTACGAACGCCAGGTGCTCCATACGTTCTGTTTACATTTCTTCTTGAATAAATTCCAGATGAAGTCGTTTCAACAGTATTAAAATCAAGTTCTCCATTTGGAAAAACATAAAATTCAATTCCTCTTTCCATAAAAACAATTGGTTCTGCAAATCGATAATCTACAGGAGGATAAATTCTATTAACATCATCAAAAACCTTTTTTTCTGATGCTTTTGCAGAACTAAATCCTAAACTTAAAACTGCAATAACTAATAGTTGAGTAATTTTTTTCATAACACATCAATTTAAGGTTAAACTTTCAACATTCAGTAGAATTAATTTTCTAATGATGTTGCTCGATTAGTTATAAACAATTTGTGTGCCAAAAAAATAAAATTAATTTTATTTCTATTTATGTTTTTGATTATCAGGTGTTTATTTGTAATAAAAAAATCCAGCATATAGCTGGATTTCTTTTAAATTATATATTGAAAAATTATCTGTTTTGCATTTCCTCAATCATTCTCATAAGTTTTTCGTTTGATTCTGCATATTTACCAGTTGCTATAAGATATATTAAATAGATAACAAAAACAGCACTAATTGCTAAACTAACTATGTTAACAATTTTCCAAGTGTTTAAAGAGCCAAGACTATATTGTTCAGGATTTGCATAATATAATTTTTCTGATTGATTAGCTAAATATAATCCAATGGCAGATAATACTAACCCAAGTATTCCATTTGTACAGCAACAGCCAATGAATGATAAAATTCCTAAGATCATTACAGCTTGTTCATTTGGTAATTTTTGTTTTTCCATAATTATAGTTTTTATTAATTGTTTATTTTTATCAGGTAAGAAGTAATCATTATAATTCCATTTATAATAGCAAACCATTTTATATAAGAAGTATATTTTCTTGATTTATCAATAAAATGTAATGAAATGAATAAAAAGAATGGAATAAGTGTATAAATAGCTGGATACATTTTAAAAGCAGCAATAAACTCTCCTTTTAATATCAAAATAAATGCTCTTTGAGTACCACAACCTAAACATTCAACACCAAAAAGTGTTTTACTAAAGCAAGGAATCATATATTCTTCCATAATTTGTAAAAAATTTATACAAGTTTACAAAAAATAATAATGTAAAAAAACTAGCTTTTATTTTTTAGTTTATATTTGAAGAAATAAAATAAAATGACGAAATTTTTATATGTAGTATTATTTTTTGCTTTTGGACTATTTGCATTGTATGAACAATCGCAACCAGAACCAAATAAATTTTTAATGATTGGATCATTAGTTATCTTTATGGTTGGACTCTACAAGATAATGAATAAAATTCCAAGTAAAAACGATAGTGAAGATGATGAATAATTTTGAAATAGGGGATAAGGTTTCAGTTATTGATGATGCAATTGATGGTGTAGTTCTGAAAATAAATAATAATGAAATTACAATAACGACAAATGATGACTTTGTTTTAACTTATAAAAAAGAAGAATTAGTTAAAATCAATAAAGAATCATTGACGAATCTATTTTCTTCAAAAAATGTTTCCCAAGTATTATCAGAAAAAGCAGAACCTATAAAACGCTCTTTTACTAAAGAGAAAAAATCAAAGAAAGAAGATTTTGTTTTAGAAGTGGATTTACATATAGAAAAATTAGTTCCTTCTAAAAAAGGATTATCTAACCATGAGATTTTGAATATTCAAATGGATACAGCAAAAGGACAATTAGAATTTGCAATAAGAAATAGAATGCAAAAATTAGTCTTCATACATGGAGTAGGAGAAGGAGTTTTAAAATCTGAACTAGAATTTCTGCTAGGACGATACGAACAAGTGAGTTTTCAAGAAGCTAGTTTTCAGAAATATGGCTTTGGTGCAACAGAAATATATATCAAACAAAATATAAGATAATAAAACAAAACAAATTGTTGTCTTGTTTTATTATATGTCTATTCTATAATCTCCAAAAATGTAGTTTGAAAAGCTAAATGAATTATCACTACTTGAAAAATTTACATTCGTAAATGTAATATTGTGAATATGTGCAATAACTTCATTTGTATTTGGATCTCTAACTTCATTTGTTTCTACAGAGATTGTTCCACCAGTAGCTACCCATTCTTTAGCTACAGTAGGAGACGAAACAGGAATAGTAGAACAAACAGTTGATCTTGATACTGTTCCAGTATATTTTCTATAAATTACTTGACTATTTGAATTAATTGGAACAGTTCTAGGTCCAGCATCTCCAGTTTCTTCGGGTATAAAAAGTGTATTATAGCTTGTGTTTAATAAATTAATTAATAATAATTCATCATTTTTTGTTTTAAACAATAAATTTTCTTCTAATAAATCATTTGCATCGCAATCTAAAATAGTTTGACCTTCAAAATTAAAAGATTCTAAAGTTATATCTCCATCATCACAAGATGTTAAAAGTACCAAAATAGATAGTATAGAAAATAGTTTTCTCATTATTTAATAATTTTAGCAAATTTAAACGAATAATTTTATATTTGACAAAATCTTTACAATTTCATAAAATAGAATATCTTTAATTTTTTATAATCTAACAACGCAACCTATGGATCCTAATCTTACAAAAACCAATTATCCTGCTTTATATACACTTATTACGGTTTTCTTTTTTTGGGGATTTATAGCGGCAGGAAATAGTATTTTTATTCCATTTTGTAAAGATTATTTTTCGTTAGATCAATTTCAATCTCA
The DNA here is from genome assembly GCF_000967805.1 of Flavobacterium sp. 316. Taxonomy (NCBI): domain Bacteria; kingdom Pseudomonadati; phylum Bacteroidota; class Flavobacteriia; order Flavobacteriales; family Flavobacteriaceae; genus Flavobacterium; species Flavobacterium sp. 316. Next base: position 392,744 of record NZ_JYGZ01000001.1, read on the forward strand.
ATTAGTAGATTTTGCATTTTATACAGCTTATTATATTGGAGCTTTGTTGTTATTTGCTTTTGGAAATGTAAATGGAAAAGATATAGTAGGGAAATGGGGTTATAAAAAAAGTATTGTTTATGGTTTGTTATTTTCAGCATTAGGAGCAGGAGCTATGATTATTGCTGTAGAAGCAAGTGTTTATGTAGGAATGTTGGTAGGATTATTTATAGTAGCTCTTGGTTTTTCACTACAACAAACAGCAGCAAATCCGTTTGCAATTTTATTAGGAAACCCAAAAACAGGTGCTAGTAGAGTAAATCTTGGTGGCGGAATTAACTCATTTGGAACTACTATTGGACCAATAGTTGTTGCTTTAGCATTGTTTGGAACTACAGCTTCAGTCTCAGATGAGCAAATTAAAGCTTTAGAATTAAATAAAGTAGTGTTATTATATATAGCAGTCGGGCTTTTATTTGTTGCAGCAGCAGCATTGTTTTATTTTTCTAAAAAAGTACCAAGTGGAATTGTTAGCGAACCAATAGAAAAAGCGAATAAAGCATTAAAAACTTTAATTGTTATGACTATTTTATTGGGAGCTATGTTTACACCAATATTTCAAAGTTATAAAAGTGATGAAGCGATAGCTATTGTTAAATTGGAAAAACAATTAAACGAATTAAAGAAAAACTTAAAAGAAGCTAAAACGAGTGAAGTTAATGACATTGTTTTAATAGAAAATGAAATAAAAACGATTAAAGAGCCATTAGAACAAGAAAGAATGTTATGGCTTTCGGGTGCTTTATTAGTTATTTTGGGAGGCATATTATTTTCTTATACATCTGCAAGAAAAAAAGCAGAAGGTTGGGGTGCTATGCAATATCCTCAATTAGTATTGGGAATGTTAGCAATCTTTACCTATGTTGGAGTAGAAGTAGCTATTGGAAGTAATTTAGGAGAACTATTAAAATTAGAGGAGTTTGGAAGCATGCAATCGTCAGATATTGCTCCTTATATTTCTATGTATTGGGGAAGTTTAATGATTGGTCGTTGGGCTGGAGCAATAAGTGTTTTTAATTTAACAGGAACTAAAAAAACGATCGCATTGATAATTGTTCCTTTAATTGCATTTGCAATAATTTTAGGTGTTAATATTATTTCAGGAAAAGATATGAAACCATTGTATTATTATGTTTTATGTGTTTTTGCTCAGATTATGGCTTTCTTTTTAAGTAAAGACAAACCAGCTCGTACTTTAATTATCTTTGGACTATTTGGTGTTATAGCTATGTTAGTTGGACTTTTTTCAACAGGAATTGTCGCAATTTATGCTTTTCTAGCAGGTGGATTAGCATGTAGTATTATGTGGCCATCGATCTTTAGTTTATCAATTATTGGATTAGGAAAATATACATCGCAAGGATCTGCTTTTTTAATTATGATGATTTTAGGAGGTGGAATTATACCTCCTATCCAAGGAAAATTATCTGATATTATAGGAATTCATCAATCTTATATTGTAGCTGTTATTTGCTTTGCATATTTAACATTATTTGCTGTTTTAGTAAAAGGGATTTTGAAAAAACAAAACATTGATGTTGATGTAATAGAAACCGAAGCTAGTCATTAAGAAAAAATAAAGTACTTTTTATTCAACGCAATGTAAATTTTCTATAAAATATTTATTTGGATGAAAAGTACTTTTTAATAGTTCAGATTGAATTTCTTTTTCAATTACATAATCTTTTGATCCTCCTAAATATTGAATTCTCATTAAACTAATAGGAGAGCGTTTCAATTCTTCATAATTTGTTTTAGTAAAAACAAAATAACCTGTTATAATTCTAATATTACTTTTATCTTCTTCATTATATGCAAGAGCAGAGCAAACATCTTCATTTGCACTTAAAAGACTTATAATTTTACCGTTTTCTAATTGTACAATTATTCTTGAAGATTTATTTAAACAGTTTGTAGTAATAAAATCCTGACTTTTTTGAATTTGCTGAATTATTAATGTAGGAACTCCATTATTATTCATTAAACTAAACTGTAAAAACTCTCTAGAGCTACCAAAGACTTTCTCATAAATTAATTCTTTAGGTAATATTTTAACAGATGTAGAGTCTGTTTTTTCCTCATATTCGTATGTACATGTTTTTGTCTGAGCAAAATGCATAAAAGGAATTAGTATAAACAAGTAAATTAAATTTTTCATCATTTTTATATTTTAGAGCAAAGTAAGATTATTTTATCGTTATTAATGTTTGTTGTAAAAAAAGCAAAAACTGTTCCACCATCTTTAATTTTATATTTTTTCTTTATTTCTTCAGGTTTTAATGGGAAATTTCGTGTTGATACATTCATTTTCGAATTCACAATTTCATCTTTAATTTCTTTCTTTTGAAAAGGAATTATTTTATTAACCTTAAAAGACCTTCCTGGAAAAGAAATTTTGTTATTTGAAGTGTATAAATGAGAATGTTGATGTAATTTATTAATACTAAAAATTTCAGATATAGCATTAAAATTTCCAGATTTTAAAAGAGCAGCATTTGGTTCGTATAGATAAAGTTTAGGTAATGAAAAAGTAGCTAAATAAGTTTTGTTGAAAATTGTTTTGATACTCGAAACAGTGTCTTTTTCAATATTTGTAGCAATTAAGGTTATCTCTCCTATGTAGTCTTTCTCAATTTCCCAAAGTAATTCTTTTACCTCATTTTCAATTGCAACAATATGAATATTTTTAACAAATTGTAATTCAGATAAACCAGCTTGAATATCTAATATTGGAGCTGTTTTAATTAAAATGAAAGAAGTATATTTAAAATAAAAATCTAATAATTTAGGAACATTTGGCTCACAATCTTCCAAAAGAAAAACTTTTCCTTTTTTATCATTCCGTCTAGAAGGATCAATATATATGCAATTAAAAGTTGTATTTAAATTTTCTAATATTGTTGAGCTATTACCAGAAAAGCATTCAATATTTTTTTTATTTAATTGTGTATAATTATGTTTTACAATAGTTGAAAGTTCATCGTTTATCTCACAATGAAAAACTTCTTCAAAAGAATTTGAAAAGTAATAATCGTCTATTCCAAAACCGCCAGATAAATCAATCAAATTTTTTCCTTTAATGATTGATGCTTTGTATTTTGCAGCTTTTTCAGATGAAGTTTGTTCAATTGATATTTTTGAAGGATATATAATATTTTTTGTAGCAAACCAAGTGGGTAATTTTTCTTTTGCTTTTTGTTTTGCTGCAATCTGATTTATTATTTCAGGATATTCAATAGAAGTAAAAACATTTTTTTGTAAGGCAAGTTTATTTATATTATTATCGATATTCTGAGTAATGAAATCCTGAACTTCATTATTTAATAATAATTCTATGTTATTCATTAAATATTTTTAGTTAAAGCTTTTATAATTCTATTATCAGGTAGAAATTCTTTCCCAATTACTTTTAAAGCAGTATAACTTGGAACAGCAATAATCATTCCTGTTACACCAAATAAAATCCCTGAACATAAAATGACTAAGAAAATTTCTAATGGATGCGATTTTGTACTTTTTGAAAAGATGATAGGCTGACTGATATTATTATCAATTAATTGAACAATGAACATTCCTGTTAACACATAAAGAGTTGTTGGTAAAGTTTCATTTATAAAATCCTGACCAATTCCACTTATCATTATTAATATTGAAGCTACTATTATACCAAGTAAAGGACCTAAATATGGAATAATATTTAAAATAGCACAAAGTAATGCAATAATAAAGGCATTCTCAATACCAAATATCAAGAAAACAATTAAATACAGAACTAATATTATAAATAATTGTATAAGTAAACCAATAAAATATCTAGAAAGAAGATGTTGAATTTTATCTATTGATATTAAAATTTTATTTTTTTGATTCCTTGGTAAAACGAATTTAAATATTTTAAATGCTTGGTCTTTTTCTTTTAAAAGGAAAAAAGAGATGAAAAGAACAGAAGCTAACCCCATTCCAAAATTTCCTACAAGATTTACAATACTATTAAAAATATCTGGAATAAAATTAAAATTGATTTTTGAAGTAATATCAGAAGTAGATATTAATTGTTTAAAATTAATATTATGAGATTCTAAATAAATGTCAATATTACTAATTATTTCATTATAACTGTTTTCTAATGTATTTATATCTAAAAGAGATAAATTATCACCTTGAGAAATTAAAAGAGGAACAAATAATAATATAAAGCTAATAATAAAAAGGATGAAAAGAATAAGTGTCGTGATTACAGCTAATGTGCTTTTAAATTTTAATTTCAACTTTAAAAACTCTACTAAAGGGTTTGCTATTAAAGAAAAAACAACTGATACAACACAATATACTATTAATGTGGATAGTTTGTAGCATAAAAAGAGAGTAAATAAAACTCCTGCTAAAATAAATATAGTCCTTAATAATCCGTTTGATAATTCTTTTGAAGTCATAAATCAAAAGTATAAAAAAACTCGCTATTTCAAAGCGAGTTTTTATTTATTAAAATATTTTTTCTAATTTATCTAAATGAAGCTCTTGGTCCTGAAGTTGAAAAAGTAGCTAAAATTCTGCTTTTTTGTCCGTTAGAAAACATATACATTCCTCTATCATCAGTATAATCCATATAATTCATATACATTTCTAAAGGCGTTCCAGARCATGTACTTCTATGTCCTACAGCAGGAACACCATAATTTGCAGTATTATGTACTGGAGTGTCGCTCACTAAGTCATTTCCACAAGTTGTATCACCCCAAATATGACGTAAATTCATCCAATGTCCYACTTCGTGAGTTCCTGTTCTACCTAAGTTAAAWGGRTAAGTTGCAGTTCCTGTAGTTCCAGTGTATCTAGAATCAGCTACAACACCATCAGTTGCTGATGATCCGCCGGGAAATTGTGCATATCCTAAAATTCCACCACCTATTGTACATATCCAATAGTTTAATTTTGTAGTAGGAGAAGTAGGAGCAATACCACCTGTACTTGTTTTTTTCATRGCATYATTTGTTCCCCAAGATGTTTTAGTAGTAGATTTTCTAATRACTCTATCTAAAACAAARCGRATTCCTACATTAGCTCTTACRCTRCTATATGGRTTRTTWGSAGTRTTATAATCTGAATTTTGAGCATTAAAATCTTTGTTTAATACATCAATTTGAGATTGTAATTGCGCTTGCGAAATATTTTCTGCTGAAGTTCTATAAAGAACATTAAATACAACAGGAATTTCYAATACACCATTTACTATTCTACCTTGAGTAATAGCATTATCAATTTTTGATTCAATTTCTGCCATTCTGCTTGCTAAAGTAGGGTCTTCTTTTAATTGTCTGTCAAGAACGTCATGAGAAGCACAACCTCTATGAGCAGTTGTATTTGCTTCTGGTGTGTCTGTAATTGTGTTTTCTTCATTGTTACATGAAATCATAAGCAATAAAGCTGCTGCTGATAATAAGAATTTTTTCATAATGTTAATTTGTTTGGTTGTTGAATTGTTATTAACATTGCAATTATATGATGAAAAAATTATGTTTTTAACTAAAATATAGAATTAATTATGTTTTTTTATAATTATTTTTTCTATATAATTGTTTTTTTAGTTATTTGATAAAATTAACATGAAAATTCTTCTTGATTCTTACAAAAAAAGAAAGATCTAGTTATAGAAAAGACCTGTTTTGGTAATATTGATATTTTTTATGTATATATAGTTAAAATCAAAATTTTATTTTTAAAGTGAAAATTTGTGCTAATCTATATGTAGATTAGATTGAAATTATATAAAAAAAGACCTCTAATTTTAGAGGTCTTTTTTTATATAATTTTCTTTATAACTCTTAATTTATGGGTATGACGATTAATTTCAGCATTATAAATTCCAAGATGATCTAATCTGTCTATCCTAACTTTTCCAGAAGCATGAATAATATAATTGTTATCCATCATTATGCCTACATGTATAATGTTTCCTTCGTCATTATCAAAAAAGGCTAAATCACCAGGTTCACTTTCTTCAATAAAACTTAGTGCTTCTCCTTGTGATGATTGTTGAGAAGCATCTCTGAGAATTTTGTATCCGTTTAATTTATAAACCATTTGTGTAAAACCAGAACAGTCAATACCAAAAGGACTTTTTCCTCCCCACAAGTAAGGAGTATTTAAGTACATAAATGCGGTTTTAATGATATTAGATTTATCTTTAATTCCAGATATCCTAGATCCTTCAAAAAGGAAATTAGGAGTGTTGATAATTTTTGAGTCAATAGATGAAACACAACTTCCTAACGGAATTGGAATTAGTTGATTATCATTTGTAGTAATATATTCAATAAAATCACCATTAAGTACTACATCAGAGTTTTCAATTAAATTGAATTGATCTTCATTAATATTTAGAAATTGTTTATTATCAATCCAACCAATGTAACTATCAAAGGCTGTTTCGATTTTGACCCATTTTTCAATTTGTTCTAATATTTTGAAATGATCACCAAATAGTAATTGCGAAACTTGTTCGCTTCTATCTGAAGGTTCAAGTCTTATCGGTACAATTGCCAAGTTAGAAATTCCAAACATCTAAATTAAGATATATTGTGTTTTTTTAAGTTTTAAAGATAAATGATTAAAGAATAATAAATTATGCTTTTTCAATAATTATAGCTGAAGCACCACCACCACCATTACAAATAGCTGCAGCTCCAAGTTTTGCATTATTTTGATTTAATACACTTAATAAGGTTACAATAATTCGAGCACCAGAACAACCTAGAGGGTGACCTAGTGAAACGGCACCACCATTAACATTAACTTTATCATTATCTAAACCTAATATTTTAGTATTTACTAAACCAACTACTGAAAAAGCTTCATTTAATTCAAAGTATTCAATATCTGATAATGATAAACCAGCTTTGTCTAATGCTTTTGGTAATGCTTTTGCAGGAGCAGTTGTAAACCATTTTGGTTCTTGTGCAGCATCTGCATATGATTTTATATAAGCAAGTGGTTTTAACCCTAATGCATTGGCTTTTTCTTCGCTCATTAGTACTAATGCAGCAGCACCATCGTTTATTGTAGAGGCATTTGCAGCAGTAACAGTACCTTCTTTAGTAAAAACAGCCGATAAAGCAGGTATTTTTTCTAGTTTAACATTTGTGTATTCTTCATCTTTAGAAACAATGATTGCATCACCACGTCTTTGAGGTACTTCAACAGGAACTATTTCTGAGTCAAATTTTCCAGCTTCCCATGCAGTAGCAGAACGTGTATAAGACTGAATAGCATAATTATCTTGTTCTTCTCTAGAAATCTTATGTTCAGTAGCACATAAGTCAGCAAATACTCCCATTGCATTATTATCATAAGCATCTACTAATCCATCTTTTTGCATTCCATCAACTAATGACGTTGGTCCGAATTTCACACCATTTCTCATGTGTACATAATGAGGAATCAAGCTCATGTTTTCCATTCCTCCAGCAATAACAACATCAGCATCTCCACTCATAATAGCTTGTGCACCTTGCATAACAGCTTTCATTCCACTAGCACAAACTTTATTAATAGTAGTACAAGGTACATCATCAGAAATACCCGCAAAAAGAGCAGCTTGTCTTGCAGGAGCTTGACCATTTCCTGCCTGTACAACATTACCCATTAGAACTTCATCAACTTCTTTAGGGTCTAAGTTTATTTTATTTAAAGCGCCTTTTATTGCAGTTGCTCCTAATTTTGTAGCAGGAACACTTGATAATGCACCCATAAAACTTCCTATAGGTGTTCTTACAGCAGAAACTATGACAACTTTCTTATTCATGATTTATTTTTTTAGATTGAATTGCGAATTTACTATTTTTATTGGTAAATTTGCATGATTTCTGATTTTAGAATTAAAAATCTTATTAGGTAAAGTTAATAAAAGCTTTTAGGATAAAAATATTTTTACTGTATATTATTGATTAATAGTTTGTTCTGAAAAATATATAAAAAATATTAAAAATTTATTGTAAAAATGTTGTGAATAGCAATATAATGTCATAGATTTGCAACCGCAAAAAAGATGAGTTCTTTATCAGATTATTGGAGAGGTGCCGGAGTGGTAACGGAGCAGATTGCTAATCTGTCATCGGGTAACCGATGCCAGGGTTCGAATCCCTGTCTCTCCGCTTTTTTGTTTTTCGGGGTGTAGCGTAGCCCGGTTATCGCGCCTGCTTTGGGAGCAGGAGGTCGCAGGTTCGAATCCTGCCACCCCGACGAAAATAAATTTTGGTTGCGTAGCTCAGCTGGATAGAGCAACTCACTTCTAATGAGTAGGTCCCAGGTTCGAATCCTGGCGCGATCACAAAAAGCCTTGCATTTGCAAGGCTTTTTTGTTTTAAATTCCCTTCTATAAAAGATATTCTTATAAAAATTTAGCTTTTAATTCTGGTGTAGGAATCATGCAGGCTTCTTTTTTCCCATACCATTTATATCTATTCTTAGCTATATAATCATAAACACCATTTTTTATCACTTTTGGAAGGAAATTAAGGTAACTTATAAGTTTGTAGATACCTTTTAGTTCTCTCGCAATTAAAAGAGCTGCTTCTGCTTTATAGTAATAGGCAATTCTAGGTTCATATAATATAATAGAATCAATAGATTCAGTATTAATACCAGTATGTTTTATGATTTCTTGTCCTATTTCTGACTGTATGGCTGTGAATCTAAATATATCTTTTTTATCATGCTTTATTATAAATTGTACGGATGAATCACAAAGGTTGCAAACTCCATCAAATAAGATGACTTTTTTATTTTTAGGGATGTCTTTAATTTCCATAATGTTTTTTATTTTAGAGAGGTTGAATGTATTCTAATTGATCTAAGCTTACTTTTGATGTGAAAATACCATAGTTAACAATAGCTTTATTTTTTTCTATTTTGTCAATTGTACCTATCGCTTTTCCTTCACTCATTCGAACTCTATCTCCAACTTTTAGAAGAACTTTTGGTTTTTCAGCTTCTATTTTTTGAGCTTTAATTTTTTTCTCTTTTTTCTCAATTCTAATTTCTTCTACTTTTTCTTTTACTTCTTCAATAATCTTTTTTTCTACAATTTCTTTTACTTTTTTTTCTTTAGCTGAAATTTTCTTTCTTTTTGAATTTTCAATTTCAACCATTTTTAAGAAGTCGCCAATTAATGTTTTTTTATCCTTATTATTAAAATATTTTTCGGAAATATCATCTAATCGTTGCCCTAAATAAATTAATCGTTGGTTAGCATCATACAATTCTTGATAACGTTCCAGTTTATCTTGAATTTTCGCATTGATATTCTCCATTTTTTTACTTTCTTCACGAGCTTTAGATTCTTCTTCTTTTAAATTTTGTGAAGTTTTTTCTAATTTAGAACGCTCTTTTTGAAGTGTTGCTATTGTTTTATCAAAACGAACTTTACTTCTTTCTATTTTCTTTTTAGCTCGATTAATTAAACCAAAAGGAATTCCGTTTTTTTGTGCTACTTCAAAGGTGAAGGAACTTCCGGCTTGTCCTAAATGTAATTTATATAAAGGTTCTAATGTTTTTTCATCAAAAAGCATGTTTGCATTAATAGCGCATGGTAATTCGTTTGCTAAAATTTTTAGATTAGTATAATGCGTGGTAATAATTCCAAAAGCTTCTCTAGCATAGAACTCTTCTAAAAAAGTTTCAGCTAAAGCACCACCTAATTCAGGATCAGAACCTGTCCCAAATTCGTCAATTAAGAATAAAGTTTTAGCATTACATTTCTTTAAAAAGTAATTCATGTTTTTTAATCTATAGCTATAGGTACTTAAATGATTCTCAATAGATTGGTTATCGCCAATATCTGTTAGAATACGGTCGAATAAAAAAGTCTCACTACGTTCATGAACTGGAATTAAGATACCTGATTGTAGCATTAATTGTAATAAACCTATGGTTTTCAATGAAATGGTTTTTCCTCCAGCATTTGGTCCAGAAATAACAATAATCCTACTTTCGTTATCTAATTCAATAGTTTGTGGATGCACTATTTCGTTTTTAGCTTTATTATTTAGATATAAAATAGGATGAAAAGCATCTCTCAAATACAAATGTTTTTCTTCAGTAATTTTAGGTAAAATACCATTAATAGCATTAGCATATTTGGCTTTAGCTGAAATCAAATCAATATCAGCTAAGAAGTTCTGATATTCTTCTAATAAGCTTTTATAAGGGCGAATAACATTGGTTAATTGTTTTAAAATGCGAATAATTTCCTCTCTTTCATCTTGTTCTAATTCGCTTAACTCTCTAGAATAGCGTAATGTTGCTTCAGGTTCAATATAAACAATACTTCCTGTTTTTGAACTGCCTAATAATGAGCCTTTTACTTTTTTTCGATACATAGCTAAAACAGCTAAAACTCTACGATTTTCAACAACTGATTCTCGAATGTCATCTAAATAACCTGATGAATTATATTGAGAAAGTGCAAAACCAAAACTTTGATTTATTTTTCCGCGAACTAATTGCATACTTTTTCTAATATTTACTAAATCAGGTGAAGCACTATCTTTTATTTCTCCATATTTATCAAAAATAGTATCAATGGCTTTGTTGATTTCTTTAGTACTTTCAATTGTTAGTGCTTTTTGATTTAATTTTGGATAATAATCATGAAACTTTTTTAGAAAGTGTAAAAGCGTATTGGCAGTTTCTGCAACATGAGCAATTTTCTTAAAGCTATTAATATCTAGAAAGCTATCTTCAATGCCTAGAAAATGTAAATCTTTAGTAATGGTTTCAAAACCATGATTAGGAATTGCATTATTATTAGAATAAGATGCAACATATTCTGAAGTTTGATGTAATTCAATTATTAATTGTTCTTTGTTTTTAAAGGGAACAATTTGTTGTGCTTTTTCTTGACCTATTTCGGTATTACATTTATTAGAAATAGTTTCTAAAATAGTATGGAATTCTAAATCTTGTAAGGTTTTATCGGTAACTGAAATCATTCTTTTTATATCGATTTTATATGCAAATTTACATTCAATTGAACTATAAATGTATATTTTTGGTAAAATTTTATACTATGTTCCCAAAAATTGAAGCTTCTTGGCAAACGCACTTGCAAAACGAGTTGGAAAATGATTATTTTAAAACTTTATTGCAAAATGTGGAAACCGAATATGCAACTTACGAATGTTATCCACCAAAAGAATTAATTTTTAATGCTTTTAATCAATGTTCGTTTCAAAATACAAAGATTGTTATTTTAGGACAAGATCCTTATCATGGAATTGGTGAGGCAAACGGTTTGGCTTTTTCTGTGAATGATACTATAAAAATTCCACCTTCTTTGCGAAATATTTATAGAGAAATTAATACTGATTTTGATGTTGTTTTTGAACCTACATCAGGAAATTTGGAACGTTGGGCAAAACAAGGAATTTTGTTATTAAATGCTACATTAACCGTAAGAAAAGATACACCAAATAGTCACAAACATTTGCATTGGCAACAATTTACAGATAAAGTAATAGAAATATTGTCTAATAAAAAAGAGCATTTAGTTTTCTTACTTTGGGGTGCTTTCGCGCAAAAAAAAGCTAAGTTTATAGATGCATCCAAACATTTGATTTTAACTTCGGGTCATCCTTCACCTATGAGTGCTAATCAGGGTAAATGGTTTGGGAATAAGCATTTTAGTAAGGCAAATGAATATTTAAAAAGTATTGGGAAACCAGAAATAGATTGGTAGACTATTTCTTTTTACCAAGTATTATTTTTAAATCAATAATGAGATATGTTATAGCTATGGAAATTCCAAAAATAGCATTTGTATTAAAATTGCCATCTATTAAATTATAAAGTAAAAAGAATATTATAAAAAGACAAAAAGGATAAATAAGTAATCTTCTTAATGTCATTTTTATACCAAATTCAGTTTATCATAACACCTTAAAAATCTACGTAAATTATTTAGAGGTAAGGTAAACATTAATACTATTTATTCTTCTTCAACCTCAAAAGGATAATTTCCGAATAAAGAAGATAATCGCTTTGTTTGATAAACTTTTCGAGTATATTTATTTGATAAAGCTATCATTGTAACAGTGTCTTTTTTCAATGTAATATATGCCGAAGTATTGCCATGCCACCAGCCATTATGATAATATAATGTTGTATAATCATCCCATTCGTTCAAACGTATACCTAATCCATAATTTTTGACTCCTTTTTTTTCATAGCTATATCCTTTGTAAGCAAGCTCTTTAATTTCTTTACTTAAAAAGGTATTTGAATATGTTGCTAAATCAAATTGAAGTATATCTTGAGGTGTTGAATAAATGTTTTTATCACCATAAATAGCATCTAAATGATCAAAAGGAATTTCTTGCCATGTGCTTTTATAAGATTTAGAAATAGTATCTTTTTGCTTGTTTAATTCAAAAACAAAAGTATTTTTCATTCCAATAGGTTCAAAAAGCAATTTATTCATAGCTTCAGGAAATGATTGCTTTGAAATTTTCTCAATGACTAATGCTAATAAAGCATAATTTGTATTACAATAACTAAATTTAGTATTAGGAGTAAAATCGAGTTTAATATTCTTGGTGGATAGTAATGATAAAATATCAGTATTTTTAAGTGTTTTTGTTTTATCCCAAATGGAATCATTCTCACTAAAATAAGCATAATTAGCTAAGCCACTTCTATGATTTAAAAGAGATTCAATAGTTATGTCTTTATATGGGAATTCAGGAAATATCGATTTTAATGTTGTGTTTAGTTTTAACTTATGATCGTCAATTAATCGTAAGATAACAGATGCAGTCATAACTTTACTTACAGATGCTAAATGTAATGGAGTAGAAGCTGAAATCTTCTCTTTCTTATTATAATTAGAAAAACCTTGGTAATCTTCAAATATTATTTTTCCATTTTTTGCTACTAAAAACGAACCGCTGAAGTTGTCTATATTAATATTTGTATCATAAAAGTGTTTTATTTCAGTTTGTTTTAGTTTGGAATAGTCTTTATCTAAATTGAGGAAAGAAGGAATATAATTTATTGTAGAATTGATCTTATTTATAGGAGCTATATTTTTTATTTTCTTCTCTTGACATGAAAAAAAGGTAGTACTAATTATAAAAATAAGCAGTACTGAACGAAAATTAGAATGCATTTTCAGAATTTAGTATTAGTATATTGGGGTTAATTTCGAGTAGGCTTTTCAGAAAGGCTTCTTCATTTGAAGGCGATATATATATATCATCGTAGGTATTATAAGTAATAATTAAACCTTTTGAATTTAGTGCTAATTTCCATGTTACGGGAACAATAATACCATTATGATTTTGAATTTTTTTTATTGATTTTATATCAATTTCTTTATTAAATGGACCAGATACACAAAATAAGGTTGAATGCTTTATTTTATATTTAGTATGCAATAAAATCCAAATCAATAGTACTACACTTAAATAATTTATTGTAGCTACAATAATGAAACTCAGAATATCTTTAGTAGAAAAGGCAGGATAAGTAACCCCAATAAGCATTATAACTATACTAAAAAATATAGTCTTATTAAAAGTGCTTATTGAGGATCTAAATTGCAAAAATTATTTTTTTATGAATTTTTTATTTGGCTTAGAACTCATATAAAAGATAAGTTCACTACCATTTTCAATATCTTCGTGGCGCAAAGATAGAGTATTAATTAATTTTCCATTTAACTTAATTTTATTTACATAGATATTCTTATCATTATTATTGATCGTTTTTATAGTGAATTTATTGCCATTTTCTAAAGAAATAATAGCTGATTTTATGGATGGACTTCCTATTGAATATTCAGTAGAACCTGGGTTTACAGGATAGAATCCTAATGTGCTAAAAATATACCAAGCACTCATTTGTCCAGCATCATCATTGCCACATAAACCGTCTTCTTTATTGCTATACATTGTATTTAAAATCATTCTAACTCTTGATTGCGTTTTCCAAGGTTCGTTAGTAAAATTATATAAATATGGAATATGATGACCTGGCTCATTTCCATGAACATAATTTCCAATTATTCCATCTCGTGTAATATCTTCATTATGTTCTATGTATTTATCTTCTATAGGAGTTGTAAAAATTTTATCAAGATGTTTTGAGAATGCATCTTTTCCATCCATCATTTGAATCATTTTATCTATTTGATGTGGAACATAAAGTCCATAATTCCATGCGTTTCCTTCTATAAAGCCTTGTCCATGTGTGTCTAACGGATCAAATTCTTTTCTCCAATTTCCATTAGCTAATTTTGGTCTCATGTAACCAATTTCTTTGTCGTAAACGTTTAAATAATTTTCAGAACGTTTTAAATATTCATTATATTTTTCAGTATTATTTGCTTTTTTTGCAATTTGAGCAATACACCAATCATTATAAGCATATTCTAACGTTTTTGAAACAGAAGAAGAACTTTTATCTTCAGGAACATATCCTAAATTCATATAATATTCTAAACCATCAAAATAAGGAACTGTTGCTGTATTTGATGAAGCTAAAAGTGCTTTGTTTAAATCAACATCTGTTGTCCCTTTTGCTATAGCATCAGCAATTACTGAAACAGCATGATAACCAACCATACACCAATTTTCGTTAGCATAATGACTCCAAATAGGTAACATATTATGCACACTTTGATCGTGATGTGCTAACATAGACTTAATCATATCATTATTCTTTTTAGGTTGAATAATGTTGTATAACGGATGTAAAGCTCTGTAAGTGTCCCAAAGAGAAAAGACAGTATGATTTACAAAACCATCTGATTTATGTATGTTTTGATCTAAACCTCTATAGCTTCCATCTACATCTTCATAAATTATAGGACTTAACATACTATGATACATAGCAGTATAAAATGTTTCTTTTTGTTCTAATGTTTCAGTTTCAATGTCAATTTTTGAAAGTTCTTTATTCCATTTTTCTTTTGTTTCATTTTTAATTTTCTCAAAGTCCCAATGTGGTAATTCGGTATTTAGATTTAATAAAGCTCCGTTAGTACTAACTGAAGACAAAGCAAATTTAATTTTGATTTTTTCATTTTCCTCTGTCTTAAAATTAAAGTAAGCTCTTAAATTTTTTCCAGCCATTTCTGGAAAATTGTGCTCTTCATTAAATTTTCTATAGAAACCATTATACTTTGTTTTATCATATTTTTTATGACCATAACTTGTAAATGGTCTTGAAAATTGCATAGCAAAGTACACAAATTTAGTTCTTGCCCAGCCATTGGTTTGTTTGTAACCTGTAATTAAAGAATCATTCTCTACTCGAATAAATGTCCAAGTATTTTTATCATCGTGTAAATAAATATTTGAGATTAAATCTAAAATAATATGAGCATCATCTGATTTTGGGAAAGTATATTGATGAAAACCAACTCTATCTGTGGCTGTTAATTCAGCTTTGATATTATAATCATCTAGCTTTACACTATAATATCCAGGTGAAGCTTTTTCGTTATTGTGAGAAAATTGAGAGTGATAACCACTTTTAGGTTGTTTTGCATCGCCAGGATTTAAATTTAAAATACCAGTTGTTGGCATTATTAAGAAATCACCTAAATCAGAATGTCCTGTTCCACTTAAATGTGTGTGACTAAAACCAAAAATAGTAGCATCATCATATTGATAACCTGCGCAATATTTATAAGTGTCTGGATTGTATTTTCCATCTTCAGTAAACATTACTTGTAAATTTGTTTCAGGACTTAATTGTACCATTCCAAAAGGAGTTGTTGCTCCAGGGAAAGTATGTCCCATATTTTTTGTTCCAACTAATGGATTTACAAATTGAGTAAAATCTTTATTTTGTGCAAAAATTGAAAAACCAATAAAAAATAATAGGTAGCTATATTTTATTTTGTTTGGATACATTGCGTTGTTGTTTGTTTTTGAATTATAGTTGTAGTGCTTTTTTTGTTTTTTTCTCTAGAGCATCTTTATGTACTAATACTGAAATTGCTTTTAGTTTTACGTATGGAACACTCATATATAAATAACCTCCATTTGCAACTTTTTTTTCATCACTTCCCCAAGAATTTTTAATTTTATAGTATAAGTTTCCTTTTTGGTCTTTTACTGTTCCCACAATATGCATTAAGTGATCATCAGTTGTTTCAAAATTTTCAAATTCTGCCTGACGATATTCTGCCGAAACATTCATTTCTTCAATAATTTCAGTTAATCCTTTTTTCGCATCATCTTCAATTTGAGGAATAAATGCAACACCATTTTTAGCAGAGAAAGTTTTTTCGGATACATCACAGTCAAGTGCTAATGAATATCCTTTTGATAAAGCATAATCAATATTTGAAACAAATTCATCTAGTGGTAAATTATACATGCTACCATTTGAAAAATTGTCAGGAATATTTAAAATAAATGATTTATAATTTTCATGATGAGTAAAAGAAGTTAGTGTAACGTAGTTTTCTGGTTTTATCTTCATTTTTTCCATAAAACTTTTTGGAGTATATTTTTCCCCTTCAAAAACAAAATCATTTGGATTTTCTCCTAAATAAGTATCTAAAACAGCATTAATAGCTGATTTCCATTTTGGAGAAAGCTTCTTTGCAGGATTAGCTACATACGTTTTTACCATAGCTTCTAAAACGGCAACCATTTCAGCATGATTGTGCGTTTTTTCTTCTTCTGTTAAACCCGTATAAACAGAAACAGGAACTAAACCATAATTAGCAACACTATTTAATACATCATGAGATAAACCTCCTTCACTAAATTGTGCTTTACCTTGTCTCATTACATAATTTTCAGCCTTTTTAGGATAAGTATTTCGTACTTGATACATTTCTGATAAATCAACTGTTTTACCAGTTAATCGTGTGATTTCTGATTCAAGGAATGATGAAGTAGAAAAACTCCAACAAGTGCCTGTTTGTCCTTGTGAAATTACAGGTGTTGTTTCTAACTCTATAACCGATTGAAATTCATATTCTTGCGCATTAATACAAAACATTCCTGAAACCAAAAGTAAGCCTAAATATTTATTTTTCATGGGAGTAAAATTTTTAAACATGCAATATAATGCAAAAAATGAATTATTTTTACTGAAAAATAAGTTTAAATTATCCAATAACAAAATTTAAAAAGAATGTGAAATACTAATCTTTTATCTTTAGAATTGCTTAAAAACGATTTTATTTATAAATAGGTTAACCTTTGTAAACAAACTAATTATATGAGTACAATAAACTGGAAAACAGTAAGAGAATTTGAGGATATTACATATAAAAAATGTGATGGAGTAGCACGTATAGCTTTTAATAGACCAGATGTTCGTAATGCTTTCCGACCAAAAACAACAAGAGAATTATTAGAAGCTTTTCATGATGCTCAAGAAGACACATCTATAGGTGTAGTGTTGCTTTCTGCGGAAGGACCTTCGTCTAAAGATGGAATATATTCATTTTGTAGTGGTGGAGATCAAAAAGCTCGTGGACATCAAGGATATGTAGGAGATGATGGTTATCACAGACTGAATATTTTAGATGTACAACGTTTAATCCGTTTTATGCCTAAAGCTGTTATTTGTGTTGTCCCTGGTTGGGCAGTTGGTGGAGGACATTCTCTTCATGTAGTTTGCGATTTGACTTTAGCGAGTAAAGAATATGCTATTTTTAAACAAACTGATGCAGATGTAACAAGTTTTGATGGAGGATATGGTTCTGCATATTTAGCAAAAATGGTGGGACAAAAGAAAGCGCGTGAAATTTTCTTTTTAGGTAGAAATTATTCAGCACAAGAAGCATTTGAAATGGGAATGGTAAATGCAGTTATTCCACATGATGAACTAGAAGATACAGCTTATGAATGGGCACAAGAAATCTTAGCAAAATCGCCAACATCAATTAAAATGTTGAAATTTGCTATGAATTTAACAGATGACGGAATGGTTGGTCAGCAAGTTTTTGCAGGTGAAGCAACTCGTTTAGCTTATATGACTGATGAAGCAAAAGAAGGAAGAGATGCATTTTTAGAAAAACGTAAACCAAACTTTGAAAAAAAGTATTTGCCATAAATATTTAAAAAAATAAAAAATCAGTAATACATAATTTGTTTTACTGATTTTTTATTTTTAGTTAAACTCGAATTTTTAAATATTAAAAATAAAATAGTATTCATCGTTTGTGCTAATGATGAGATAATTTCTTTTGTTTACTTAAAGAATTTGATAACGAAGAATTACGAAAACGGAATTGATATATTGCAATTAAAAATTTGAATGAATATTATAATTAATTATGGAAGAATTTACAAATGAACTTATTGATATAAAAACCTTACCAAAGTTTGAAGAAATACAATATAACGATTTACATCCAAAATATTTTAGAGTAATTCTGATAAATATATGTATTTTCTTTTTCATTCTATTATTAGGAATCATTTCGGTGCTATATATAAATGAAGAAATTTTTACAAATAGAATTTGGTTGTTAATAGGAATTATTTATCCTATTTATTTAATTATAATGATTTTGTATTACAATTTAAGTTTCAAAAAAAGAGGATATGCTTTTAGAACTCATGATGTAATCTATAAATCAGGATTGATAAGAGAAACGACTGTTATTATTCCTAATAATAGAGTGCAACATGTAGCTTTGCACCAAGGTTTTTTTTCAAGGCTTTTCGGATTAGCAACAATTGAACTTTTTACGGCTGGAGGAAATAGTAGTGATTTAAAAATTCCAGGATTAGTATATGAAGAAGCATTACGTATAAAAAGTATGATTTCTTTGAAAATAAATGATGCTGTTGATAAAATTGAGAATAAAGTTGAAGATGAAAGAGTAACTAATGAAGAGTCTCAAAATATAGAAGAAGAAAACAATGAGAACTAATTTCGACTTTACTGTTCCTCAACGTCAGTCTCTTATAGGAGTTCTTGTATTATTTGCAAATACATTACAAAAATCAATTAGAGCCTTTTGGCCATTATTGGTTGTTTTTCTATTTAGAAAAGAATTATTTGATAGAATGTATGTATACATTGGTATCATTATTTTAATTTTATTAATAGCAATAATTGCATTTCTTAAATATTGGTTTTTTAAATTTTATATCGATTCAGATTTAGAAGAATTTGTAATTGAAAGTGGTATTTTGAATAAAACGAAGACAACTATTCAGTTACATAAAATTCAAAAAGTCGATATTAATCAAAGTTTGATTCAAAGAATATTCAATGTTCACAAACTAGAAATTGATACAGCAGGAAGCGATAAAAAAGAAGCTTCGATTGGTGCTATTTCAGAAGAAATGGCTGTTAATTTAAAAAGTAGATTAATTGAAAACTCAAAAAAACAAGACTACAATGGGAATGTTGATGATTTTCAATCAGAACAAGAACCAAAATCATTCATAACGATTAGCTTAGGAAGTTTAATAAAAATTGGTTTCACAGCTAATTATATGGCAAGTTTAGCGTATCTATTTCTTGTTTTTTCCACCATTTCCGAAAATCTAAAGCAAATAGGACAGGAATCGTTAATAGATGATAATGTTAGTAAGCTAGATGAATTTCCTTTAACCACAGTTTTAATGATTGCATTAGGGTTAATCATTTTTTCTGTTTTATTTATTAACTTAGTAATGACAATAGTGAAATACTTTAATTTCACAATAAAAAGAGATGAAAACACATTTATTCTCTCTTACGGGTTAATCAATCTTAAAAACACAATTATTAATCCAGAGAAAGTTCAAATTATAAAATGGACGCAAAACTTTTTTCAAAGAAAGCTAAATGTTAATACAATTGAAATAAAGCAAGCATCGAGTGACGAAAAAAGAGCTAAAAATAAAGACAAAACAAAAATTCCTGGTTGTAACAACGATGAAAGAATTGAAATTTTAAAGTTATTGATTGAGAAATTGCCAAAGTATGAAAAAGAATTACATCCAAATATTAGAAAACTTTTATTGAATAGTTTTATTTTCATCCTTATTCCTGTTACCATAGGATTATTTGTCAATAACTACAATAATAAGTTTGAAACGGTTCAAGCAATAGGATTAGCAACTCTGTACAGCTTATTTATAGGCGTTATTATACTGTTTTCTTATAAAAACTATAGATTGTATACATCAACTGATTTTATTGTTAAAAAAAGCGGTGCTTGGGATATTGATTATGAACTCATTCAACCTCATAAAATTCAAGGTATAAAAACATTTCAGCTATTTTGGCAAAAAAGAACAAATATAGGTTCAGTAACTTTATACACCGCAGGAGGAAATATAAGTTTTCGTACGACAAACTATTCAGAATTAAAAAAATTAGTAAATTATTGGTTATATCAAGTTGAAGTTTCAAAAAGAAACTGGATGTGAGAAACTTAAATAACAAATTTTAGGATACAATATTTAATATAAAATACATTTAAAATAATAAAATGAAACATTGGATTCAAGCAGCAAGATTACGCACATTACCATTGTCGATATCTGGAATAATTGTAGGAAGTGCTTATGCTTATTATCAAGGATTTTTTAATTTAGAAATAACAATATTAGCCTTATTAACTACTTTAGGACTGCAAATTCTGTCTAATTATGCTAATGATTATGGTGATGGAGTTAAAGGAACAGATGCAAATAGAATAGGAGAAAAGCGTTTAGTTGGTTCAGGAATTATTAGTTCAAGTCAAATGAAAAAAGCAGTTATTATCACAGCAATAATTACATTTATTGTAGCTTTAAGTTTAATTTACGTAGCATTTGGTAAAGAAAATTTTGGACTTAGTTTAATTTTTATCTTATTAGGAATAGGATCAATAGGAGCAGCTATTAAATATACAGTTGGTAGCAATGCGTATGGATATAGTGGTTTTGGAGACGTGTTTGTATTCGTTTTTTTTGGTTTAGTAAGCGTTTTAGGATCAAATTTTCTATTTACTAAAATATTTGATTGGTATTTGATATTACCTGCAATTTCAATAGGATTACTAAGTGTAGCTGTTTTAAACTTAAACAATATGCGTGATATTGAAAACGATAAAACTTCAGGAAAAAATACACTTGTTGTTAAACTAGGGTTGAAAAAAGCAAAAATATATCATGAAATTATAATAGCCATTGCCTCAATATCATTTTTAATATTTTGCTTAATAACTAAAATTTCATTACTGCCAATATTAGTAGTGAATATATCATTAATCATTCATTTAAATAAAATTAAAAAATCAAATTCGTACGAAGATTTTGATCCAGAACTTAAAAAAGTAGCTCTAAGTACTTTCGCATTAAGTCTTTTATTTTGGTTAACAATCTATTTTTTATAATTAAACCTCATTAAATACTCACATTATGAAAATAACATTTTACGGACACGCATGTTTAGGTATTGAAGTAAATGAAGTAAATATCTTAATAGATCCTTTTATTACAGGAAACCCGAAAGCAGCACATATCGATATTAATTCGCTTAAAGCAGATTTTATTCTATTAACACACGCTCATCAAGACCATACATTAGATGTGGAAGCCATTGCAAAGCGAACAGATGCAATAATTGTATCTAATCATGAAATAGCAACATATTATGGGAATAAAGGCTTTTCGTTTCATCCAATGAACCACGGAGGAAGTTGGGATTTCGAATTTGGAACAGTAAAATATGTAAATGCAATTCATACTTCTTCTTTTCCTGATGGAACAAATGGAGGTCAACCAGGTGGATTTGTAATTGAAGGAGAACATAAAAATATTTATATAGCAGGTGATACAGCACTTACAATGGATATGAAGCTAATTCCAATGCGAACTAAGCTAGATTTAGCTATTTTGCCTATTGGAAGCAACTTTACAATGGATGTTGATGATGCTATAATTGCTTCAGATTTTGTTCAATGTGATAAAATATTAGGATATCATTTTGACACGTTTGGTTATATTGAAATTGATCATGATGAAGCAAAACGTAAATTTTTTGACAAAAACAAAGATTTAATGCTATTAGGGATAGGTGAAAGTATCGAACTATAAATATCATTATTAATGATTGAAAACAATATAAAGCATCATAAATAGAAATGATTTTTCGTTGGAATGTTTAAAATTTTAAAAACAGAAACGAACAGTCTTGAATTTAACTTTCTTAATTTATTAATTAATTTGAAAGCAACTTATAAAAAATATATTTTAAAATTTAAAAGACCAAGTGGAACTTCAAGAGGTATTTTAACCGAGAAGGAAACTTGGTTTTTAATTTTAGAAAAAGACGGAAAAAGAGGAATAGGAGAGTGTGGAATTTTGCGTACACTTTCTATTGATGACAGACCTGATTATGAAGAAAAATTACGTTGGGTTTGTAACAATATTCATTTAGGAAAAGAACAACTTTGGGAAGCTCTTTTAGAGTTTCCTTCAATTCAATTTGGAGTTGAAATGGCATTCCTTTCTTTACTATCAAAAACAACTTTTAACTTGTTTCCAAGTGACTTTACTTTGGGTAAAAAAAGCATGGAAATTAACGGTCTTGTTTGGATGGGAGAAGAGCAGTTTATGAAGCAACAAATCGAAGAAAAATTAGCACAAGGATTTCGTTGTATAAAATTAAAAATTGGAGCTATTGATTTTGATAAAGAATTAGGTTTATTGCGTTTTATTAGGCAACATTTTGATGAAAAAACAATAGAAATTCGTGTTGATGCTAATGGAGCTTTTGATTTAAATAATGCTTTAGATAAACTAATTCAATTATCTGATTTTAAAATACATAGTATTGAACAACCTATTCAGAAAAACAATACTGACATCATGTCAGTGTTGTGTAAAAATGCTCCTTTTCCAATTGCTTTAGATGAAGAGCTAATAGGAGTCTTTGGAATAGAAAATAAAATGCAATTATTGCAAAAAATAATGCCAAAATATATCATTTTAAAACCAAGTTTAGTAGGTGGTTTTAGAGGAACTTTAGAGTGGATTTCGGTAGCAAAAAAACTAAATATTGAGTGGTGGATTACATCTGCTTTAGAAAGTAATATTGGACTAAATGCAATAGCACAATTTACTTTTACTCTGAATAATTTTTTACCTCAAGGATTAGGAACAGGTAGTTTATATACAAACAATTTTGATTGTCCATTAGAAGTTGAAAACGGACACATTTGGTATCGTAAAAATAAAGAATGGAATCTTGAATTATTACAATAAAAAGAGTCAACATTTGTTGACTCTTTTTATTTCGCATTGTAATAAATTATTACTATTTTTTATTCAGATTTTACAGAAGCCTTGTCATCTTTAATTTCAACTTCAGTTTTATTTTCTCCGCTTTTTGAAGAAAATTCTACACCATCTTTATCGATGCTAATAGAGGTTCCATCACTCTCACTTGGTTCAGTTTCTTTTTCAATTACAACCGTTTCAGTCTTTTCTACTGTAGGTTCTTCTTTTTGTTCTTTACAGCTCAAATTAGCTAAAAGTGCTAAACAGGCTATTGCAAATGTTACCTTTTTCATTATTATTTATATTTAAAATTACTTAAGTGCAAGTTACAAGACGTTAATCATTTATGTTTTACATCTTTTTTACGAATTCTTATATAATTACCAGAAAGAAGAGTTAAGGGTGTGTATCAGTTTTAATTTTACTGTAAAAAAGCATTAAAAGGTTTCGCAACTCTCATTTTAAAGATCAATTTTAAAAATGTATTTTTGTGCTTCATTAAAATCAATTAAATGTTTCGTTTAAAATTACCTACAGATCCTCGTTGGGCAAATATAGCAGAAGGAAATCTTGAAGAAATTCTAACAGATCATGCTTGGTGTGAGCAAAAAGCAGCTTCAAATGCAATTATGTTAATTACTATGCTACCAGAATTTACTGAAATTACTACCGAACTAATAAAGATTGCTAAAGAAGAGTTAGACCATTTTGAGCAAGTGCATGAAATTATAAAAGCACGTGGTTGGGTTTTAGGTCGTGAACGAAAAGATAGTTATGTAAATGATCTATTTAAGTTTATGAAACCAGGAAATCGTAAACATATCATTGTGGAGAGAATGTTATTCGCAGCTATGATTGAAGCTAGAAGTTGCGAACGTTTTAAGGTTCTTTCAGATAATATAGAAGATCAAGAATTAGCTACTTTTTATAGAGAATTAATGATTTCAGAAGCCAATCATTACACAGCTTTTTTACAATTTGCACACGATTTAGCCGAAAAAGGCTATGATGTAAAGAAAAGATGGGAAGAATGGTTGGAACACGAAGCCAAAGTAATTGCGAGTTATGGCAAAGGTGAAGCGATTCATGGGTAGTGTTCAGTGGTCAGTTTTTAGTTCGCAGTTGAAAAAACTGAACACTGAATATTGAGTACTTTTAGCTAAGTCTTATTTTTCAACTCAATCCATTTACTCATGAACTTAGTGCTTTGTAAAGTTTGATGTTGGAAAACTTGTCCTAGGAAATTTTGATTTCTATGTTTGTCTAGGTTTGCTAGTAAATGATTTACTTTAGTAATGAAGTCGTTTTCAAATAAAGATTTCTCAAAACGTTTGTTGATTAACTGAATTCCATTTTGTTGAGATTGTTGCCAAAAAGTTTGGTTTTGATATAACTCAATTGCTTTTTCAATAAAATCTTCATCAGTTGTAGTAATAAAACCATTCCATGAATGATTACCATGCATTCCTTCTGAGCCCATTTCTGTTGTAATATTAGGTAGGCCAAAAAGCATGCTTTCTAATAATTTTCCTTTTAAACCAGCACCGTAAGGAATAGGAGCAAGCAATACTCTTGCCTTATAAAAAACTTCTTTTACACTTTCAGCACGACCTTTTATTAGAAAACCTTCTTTTTGATTATGTAATTGTTTGGCTTTTTCAGTTACATACGAACCATAAACATGTAATTCAGCTTCAGGAAGGGCTTTTTTAATCGATTTCCAAGACTTTTTAAGTTGTAATACTGTTTGCCAATTCGGTTCGTGTAAAAAGTTTCCCATGCTTACAAAATGGCTTCGTTCCGAAAATAAAGGAAAATGATTGATTGTTTCTTTTGATATTGGTTCAACCAAAAACGGAATATAATGTAAAATCGAAGGATCAACTTTAAAGAGATTAGTTAATAATTCTATTTCATATTCGGAGATTATTAAACTTAAATCGCAACGATATATAGATGCTAATTCTCTTTTAAAAACATCAGAAATATAATCTTTTGAGTTTAATAACCTATTTTGTTTAAATGCAATTTCTCTTGCTTTTCTTAAAAAATGTAAGTCTTCAGTATCTAAAATTCGTAATGCATTAGGACAGTTTTCTATAACTCTCCAGCCATATTGTTCTTCCGTCATAAAGCGATCAAACAATACAATACTAGGGTTTAGTTCTGAAATTAAAACATCAAAACTATTATTGTTTAACTTTATATAATGTGTTTTAACATCTTGATTCTCTAAATTGTATGAAAAATCTGTTTTTGAAGCAGAAGATAGAAAAGTAATTTTATAATTCTGATTTTGGAACAATTTAATAAGCTGAAGCATTCTGCTACCAGCCGCTGTAGAATTAGGTTCTGGCCAAACGGTTCCGATAATTACTAAATGATTTTGCATAGTGCAAAAATAAATCTTTCATTAATTTATCTCACGATTTAAGTTTCTTTATTTTTACAAAAAAAATATACAATGCCTTCAATATTTAAATTTTGTCCTAATTGTCAATCAACTCATTTTACATTTGAAAATAATATCCGTTTTCATTGTTCAATTTGCGATTTTACGTATTATCATAATATTGCTGCTGCTGTAGCAATTGTTTTTACATTTGAAGATAAAATTTTGTTTACTGTTCGAAATGTTGATCCAGATAAAGGAAAATTAGACTTACCAGGTGGATTTGTTGATCCAAATGAAAATGCTGAAGAAGCTGCTTGTAGAGAAATTAATGAAGAATTAGGACTTGAAATATTTCCAAATAACCTACGCTATATTACGACTTCGCCAAATAATTATTTATATAAAAATATACCTTATAAAACAATGGATATTTTTTATGAATGTTCATTAAGCTCAGATATTATTTCGATTACAGCAAAAGACGAAATTCAAGAACTAATTTGGGTAAACCGTTCGGAAATTGATTTAGATTCAATAGGATTTGTCTCAATTCGAAAAATAATTAAAGAATTTTACTGTGTTTAAATGTGATTTTTAAGTTTAAGAAGATTTATATATCTTGATTAAATATAATAATAGATACAACATTTTTCAGAGAATCTCTAAGCACAATTATTAAATCCGTTTGGCATAGGTCTGTATGAATAATATTGTAATACTTCTTCAATAGCAAATTTTAATGCTTTGTTTATTGGAACAATTATATTTCCTAATTTAAAATCTATTTGTGAGAGATTCATATAATAATCTGTGAAAATAGGGACAGGAAGACCATTGTTTATTAGTTCAATAGACTTTTCAAATGATTCTTTTTGTCCTTCTTTTATTATTTTACAAGTAGCTAAACGATATTGACCATATTTATCTTTGTTAGCACCATAACCAAATAATCTACAAATTAAACCTCTATATTTATAATCACTACAACTACCATTATTCTTGTCTAATATGGAAAGAGGGCTATAAATATAACAAGTAGTAGTTTCATTTTTATTTAAATCATTTAAAACGGTTTCTGCTTTTCCATTTAAAAAAAGATGGAAAGCCCAAGGTAAAAACTCTAATGGAGAAGCATCAATATCAGGATTAGTACAGCATTTTCCACAACCAGCAACACAACCTAATTTTGTTTCTTTTTGAAATTGAGCAATTTCTAAATTAAGGTTTTCGAATAATTGTTCTACTAATCTTACTCGTTTTTCTATTGACATAAATTTTTATCGAAGGTACATTTAATAATAATTACTTGTTGTTTTTTTAACACTAAAAAATATACTTATTTGACAAGCAAATTACATTGAATTAAATTATCTGTTTTTTTAAAAATTTGGTATTATTTAATATGATGAAATTATGACTCTATAAAGGCATAGTTTGTTATTTATAAAACGTGTAAGTATCAAATAAAGAGATTTTTACAATTTTTCTATAAACATAGTTAAACTTTATATTAAGTAAATTTCAGTCACTTTTTTTTTTAAATTTGAAATGTTAAAGTTATAGGATATGTAATATTTATTTGGTTAATAAATTGATCTTAATTTAAGTTTTTTTTAAAATAACAACATAAACTTGAATGAATAGAAATAACTTTTAAAATAATATAATTATAAGGATTTATTCACAAACAAATACAAACAAATTAAAAAATCAAAACAATGAAAAAAATCAAATTAGAAGGAAAACTAAGCCTTAACAAAGAGACAGTTACAATGTTAAATGATGCTCAAATGAAAAATTTAAATGGTGGAGCATGGTTTACATTATACCATTGTAATAAAACAAACAATTGTGCTACAGCAACGTGTCCTACTGCAACATGTCCTACAGGGTCTTGTCCTGTAAACTGTGTTCCTTATACTGAAGGTGCAAGCGTTTGTCAATCTGCATGTGGAAATAATGTGTGTCCTTAAATAAGAAATGAATAAAAGTATAAGATAGCTTTCTAATTTTTTAGAAAGCTATCTTTTTTAACTCTACATGCCAAAATATAAACAAATCACTACTAGTTGATTACTATTTTTTCCATTTTAATGAAAGATATACTCGAAGAAAAAACAAAAACAATTATAGATTCTATAGTGAATCATAATTACAATAATATGAGCTTACTATCTGGAAATACAGGCTCATTATTTTTACTTAGTTATTACGCAGAATACACAAAAAATGATAAGTATCTTGAAATTGTAGAAGAAATAATTGTAGATACTTATACTAAAATAAATAATGGAATCTATCATATAGATTTTAGCTACTCAAATGGAATAACAGGATTTCTTTGGGCAATAAACAACCTTCTAGAATCAGGACATATTGATATTGATTTTGATGAATATTTCTCTGAAACAATTCCAGATATTTACAATTTCATGATGTATAAAATAGAAGAAGGGAATTATGACTTTTTGCACGGAGCATTAGGACCTGCAAACTTCTTATTAGATATTACAGATAAATTTCCGGATTGTATATTTTATCTTAAAAAATTTAATTCAAAACTTATTGAAAAAGGAATTTACAACAAGTCAAACGATACACTTCATTTTATTTCATCTGTTTTTAAAGCAAATAATGAAACAGAGAAGGTTATAAATCTAAGTTTATCTCATGGTATGGCTGCAATTATGTATTATTTCATAAGATGTTTACAAAAAAAAGAATTGTATTCTGATCAACTAGTAAAAGCATTAAGACAAATAATAAATTTTTATAAAATTCATCAAAATCCATCACCAAATGAAATGAGTTATTTTCCTTCTTGGATAAAATTAGAATCTCATATAGCGTTTAATAGCAGATTAGCTTGGTGTTATGGTGATTTAGGTATTGGAACGGAATTATATAAAGCAAGTGAAGTTTTAAAAGACAATGAATTAAAAGAATATGCACTTACAATATTAAAGCATACCACAACAAGAAGAGATTTAAAAATTGAAAGCGTAGTAGATGGAAATTTTTGTCATGGTAGTTGTGGTTTAGTTGATGTTTATAGAACAATTTATAAAATGACTAATGAACCTATTTTCTTAGAAACAGCAAATTATTGGTTAGAAAAAACGATAGATCTAGCAGTTCATGAAGATGGATATGCCGGTTATAAAACCTATTTAGGAGGAAAAAATATATATGAAAATAATTTAAGTTTATTAGAAGGAGCATCAGGTGTAGCAATTGTTTTCTTAGCAACACTTATGGATAAAGAATTATCTTGGAAAAAATCTTTAATGCTTTAATAGTAAATGTAATGATAAAATAATTTTTAAAAAAGGACTATGAATTATGGAATTTTAGATTTTGGAAGTATTCAAAGTAATTCAAATGCTATTTCAACAATACATGAAACAATTGAAATGGCTCAATTAGCTGAAGAATTAGGATTTACAAGATATTGGTTAAGCGAACATCATGAAGATAACTTAGCATGGAAAAACCCAGATATAATACTTCCATTATTAGCAGGTTATACCCAAAAAATTAGAGTAGGATCAGCAGGAGTATTAGTAGGATTGAATGCACCAATTAATACAGCTTATCATTATAAATTATTAGCCAATCTATATCCATCAAGAATAGATTTAGGGTTAGCCAAAGGAAAAACAGAAGAACATAAAAGCATAGAACTTGCAGATGGAAGTGATTGGAAAAAGAATTTAGATGATTATTTTAATAGAGTAAGAAAAATTAAAAGTCTAATTAATGATCAAGTACCTACTATTATTTTACCTCCAAAACAAGGTGAATCTCCAGAAATATGGGTTTTAGGTACAAGTAAATCTAGTATTGATTTTATTATTGAAGAAAAAACAAGCTTTTCACTTTCATTATTTCATATAATTAATGAATTACCATCTCCAGATATTATTAAAGAATTAAGAGAGCAATATATCCTAAAAAATAGAGTAGAACCTAATATTAATATCACCTTGAGTGCATTTTGTAGTGATGATGAAAAACGTATTGCTGCAATAAATGAAAAAACGAAACATATAAAAATTAATTATTCAGGAAGTCCTGATTATTTCAAAGATTTTTTAGAAAAACAAGCAGAAATATATCAAGTAAATGAAATTATAATTCTGAATTTAGGAGAAACTTTAGAAGAAAAACAGGCACTTATGAATGTTTTTAAAGTAGAAAAACACGAATTTAAAATCACCAACTAAAATCATTTAATCTTTCTGAAAAAAATGAAATACCTATCAAAGTTTATTTTTAGAACACCATTATATCCTTTTTTAAAAAGTAAAACAGATGAATTGTTTTCTGAGGCAATTTATATAACATCACCATCACTAAAAAGAGAATATGAAAAATACCTTGATGGAAAAATAGATAGTCCTAAAGAAATAAAAAAGTTAAAAATAGCATACTATAAATATCTAAGTAGAGCTAGTTCAAGATGTACGCCTTTTGGATTATTTGCAGGTTTAGGTACAGGAAATTTTGGAACAGCTAATAAAGTAACATTAAATTCTATACCAGAACAAAAAATGGTTAGAAGAACAAGACCAGATATGAATGTTATTTGCATGTTAGCAAAAGAACTTGAAAAAAAAGATTTTATACAACCTTACATTAAGTACTTTCCAAACAATAGTATCTATCAAATAGATTCTTTTTATAGGTATGTCGAATATTATTATGCAGGAGGAAGAAGAGTTCACAGAATTAGTAAAGTTGATTATTCAGAATATTTAGAAGGTATTTTAATTCATGCAATGTATGGCAAAACTGAATTAGAATTAATAACGAGTTTAACAACATTAGGAATTGAAGAAGAAGAAGCAACATCATTTTTAAAAGAACTTATAGAATCTCAACTTTTGGTAAGTGATTTTGAACCAACAGTAACAGGAAAAGAATTTTATGAAGTAATAATTGACACATTACACGGAATACAAACAAATCATCCATCAAAGGAATTAGAAGAAACAATCCTTTTAATAAAAGAGATAAAAGAAAGTCTAAATAAAATTGACCAAAATACTATAAACTCAGTAGAAGCTTACGAAGATTTACATAATAAAATAAAAAAGATTCTAAAAGATATTCCAGAAACAAATCTTTTTCAAACCGATTTATATTTTAAAACACAAGAATCAGAATTAGATATAAATATTCAAGAATCAATATCAGATGGTGTTACATTTTTAAATAAAATAACACCAAATTATACCAATACTAATTTAGAAAACTTTAAAAGAAACTTTTCAGAGCGCTATGAAGAATCTGAAGTTTCACTACTAGAAGTACTAGATACAGAAAATGGAGTAGGCTATCCTAATAAAGACACTTCAGGAATAAATGATTTACTTGACGATCTTGCTTTAGGAAATTCATACCAAGATTTTGAAATAAAATGGACATCATATCAAAAAGCTATTTTTCAAATATTGATAAAAGCATATAAAGAAGATGCTAAAATAATTACAATATCAGAAAACGATTTTAAAGATATTGATTATACGAATAACAACCTTCCACATTCTATGGCAATAAAATTTAACTTGCTAAATGCTGAAACAGGAAAAATACAATTAGAAAATATAGGTGGAGCAACAGCAACATTACTTTTAGGGCGTTTTGGACATGGAAATGAAGACGTTTTGGATATAATTAATGAAATAACGAAGCATGAAAAATTACATTCAGGAGATTCAATTTTAGCAGAAATTGTTCATTTACCAGAAAGTAGAATAGGAAACATATTATCAAGACCAGATACTAGAGATTATGAAATGGCATATTTGGCTAAATCAAATAAAAGCGAAGAGTTTCAAATAAAAATATCAGATTTATTCATATCAATTAAAAACGGAAATATTGTTTTAAGAAGCAAAAAATTAAACAAACAAATTATTCCAAGATTAGGAAATGCCCATAATTTTAGTTTCAATTCTTTACCAGTATATCAATTTTTATGCGATTTACAATTACAATATTATACCAAACCATCTTTATATTTTAATTGGGGATCATTAGCATCACAATTTACTTTTTTACCTAGAGTAGAATATAAAAATATAGTATTAAAATCAGCCACTTGGCAATTAAATCAGTCAGATTTCAACGATTTGATTAAAGACACTAATGATTCAAAAATAATAGAAAAATTTATTGAATTTAAAAAGAAACACAACCTTCCAGATTTTTTCCTATTAGTAGATGGAGATAATGAATTATTAATTAATTCTTCAGATGAAATAGCAATTTTAGCTTTTGTAGATACTATAAAAAAGAGAACATCAATAGTTATTGAAGAATTTCTATTTGATATAAAATCATCTTTAATAACAGATAACAAAGGAGATAGTTATACAAATGAATGTGTAGCTATTTTATTAAATGAAGAAACAAAATTTCCAACATTTAATTTTGACGATGAAAATACAATAAAACCTATTACTCGTTATTATTTACCAGGAAGCGAATGGATGTATTTTAAGATTTACTGCGGAATAAAAACAGCCGATTATATTCTAACTGAAATTATATTACCATTAACAGAGAAACTTATTGCAGACAGAAAAATAAAAAAATGGTTCTTCTTACGTTATTTTGATTCAGATAATCATTTAAGATTCAGGTTTCAACTTTCAAATGAAAAAGAATCAGATGATATTCTAACATTATTAAATGAAACTTTAGGAACATTACATCTTAATGGTTTGATTTCAAAAATGCAAACAGACACTTATAATAGAGAAATAGAAAGATATGGAGCTGATAGAATAGAACTTACTGAAGAGCTGTTTTATACGGATAGTGTTTTTTGTGCAAATTTTATTAATTATTTAGATTCAGAAATGGGTTCAAAAATAAAATGGCAAATGGCAATTAGAGGAACAGATCAATACTTAGAAGATTTTGGATTAAATATGGAGCAAAAAGCAGCGTTCACAGAGAAAATTGCTGATAATTTTTTTAATGAAAATAATGGGAATGCTTTTTTAAGAAAGCAGTTGAATGATAAGTATAGAAAATTTAGAAGTTCAATTGAACATTTAATGCAATTTGAACATGACAATCAAAGAGAAATAGCACCATTATTAGCATTATTGTTTGAAAGAAGTGAAGCTAATAGTAATATAATAGAAAAACTCAATATTCATTTTGAAGATGAAAAGTTTAATACCTTAGTGTTTAGCTATATTCACATGATGCACAATAGAATATTTAATGCAAAACAACGACAAAATGAATTCATCATCTATGAGTTACTTTCAAGACATTACAAATCATTAATTGCACGCAAAAAGTATGAAAAAGTAACCATGAAAGTTTAGGTTATTATAAATTAGAAGTTTTTATTATAAAACCTATATAGTCGTAATTGATTAATAATAAATAAAAAATAAGTTCAATACTTTGTATTATTATTCATCTATTTTGATATACTATCAACAGGTATTTCTACATTTTGTTTAACAACAACAGGAGTTACATTCTTTTTTATTACTGGAATAAGAATTTCAGTAATAAATTGAGAAGGTTTTATCTTATCAGTTGTAGTGCTATTATTTACTTTATAAATTTCAATATGTTCTCCTTTTTTTTCCTCAATATAATTATTTTCTGCAATAAACTCTAAAGCCTTTTTTAGAGCCTCTTTTCTGTGGTTATAATCGCCTTTCAAAGTCGTTTTTAAAGCAATAAAAGATTCATAATAACCACCTCTTATATCACTTAAAGGAGTCGTTAAAATTTCCTCTTGAATAGGTACACAAGCAGTATAGACTACATAATCATTTGTTTCATCCCATGTTTTAAACTGAATATAAGAATCACCAGTTGTTGTAATCTCATTTTGTTTTACAAACAAGTTTATGTTTTTCAACAGCGTTGCAGCTTTTACTTGAAAATCAGATATTTTACAAGAATCCCTCTGTTGTATATAACTACTCGCTTCTCTCGTAATAATTCCGTTTACAATAACATTAAAAGTAGAAAATTCATTAACCAAATAATTATTTATATTCTCTAAACCAGAAGTCAATAACGATGAAAATTTAGTTTCATTACTACCCGTTAGTAAAGCTTTCATTTTCTCCTTAAAAGTTAAATGCCCTTTAATTCCCCAAGTTATCTTTGTTTGATTGTTTTCTTCTGTAAAAGTCCAGTAAGTCGTATAGTTTTGATCGTCAATTTTTTCAATTTGATATATAGAATCTTGTTCAAATACCTTTGAAGTTGAAATACGATTACCATCCCAATCTATAAAAGCACCTTCACCAGAAGTTAATTTTGAAAATGAAGATTTAACACCTTGCTTATTTATCAATTCAGGATGCCAATTTCCCCAGTTTTCAAAATCATTAATAAAATTAAAAACCTTAGATTTAGGGCTTTTAATAGTTTTTTCTTCACTAATATCAAATTCATTTGGTTGTGTTGCAACAAACACTACAAAAGCTATTGATAGTAACAGTAAAAGTAATAAAAGATATTTAGCAATTCTCATTTTTTTGGCGATAGGATGTGTTTCTCAAATATATAAAAATTATTCTTTCAAATAGACTTTGATGATAAATAATAAACCAATAAATAATAAAAAACCAAATAATATCCAATATGTTCCTTTGTACTGTTGTTGTAATTGTTTCAGATCTTTTCTATAGACATATATCATAGTAAAAATAAAAACAATAACAAAAAAAACGGCAAAATAGAGTTGACCTGATGAAAACATGATTATATTTTTTTACAAAAGTAAGAAATCAAATAAGCAATTAAATAAATTTGCAACTATAAAATTACAAATTATGAAAAAACAATTAGAAGCCGTAAAATTATTTCATACAACTTACGGACTAGGAGTAAGTAACGAAATAAAAGCAGATTTAGGAGAACAAAAAAATAAGCTCCGTTTTGAGCTAATGAAAGAAGAAAATGAAGAATATTTAGAAGCTGTAGAAAATAATGATATTATTGAAATAGCAGATGCGCTTGGAGATATGCTATATATTTTATGTGGAACAATATTAGAACATGGATTACAACATAAAATTGAAGAAGTATTTGATGAAATTCAAAGAAGCAATATGAGTAAATTAGGCGAAGATGGAAAACCTATTTATAGAGAAGATGGAAAAGTAATGAAAGGACCTAATTACTTTAAACCTAATTTTGAAGTGATATTAAAATAACTATTCGAAGTTATATACAAAAAGCGATTTTCAACCTGAAAATCGCTTTTTGTATATTTAATCTTGTAAAGTTTAAATCTTAACAGTCCATCCAAAAGTATCTTCTGCTACTTTATATTGAATATTAGTTAGTTTCTCTTTTAAATCAAGTGCAAATGATTTTTCTATTTTTGGCAATTCAAAATAGTCTTCTTTATACGAAAACCCAACAATTGGATTAATCACAGCGGCTGTTCCTGCTCCAAATATTTCTTTTAAAGTTCCATTTTTAGCAGCATCAATTAATTCATCAACTAAAACAGGTCGAACATCCACGTTGATATTTTCTCTTTTTGCTAGTTCAATAATACTTTTACGGGTTATTCCATCAAGAATTCTTTCACTAGTAGGAGCAGTATATAAAGTATCATTAATTCTAAAGAAAACATTCATTGTACCCGCTTCTTCAAGTTTAGTATGAGTAGCATCGTCAGTCCAAATAATCTGTTGATATCCTTTTTCATTGGCTAATTTAGTAGGGTAAAATTGTGCCGAATAATTTCCAGCAGCTTTTGCAGCACCTATTCCTCCATTTGCAGCTCTACTAAAGTGTTCTGCAATTAATACTTTAACTTCTCCAGAATAGTAAGATTTTGCTGGAGATAATATAATCATGAATCTATAGAAAACGGCAGGAGCAGCAACAACACCTTTCCCAGTTGCTATCATAAATGGTCTTATGTATAGCGAATTTCCATTTCCTTTTTTAACCCAGTTTTTTTCAATCTCAAGTAAACGCTTTAATCCTCCCATGAATACATTTTCAGGAACTTCAGGCATAGCCATCCTTGTTGCACTTTTATTAAAACGCTCAAAATTTTGATCTGGACGGAAAAGCCAAACATCATCACGTTCATCTTTATATGCTTTCATTCCTTCAAAAATAGCTTGTCCATAGTGAAAAACTTTTGCAGATGGATCAATTGTAAAAGGAGCATAAGGTTGAATTACTGGTTTTTGCCATACACCATTTTCATAATCACAAATCAACATGTGGTCTGTAAATGTGTTTCCAAAAGTTAAATTCTCAAAATCTACTTCGTTTATTTTTGATATAGAAGCTAAATTAATATCTATATTTTCTAAAGTTTTAATATCCATTATAAATTGTTATGTGTCTTGTTTTTTTAAAATATATTAGTAGAAAAGCCTTTTGTTAAATTTTCGTTGCAAATTTAGTAAAAAAATGCACTCTTTTTTAGAGATAGTTAAAAAAATAAAATTCATATTATTAACAAAAACAGAGCTTTTTTAAACAATTTATTTATTTTTGTGTCTAATCAATTAAATAAAAAATATTCATGAAAAAAATAGTATGTTTTATCGCTTTCGCTTTTTTAATTATAAGTTGCCAAGACAAGAAAGATATTAATACAGCAAAAGAAATTGTAGAGAATCAGATTAGTTATGCAACATTTGGAGATTCTATTGCTGCGGATGGAGCAATTTCTAAAGAAGAAATGCTTGAAAAATTCAAAACATTAAAAGAAGGAGATACAATTGATGTTAAATTCTCTTCAAAAATAGAAGAAGTTTGTCAAAAGAAAGGATGTTGGATGAAATTAAACTTAGCAGATGATAATAGTACTTTTGTAAAATTTAAAGATTATGCATTCTTCGTTCCAAAAAATGCTCAAGAAAAAGAAGCAATAGTAAATGGAAAGGCTTTTGTTAGTGTAGAGAGTGTTGATGATTTAAAACATTATGCAAAAGATGCAGGGAAATCTCAAGAAGCAATAGACAGCATTACTGAACCAAAAGTGAGATATTCATTTATGGCTGATGGTGTTTTAATTGTTAAATAATGAGAGTTTTTTTACTTTTATTTTTGTTTTTTTTATCGTGTAATAATAAGGAAAACACATCAGAATCATGTACTACTACTTCAAACGCAAAAGTGAATGAAGATGGTTTTGAAATGTATGAAATGTCAGAAATGGCAGCATTGATGGAACAAATGTATGTTGATAATCAAAGATTAAAAGATAGAATTATCAAAGGAGATACTATAGGTGAGTTTCCACAACATTTTAAGAAAATTCACAATGCTGTTTTAACAGATGAAACAGATAAAGATTTGTTCTTTAATGAGCAAGCCAAAAAGTTTATTGAAGCTCAGGAATTAATATATAAAGAACCAGAAAAAGCAAAAGAGCATTTTAATACAGGAATTGACGCTTGTATTCAATGTCATCAAGTAAAATGTGGTGGTCCAATTCCAAGAATAAAAAAACTATACATTAAGTAAAAGCATAAAGTTTAAGTTCATTCTTAAACTTTTTTAATTTTAATAAACTATTAAAATTGTGAAAAGAGAAATTATAATAACAAAAGATGGTTCTACAACAATTCACTTACCAGATTGGAATGAAACATATCATTCAAAATTTGGAGCAATTCAAGAAGCAGAACATGTTTTTATTAAAAATGGATTAGATTTATTTAAAGAAAACAATATTTCAATATTAGAAATAGGATTTGGTACAGGTTTAAATGCATTTATTACATTGCTTGAAGCAGAAAAAAGAAAACAAGTTATAAATTATGTTGGAGTAGAGGCTTATCCTGTTCTAAATGAAGAAATAAAGTCTTTAAATTATTCAAAAGAACTAAAGGTCGAAGAGAAACAAGAATTATTTATAAAGCTTCACGAAACAGAATGGGAAAAGGAAAATTTGATTACAAAAAATTTTCTATTAAAGAAAAGAAAGCAATTTTTTGATAAAATTGATGACGTAGATACTTTTGACTTAATTTATTTTGATGCATTTGGATTTAGAGTACAACCAGAACTTTGGAGTGAGGAAATCTTTGATAAAATGTATAAGGCATTAAAAAAAGGAGGTGTTTTGGTAACTTATGCTTGTAGAAGTTCTATTAAAAACGCAATGCTTTCTGTTGGGTTTACTATTGAAAAGCTACCTGGTGCTCCTGGAAAAAGAGAAATGCTTCGAGCAAAAAAATAATTTTTATAAAAGCTAGTTCTAATCATAATTATAGGCGCGAAAAGATTTTTACTATTTAATAATACATTGTTAATATAGAGAATTAATAATTTATGTATTATTTAAGGCTTAGTTTCTATTATTTTCTAATAATAAATTTAGCATTATTTTCACATTTTAAGATGGCAATAGTCGTAAAAAATGACTATTTTTACAATATGTTCTTATCACTAGTATAATCATAATATTATTAATTAGTATGCCTAGATCTATGTATTCTTATTCAAAATCTATACTCGAAAGAGTAAGTTTTGACCCATTGCTTTTTTGTAAAGAAGTTGAAAAAGCAATAAAAGTTTTACTGCCTTATGAAGTTGACCAACTAAGAAACTGGCTATTGAAATTCACAGAAGAAAAGCCAGAATTAAGACAATGTTTAATTTATATTAATCAATAAAAAAACAAAAGGAGCAAATGCTCCTTTTATTTTTTTGATTTAGGACTAATTATTTCTACATCATGAAATGCTATTGCCCCTCTTACAACACCAGATATTGTATCTCGTAGAGCATTGATAATATGAATTTTTAATTCATTTTTAGGATAAATTAAACTAACTTCTCGCGCTGGTTTTGGATTTGAAAAATGTTTAAGTTTTAACTTATTTTTTTCATTTAAATCTAAAGTATGTAAATACGGAAGTAGAGTAGTTCCTAAACCTTCATCAGCTAATTTTATTAATGTTTCAAAACTACCGCTCTCTAATTGAAAATGATTATCATTAAAAAATTTATTGTTTTTACAAAGATTTAAAATTCCATTTCTAAAACAATGTCCATCTTGTAATAATAAAATGTTATCCATATCTAAATCACTAATCTCTATTTCCGCTTTTTCATGCACAGAATGATTGTCAGGAACATAAGCAACAAACGGTTCATAGTATAATACAATCTCTTTTATATTATCTTCTTCAAGAGGTGTTGCAGCAATAGCACAATCTAGATGACCATTTTTTAACTTTTTTATTATATCTTCAGTAGTGTTTTCTTCAATAACAAGATTTACTTTTGGGTATTTTGAAATAAAATTATTTAAAAACATAGGAAGTAAAGTAGGCATTATTGTCGGAATTATACCAACTTTGAATTCACCACCGATATAGCCTTTCTGCTGGTCAACAATATCTTTGATTCTTCCAGCTTCATTTACAATGTTTTTGGCTTGT
The DNA here is from genome assembly GCF_000967805.1 of Flavobacterium sp. 316. Lineage (NCBI taxonomy): Bacteria > Pseudomonadati > Bacteroidota > Flavobacteriia > Flavobacteriales > Flavobacteriaceae > Flavobacterium > Flavobacterium sp. 316. The sequence goes on from NZ_JYGZ01000001.1 coordinate 431,833, forward strand.
TTTACGATCTTTTCGCCAATTTCAGTTAATAATATAGGCTTCTTGCTTCTATCAAAAATTAAAATGTCTAATTCATCTTCTAATTTTTGAATTTGCATACTTAATGTTGGCTGCGTTACAAAACATTTCTCTGCTGCAAGAGTAAAATTCTTATGTTCAGCTACGGCTAAAACATAATATAATTGAGTTATAGTCATTCTATCAATATTTTCGATAAAAATATAAAAACTATCAATTTGATTTATATTTAATTCGATTTATTTCTTGTAAATTTGAATAAATAAATAAAAAATCGAATTAAGATTATGAAAACAAATATTTTAGGTTTATCAGTTAAAGATTCAGAAGTATTAATAAACGAATTAAATTTATTATTGTCAAATTTTCAAGTTTATTATCAAAATTTAAGAGGATTACACTGGAATATTAGAGGAAAGCGTTTTTTTGATTTACATGTAAAATTTGAAGAATTTTATAACGATTCGCAGCTTAAAATTGATTTAATTGCAGAGAGAGTATTAACATTAGGAGGAACTCCATTGCATACTTTTTCAGATTATATTTCTAATAGTAAAATTCAAGTAGGAAAAAATATCTCTAAAGATGAAATTGCAGTTCAGTTAGTTATAGATTCATTAGCCGAATTATTAGCAATAGAAAGAGCCATTTTAAATTTATCTGGTGATATGAACGATGAAGGTACAAATTCCATGATGAGTGATTTTATAGCAGAACAAGAAAAAACAATATGGATGTTAAATGCATGGATGGAAGATTCTATATAAACAGAAAAAGATTATAATTTTAAAGCGTCATAAATTTTTATGACGTTTTTTTTGGTTTATTTTAAGAAAAAATAAAAATCAACTTATTACCTTTGCACCTGTGAAATTTATAGTTAAAATAGTATTAGGACTTTTCATCATATTTTTAGCAACACCTACAATTGTGACTGCTTTAGATAGTGATGTTAATCTTTCATATTTCTATAATTTAGGAGAAGAAGAAGAAAGTCATAGCACGTTTAATGAAATTAAATTTATACCTTCTATTTTTTCAATTCCATTAAAAATTGACTTTGAAGGATATCAAAGAATTAAATTTTCTATACTTAGTGATCGAAAAGTTAATTCAATAGCTCCAAATATTTTTCTTCCCCCTCCAGAATTAAGATAAATTTCTAGTATGTTTCAGATTTTTTTTGAAGCCAAATTTATTTTAATTTTAAAATCCGTATATGTTTAAATATTTAAAAAACGATATTCCGTCGAGTATTGTTGTTTTCTTTGTGGCTCTTCCGTTGTGTTTAGGAATTGCCTTAGCTAGTGATGCACCACCATTATCTGGTTTAATTTCAGGAATTATTGGAGGTATAATTGTAGGACTTATAAGTAAGTCAAGAATTGGTGTAAGTGGACCAGCAGCAGGTTTAGCTGCAATTGTAGCAAGTGCTATTTCATCTTTAGGTAGTTTTGAATTATTTTTATCCGCAGTTGTTTTAGCTGGAATTATTCAAATTATATTTGGAATTATAAAAATGGGTGTAATTGGCTACTATTTTCCAGATAGCGTTATTAAAGGAATGCTTACAGGAATTGGTATTATTATCATTTTAAAACAAATTCCTCACTTTTTTGGTTATGATTTAGAAGCAGAAGGAGCAGATAGCTTCTTTTCAAAGTCAGGTGAAAATACTTTTTCTGCGATTCTTCATATAGTTGATAATATTACTTTAGGATCAATGATTATTGGATTTTTAGGATTATTTATTATCTTGTTTTGGGATAATATTTTGTCTAAAAAACATGCCTTTTTTAAAGTAATACAAGGATCTTTAATTGCGGTTTTTGTTGGAACGGTTATTCAAGTTATTTTTAGTACTACTAAAGATTTCTTAATTGAAGGAAAGCATTTAGTACAAGTCCCTATTCCAGATAAAGTTACAGATTTTGTAGATTTTATTAGCTTCCCTGATTTTAGTCAAATTTTCTCAACAGAAGTTTTAGTAATTGCATTCACATTAGCATTAGTTGCCAGTTTAGAAACCTTATTAAGTGTTGAAGCATCTGATAAATTAGATCCAGAAAAGAATATAACACCAACTAATAGAGAATTATTTGCTCAAGGTATTGGAAATATTGCTTCAGGATTAATAGGTGGATTACCTATAACACAAGTTGTTGTTAGAAGTTCTGCAAATGTTCAGTCAAATGCTAAGACAAAAATGTCAACAATTCTACATGGAATACTATTATTAGTATCAGTTTTATCAATTCCGATGCTTTTAAATCATATTCCAAAATCAGTATTAGCAGCTATTCTAATCATTGTTGGATTTAAACTAGCAAAACCATCATTATTTAAAAAAATGTTCTCTTTAGGATGGACCCAATTTTTACCGTTCATTATAACAGTTGTTGTTATTGTTTTTACTAATTTGTTATACGGAATTTTTGCTGGTTTAGCGATAGGATTTATTGTAGTTTTAATTAAAAATTATCAAAACTCAGTATTTCTTCATAAAAAAGAGATTCAAGGATCTAATGTAATTGAAATGACTTTTGCAGAAGAAATATCATTTTTAAACAAAGCATCTATTAAAAAAGAATTATTTGATCTTCCTGACAATTCTACATTAGAATTAGATATTACAAAAACTAAATATTTAGATTATGATGTAGTTGAAATACTTGAAGACTTTATAATTCAAGCTAGAAATAAAAATATATTTATTCATTTAAAATCTGAAAGAGGAATTATTGATAATCCTGAAAGTTTTATAGAATTTTTTAAATTAAACAAAAAATCTTCCTAAGAATATGAAAACATTAAATAAAGAATTACAATCTCAAATTACTCCTAGAAAAGCATTAGAAATTTTAAAAGAAGGAAATCATAGATTCATAAATAATTTAAAAGCACATCGTAATTTATTAGAACAAGTAAATGATACTAGCGATGGACAATGGCCTTTTGCTACAATTTTAAGCTGTATTGATAGTAGAACTTCAGCAGAGTTAATTTTTGACCAAGGATTAGGAGATATATTTTCAGTAAGAATTGCTGGAAATATTGTAAACACAGACATACTTGGAAGTATGGAATTTGCTTGTAAAATTGCAGGTTCAAAATTAATTGTTGTTTTAGGACATACAAAATGTGGAGCTGTTAAAGGAGCGTGTGATCATGTAGAAATGGGGAATTTAACAGAACTATTATCAAAAATACAGCCAGCCGTTTATCAAGAAAGTCATACAAAGGAAAATAGAAATGCATCAAACTCTCAATTTGTAGAAAATGTTTCTGAAATAAATGTGAAGAGAAATGTTAAAAATATAATTGAAAGAAGTTACGTTTTAGAAAAAATGGTAGAAAATGGATCTATTGGTATAGTAGGTGCTATGCATAATATAGAAACAGGAGTAGTAACTTTTTATGATGAAGTAATGTATATTAAAGATGATCTAAATCCACAATTTTCACTTGATGATTTAAGATATTAATTTAATCATTTATCAAATATAATGATACTTTTTTATCATTATATTTGATAAATACCTATGAACCTATATTTATGAGTGATTTTTATAAAAAAATAATAGAAAATAATAAAAAATGGGTCGAAGATAAGTTAAAAATTGACCCAGAATTTTTCAATAATTTAGCAGAAGGTCAAAATCCACCATTATTATGGATTGGCTGTTCAGATAGTAGAGTTCCAGCAAATGAAATAATAGGAGCAGAAGCAGGAGAAGTTTTTGTACATAGAAATATTGCAAATATGGTTGTTCATTCCGACATGAATATGTTGAGCGTACTGGATTATGCCGTTAACGCTTTAAAAGTAAAACATGTAATTGTTTGCGGTCACTATGGTTGCGGAGGAGTTAAAGCTGCTATGGGAAATAGTTCAATTGGTATTATAGACAACTGGATTCGTCATATAAAAGATGTTTACCGTTTGAATCAAGCAGAATTGGATGGTATCGCAGATGAGAATACTCGTTTTAATCGATTTGTAGAACTAAACGTAAAAGAGCAAGTTTATGATTTAGCGAAAACATCAATTGTTCAAGCCGCTTGGAATAAAAACCAAAATTTAACAATTCACGGTTGGGTTTACGGATTGAACTCTGGATATGTAACAGATTTAGGCTTAAACTTTAGCTCAGATAAAGATTTAGATAATGTTTACCAGTTGAAATTCTAATCCTCTAAATTTTCATTAAAAGCAGAAGGTAATAATTGAGGAATATATTTTACCAAAATAGGCAGTAAAATGCCACCACCAGGAAGTAGAAAAATAGTTAATGAAGGTATTGTTTTACAAATATCTAATAACTGTTTTTTTACTTTTTTCTTTTCGTCATCACTTAAATCTTTCGATGTTGATTTTGCCAAAAGAAGCATCAATTCTTTACTCTCGCCAATTTCTTTCGTTAATCTTTTTTTATTTCGAGTGATCAGTTTTATAACTGTTGAGTTCGTCTGATTATAAAAATGCTTAATCGGATTTGAATCATTGAAATATGAAATACTTTTTTTATGATTTGTAATAAATGTATGAATATCAATTAAACTATCATTAATTAAAACATCAGAAATATCTATTTTAGTAGCAATTTCATTGATAAAAAAGATTTCATCCTTGTCTAATTTTTTATCACTCCAAAGAGCCATTAATACTAAATCAAAAAAATATAATTTTTCAAAATCATATTTTAAGAAATCAAAATCAAAATCATTTTTATTTATTAAATCTATTTGATTAACTTTTGAATAACGTAATGAATTTTCAAAAAGCTTAATTAATAATTCGTCTGCACTTGTTTTTTCTTTTTTCACACTTAGTGCAATGCAAACCATTTGAAAAATTTTCTTTTCAAAAACTTCAAAATACTTTTTAGAAAAGTCTTCATTATCAATAAAATTATGAAAAGCAATAACATCTAAAAAAAGTAATGCATTAGTAACAATATGGGAAAAACTTTTCGCAATAACATTCTGATTAGTTTGAATTCTATTAGAAATTATAGATTCAAGATGTAAGCTACTATTTTCTTCATTAGGAAAAAGCTTTTTTAAAAATAGATAATTATTTTTTTGTGTTGCTTTATAAAAAGTATTAATTAATTTTAAAAAATCTTCTTTAGAAGTAGAGTTTTTTTTAATAGAAAAGATACCAAATAATGCTTCTAAGAAAACAATTTTAGTAAGTTCATCATTTGATAAATTAATGTCTAAAAATTCGTCAAAAGTATCTGAAGAAACCGTATGACCATATATTATACCTGTTTTTCTTAACTTAAAATATAAGTCATTTGAATTTTCTATTTTTTCATTTTTAAGTTTCTCATTTAAAATGAAAAATTTATCTATCCAACCATTAATTGAAGGGTTTATCATTTGATTAAAATGTTTGAGCAAAGTTAAAAAAATCTCCAATCTATAGTATTAAATGTGCAAAAGTATTTATATATTGCTAAAAATATTTATTAATGAATTTCGCAATTATTATTACAATTAGTGTTTTGCTATTATTAGCATATGCTTTTACAATTAGTTCCTCAAAAACAAAAATACCCTCAGTTATTTTATTGTTACTTTTGGGATGGGTAGTGAAACAAGCTACAGACTTTTTTCATATTGTAATACCAGATTTAAATTCATTGTTACCTCTTTTTGGAACAATAGGGTTAGTTTTAATCGTATTAGAAGGTTCATTAGAACTAGAATTGAATAAAAGGAAAATACCATTTGTAGGAAAAACTTTTGTAACAGCTATTATTCCATTGTTTATTACTGCTTTTTTAATTGGACATTTTTTCTATTATTTTTTAGATTCTAGCTATAAAGACGGATTAATTAATGCTATTCCACTATGTATAATTAGTAGTGCAATCGCTATTTCTAGTGTTGGAAATTTAAATTTATTCAATAAAGAATTTGCTATATATGAAAGTAGTCTTTCTGATATAATTGGAGTATTATTCTTTAATTTTATAGTGCTAAATAATGTTATTAACCTTGAATCTGTAGGTAATTTTGCCCTTCAAATATTGATAATGTTAATTATCTCATTTATAGCAACAGCCTTTTTAGCCTTTCTATTAAGCAGAATAGACCATCATGTAAAGTTTATACCAATTGTACTATTAATAATTTTAATTTACGCTGTCTCTGAAATTTATCATTTACCAGCCTTGATTTTTATTATGCTATTTGGTATAATCATGGGTAATTTTGATGAATTAGAGCGCTTTAAATGGGTAAAATATTTAAAACCAAGATCCTTAGATAAAGAAGTACATAAGTTTAAAGAGTTAACCGTTGAAGCTGCTTTTTTAGTTCGTTCTTTATTTTTCTTATTATTTGGCTTTTTAATGAAAACAGAAGATATCTTAAACCCTCATACTTTTGAGTTAGCTATTGGTATTGTAGTATTAATTTATTTAGTTAGAGCAATACAATTAAAGATTTTTAAAGTTAAATTAATGCCATTATTATATATTGCTCCTAGAGGATTAATTACAATATTATTATTTTTAAGTATTCCAACAGAAAGTAAAATTCCATTGGTTAATAAGGCATTAATAATTCAGGTTATTGTATTGACAGCCTTAATAATGATGTTTGGGTTGATATTTAACAAACAAGAAGATAAAAAAGTTAATGATAATATCAAAGATAAAGAAGAAAATAATCTTACAATAGATATGGATGTTCCTCTATAAAACTTCTATTAAAAAAAGATAAATTAATAATTTATTAAGCTAAATATGTAAAAGTATTTAGCTTTTTTTGAATCAATATTTCTTTATACGAATTAAAACAAAATAGGATTAACATTATTGGTATATTAATGGTTTAAAATCTATAAAAAAATAAAACCCACTCGCAAAGCGAGTGGATTTTAGCACAAACTAAACCAAAAGATTGCAGTTATTTAAAAACAATATTTATTTTCGCTAATTAATTTTGCTGCAATTTTTTCTCGTAAACCAATTACGTTAGGCATATTGGTATATTTTGTAAAACGTTTTAATCCCATTAACATCATGCGTTGTTCATCACCTTCGGCAAAAGAAACAATACCTTCTTTTCCTTTTTGGTTTATAATATCAGTTGCATGATATAAATATAATTGTGCCATAGCAATTTGCTCTTGAACCTTATCAGCTCCTTCTTTCTTAGCTAATTTTTCAGTTCTAAGAATAGTACTTTCTGCCATGTATATTTCAATTAAAATATCAGAAGCAGCCATTAATAATTGTTGGTGATCTTCTAATTGTGGTCCATATTTTTGAACCGCAGCACCAGAAACCATTAAGAATACTTTTTTCAATTTTGCAATCATTTCTTTTTCTTCAGCAAATAACTCAGAATAATCTGGAGTATCGAAAGATGGAATACCCATTAATTCTTCAGCTACAGCCATTGCAGGGCCTAATAAGTCTACATGACCTTTCATTGCTTTCTTCACTAACATTCCAACTGACAACATTCTGTTGATTTCGTTAGTTCCTTCATAAATTCTAGCAATACGAGCATCTCTCCATGCACTTTCCATAGGAGCATCTTCAGAGAATCCCATTCCACCAAAAATTTGGATTCCTTCGTCAGTACAGTTTTGAACATCTTCAGAAACCGCTACTTTTAAGATAGAACATTCAATGGCAAATTCTTCAACACCTTTTAATTCAGCTTCTTGATGTGTGTTTCCTTCACTAACTCTAATATTGATTCTATTTTCAATATCAGAAGCAGCTCTATAAGTAGCACTTTCTCCAGCATAAGAATTCATTGCCATTTCTGCTAATTTAGCCTGAATTGCTCCAAAACTTGAAATAGGTGTTTTAAATTGAACTCTTTCATTAGCATAGTTTACTGCGGTTGAGATTGTTCTTCTTTGCGCTTCTAAACAAGCTGCTGCTAATTTAATTCGACCTACATTTAAAGCATTCATGGCAATTTTAAATCCTTCGCCACGACCAGCTAACATATTTTCAACAGGAACTTTAGTTTCATTAAAGAAAACCTGACGAGTAGAAGAGGAGCGAATTCCTAATTTATGCTCTTCGTCTCCAAGTGAAATTCCATTTGATGAATCATTTTCTACAATGAAACCTGTAATGTTTTTATCATCTTCAATACGAGCGAAAACAATAAATACAGAACAGAAACCTGCATTTGAAATCCACATTTTTCCACCAGTAATTTTATAGTGTGTACCATCTTCAGAAAGAACAGCTTTTGTTTTCCCTGAATTAGCATCCGATCCAGCTCCTGGTTCTGTTAAACAGTAGGCACCAAACCATTCACCTGAAGCTAATTTTGGAACATATTTTTGTTTTTGCGCTTCTGTACCGTATAAAGTAATTGGCATTGTTCCAATTCCTGTATGAGCACCGAAAGCTGTTGAAAATGAACCTGTTGCTCCAGAAATATAGTCACAAACTAAAACAGTGTTAGTAAATCCCATTCCCATTCCCCCATAAGCTTCAGGAACAGAAATACTTAAGAAACCAAGATCTCCAGCTTTACGCATCACTTCTTCAGTTAATGCATAATCTTTCTTTTCAAAACGTTCCTTATTTGGCCACAATTCTTTATCGACAAATTCGATAACTGAATCTTTCATTAATTTTTGTTCTTCAGAAAAATCTTCTGGTGTGAAAATATCTTCACATTTTGTTTCTTTTACAAGGAATTGACCTCCTCTGATAATATCTGCCATTTTTTATTTTTTTAGAGAAAAGAAGAAAGAAAAAAAAGAAGAAAGACTACCCCAATTTACTGATAAAACCAGTTGTCATTTTTTGGAATTCAATAATCTTATTCTCTATTTCAATCGTTTTTTCTTGAGTTATATATTTATTTTGTAATGCTATTAATAATTGTGTTTGTAATTCGAATGATGAACCTAAACTAATATTTAAATAATGTTTAAAATGAGTATTTTTTCTATTTGAACCTTCTGCAATATTAGAAGGCATTGAAACAGCAGCTTTATTCATTTGACTGACTAAACCATAAACTTCATTTTTGGGAAAATCTAAACATAAATTATGAATATCAGATGTTATTTCCATCGCTATTATCCAAATTTTTAGATTCTTAAAGTTATGCTTCATTAGTCTTCTATCTTTCTTCTTTCTTCTTGCCTCTTTCTTTTTGCCTCTTTCTTTTTGCCTCTTTCTTCTAAACTCTACTTCAAAAACTCATAAATACCTGCGGTACCTTGACCAGTACCAACACACATGGTTACCATACCGTATTTTGCATTTCCACGCTTGCGCATTTCGTCAAATAATTGAACAGATAATTTTGCACCAGTACAACCTAGTGGGTGACCTAATGCGATTGCTCCACCATTTACGTTTACGATATCAGGATTTAAACCTAATTCACGAACAACAGCTAATGATTGAGAAGCGAAAGCTTCGTTTAATTCTATTAAATCAATATCTGACTGTTTTAAACCAGCTTGTTTTAAAGCTTTTGGAATAGCTTTTACAGGTCCAATACCCATAATTCTTGGTTCTACACCTGCCGAAGCAAAGTTTACAAGTCGAGCAATTGGTTCAAGATTTAATTCTTTAACCATTTCTTCACTCATTACCAATACAAAGGCTGCTCCATCACTCATTTGCGATGAGTTACCAGCCGTTACACTTCCATCAGCAGCAAATACAGGACGTAATTTTGCTAAGGCTTCTATTGAAGTTCCTGCTCTTGGTCCTTCATCTTTATTCACTACATAAGAACGAGTTTCTTTCTTACCGTTTTCATTAATGAAAGTTTCTTCAACGGTAATTGGCACAATTTGGCTATCAAAACGGCCTTCAGATTGTGCTTTTAAAGCTTTCATATGCGAATTATAAGCAAACTCATCTTGATCTTCACGAGAAACGTTGAATTGTTTAGCAACCGCTTCGGCTGTTAATCCCATTCCCCAATAATAATCTTCATGCCCAGCAGCAGCAGCTTTATAATCTGGAGTTGGCTTATAACCACCCATTGGAATAAAACTCATGCTTTCTGCACCACCAGCAATAATACAATCTGCCATTCCAGCTTGAATTTTAGCTGTAGCCATTCCGATTGTTTCAATTCCAGATGCACAATATCTGTTTACCGTAACACCAGGAACATCTTCTACTTTTAATCCCATTAAAGAGATTAAACGACCAACGTTTAACCCTTGTTCTGCTTCAGGCATTGCATTTCCTACCATAACATCGTCAATTCTTGTTTTGTCGAAGTTTGGTAATTCTTTCATCATGTGTTCGATTGTTTCAGCAGCCAATTCATCTGGTCTTTTGAAACGGAAAACGCCTTTAGGTGCTTTACCGACTGCCGTTCTATACGCTTTTACTATATATGCTGTTTTCATTTTTTTTTTAGATAATAGAAGAAAGAAGAAAGAGAAAAGACTAAATATTAATCTTTTTTCTTGGTTCTTTTTTCTTGGTTCTTTTTAGTTTCTCAATGGTTTCCCTTTAGTTAACATGTATTGAATTCTCTCTAAAGACTTTCTTTCACCTGTTAGTGATAAAAAGGCTTCTCTTTCAAGATCTAATAAATATTGTTCCGTTACTAATGTTGGTTCAGATAAATCACCACCAGCCATTACATAAGCTAATTTGTTTGCAATTTTCTTATCGTGTTCTGAGATATATTTACCAGCTTCCATACTGTCTGTTCCTACTAAGAACATTCCTAAAGCTTGTTTTCCTAATACTTTAACATCTTTTCTTCTTGGAGCTTGTGTATAACCTTGCTCTGCCATTTGTAATGCTACTTGTTTAGCAGTTGCAATTTGACGATCTTTATTAACCACAACAATATCTCTGCCTTTTTGAAGAACTCCAGTATCAAAACCTTCATAAGCAGAAGTTGCTACTTTTGCCATACCTACAGTTAAGAAATATTCTTGTAGAACGTTTAATTCTACATCGTTTTTACGGAATAGGTCAGAAGCTCTTAAAGCCATCTCCTTAGAACCACCACCACCTGGAATTACACCAACTCCAAATTCTACTAAACCAATATAGGTTTCAGCAGCAGCAACAGCTCTGTCAGCATGCATAGTTAATTCACAACCACCACCAAGAGTCATCCCGTGAGGAGCAGCAATAACCGGAATTGCAGAATAACGACAACGCATCATAGTGTCTTGAAACATTTTGATAGCCATGTTTAATTCGTCATATTCTTGTTCAACAGCCATCATGAAAATCATTCCTAAGTTAGCCCCAACAGAGAAATTAGCACCTTGATTACCAATTACTAGTCCGTTATATTCTTTTTCAGCAATATCAATTGCTTTATTGATTCCTTGTAAAACACCAGCTCCAATAGAATTCATTTTTGAAGTAAATTCCAAATTGATAATTCCATCACCTAAATCTGTAATGATAGAATCGCTGTTATTCCATATTTTTTTGCTTTCGCGAATGTTATTTAAAATAATAAAAGCATCCTGACCTGGAATTTTTTCTACTTTTTTGTTTGTAGTAGAGTAGAAGTAAGTTGCTCCATCTTTTACAGAGTAAAAAGAAGTGATACCAGAAGCTAGCATTTCGTTAACCCAAGCAGCTGGTTCATAACCCTCAGCTTTCATTAATTCAATTCCTTTTTCAACACCAATAGCATCCCAAATTTCGAATGGTCCGTTTTCCCAGCCGAAACCAGCTTTCATAGCATCATCAATCTTATATAAATCTTCTGTAATTTCAGGAATACGATTAGATACATATTGAAACATTGAAGTAAAGTTCTTTCTGTAAAAATCACCCGCCTTATCTTTTCCTTTTACTAAAACTTTGAATCTATCAATTGGTTTGTCAATTGTTTTTGTTAATTCTAAAGTAGCAAAAGAAGCTTTTTTATTAGCTCTATATGCTAAAGTATCTAAATCTAAAGTTAAAATCTCTTTCCCTTCCTTTTTGTAGAAACCTTGACCTGTTTTACTTCCAAGCCAATTGTTTTCCATCATTTTATTTACAAATTCAGGTAACTTAAATAATTCATGAGATTCATCATTCGGACAATTCTCATAAATTCCATTCGCAACATGTACTAGAGTATCTAAACCAACAACGTCAACCGTTCTAAAAGTAGCCGATTTTGGACGACCAATAACCGGACCAGTCAATTTATCAACTTCTTCAACTGTTAATCCCATTTCTTTTACTTGATGGAATAAACTTTGAATTCCGAAGATTCCAATTCTATTTCCGATAAAAGCCGGAGTATCTTTTGCTACAACTGAAGTTTTTCCTAGGAATTTTTCACCATAACCATTTAAGAAATCTAATACTTCTTGTGAAGTTTGTGGACCAGGAATGATTTCGAATAATTTTAAGTAACGTGCTGGATTGAAGAAATGCGTTCCGCAGAAGTGTTTTTGGAAATCTTCACTTCTTCCTTCACTCATAAAGTGGATAGGAATACCAGATGTGTTTGAAGTAATTAATGTTCCAGGTTTTCTATATTTTTCAACTTGTTCAAAAACTAATTTTTTAATATCAAGTCTTTCTACTACTACTTCTATAATCCAATCTACATTAGCAATTTTTGCCATATCATCTGTAGTATTCCCAGTTGTAATCCTATTCGCAAAACTAGGATGATAAATAGGAGAAGGTTTAGATTTTAAAGCATTTGTTAAATGATCGTTTACTAAACGATTTCTAACAACTTTGCTTTCTAAAGTTAGCCCTTTTTTGGCTTCAACATCTGTTAACTCTCTTGGAACAATGTCTAGAAGTAGAACTTCTACACCAATGTTTGCAAAATGGCAAGCAATTCCACTTCCCATAATTCCTGAACCAATGACAGCAACTTTCTTAATATTTCGTTTCATAGTTGGTTATAATTTATTTTTTCTCTGTATATATTTGTTTTTCAGCTATTAATTCATTTATTATTTCAGCCACTTCCATGAAGTGTTGTAATTTTTCTTCCGAAACATGCTCTTTAATTGTTTCATTAAATTTTAGTACTGTATTTTTTGATAATTCACGTTTTTCTTTTCCTTCGTCAGTTAGATGTATAAGTACACCTCGTCCATCGATTGGATTTTTTTTACGATTAATTAATCCTTTTTCTTCCATTGACTTTAATGTTCTGGTTAAGCTTGTTGCTTCCATTCCCATTTTTGGACCTAGCATGGTTGAAGGAGTTCCTTTTTCTCGATCAATACTCAATAATGTAAATCCTGTTGCCATAGTTGCACCATATTTTGATGCTTCCTCATTATACATTCTTGAAACAGCTTGCCATGTAGCTCTAAGGACGTAGTCTATTGTTTTGTCTTTCATATAAGAATATAATTTCAAAGATAATAAAAAAATACTATGCATGCATAGTATTTATGTATTTTTTATGTTAATATTTTTATTAAAATTAAAAAGCTCACAAATAGAGTGAGCTTTAGGTAATTAATTATATATTTTATTGTATAAATCTTTATATTTTTCTAAAATAATTTTTCTTTTTAATTTCATAGTAGGAGTTAGGTGACCTTCTTCAATTGACCAAACATCAGAAGTAAGTTCAAATCGTTTAATTTTTTCCCAATTTCCAAATTTTTCATTAGCATGATCAATTTCTTCTTGAATTCGTTTAATTACTTCAGGGTTACTAATTATTGTTTCATTTGAAGTACCAATATCAAACCTTTTACGGCTTGCCCAATCTTTAACAAAATCAAAATTTAGTTGTATTAATGCTGCTGGCATTTTTTGCCCTTCACCAATTACCATTATTTGTTCAATAAAACGAGATTGTTTAAATGTATTTTCCAGCACTTGCGGAGCTATATATTTTCCACCCGAAGTTTTAAACATTTCTTTTTTACGATCTGTAATCTTTAAGAAACCTTCACTATCAATCTCTCCTATATCTCCTGTATGGAAATACCCATCTACAAGAACTTCTTTTGTTTTCTCTTCATCTTTAAAATAGCCAAGCATTACATTTGGTCCTTTACATAAGATTTCTCCATCTTCAGCTATTTTTACTTCACATTCATCGATTAGTTTTCCAACAGTTCCTATTTTGAAACCATTATTTCTCATATCATTTACAGCAATTACAGGAGAAGTTTCTGTTAATCCATAACCTTCCATTACATTAATACCTCCAGCATTAAACACACGAGCTAGTCTTGGTTGTAAAGCAGCACTTCCACATGCAATTACTTTAATATTACCTCCTAAAGCTTCTTTCCATTTACTGAAAATTAGCTTTTTAGCAATTTTTAATTTTTGTTCATAAAACCATCCATTTTTTCCGTACGGTTCAAACTCTAAGCCCAAATCCAATGCCCAGAAAAATAATTTCTTTTTAATTCCAGTTAAATCAGAACCTTTCGCAATAATTTTATCATATACTTTTTCCAAAACTCTTGGAACAGCAGTCATAACTTCTGGTTTTACTTCTTTTAAGTTATCACTTAATGCTTCAATCGATTCAGCAAAATAAATACTAACACCAGTATATTGATATAAATATAAAAGCATTCGTTCATATATATGACAAATAGGCAAGAAACTTAACGCTCTTGTATTTTTAGGAACAACTGGAAAGCGAGGTGTACAATTTATAGCATTACTAACGATATTTTTATGCGATAGCATTACTCCTTTTGGTCTACCTGTTGTTCCAGAAGTATAAATGATTGTAGCTAAATCATCAGTTTTCACACTCTCTTTTCGTTCTTCTACACTTTCTTGATTGGAACTATCTTCTCCTAAAGTTAGAAGTTCTTTCCAGCTTTTACACCCTTCTATGTCATTATATGAATATATTTCTTTTAAAGATGGTATGTTTTTCTTTACTGCGTTTAATTTTTCAAACACTTCTGCATCAGAAACAAAACAATATATAGATTCAGAATGATTTAAAATATATTCATAATCTTCTGAAGTGATTGTTGGATATATAGGTACAGTTTGAGCTCCTGTTTGTAAAATACCAATATCGCAAATATTCCATTCTGTTCTATTACTAGAAGATATAAGTGCGATTTTGTCATTTTTTTGAACATTCATTCTTAGCAATGCTCTAGAAATAGCATTTGCTTTATCTATATATTCTTTTGTAGAAGTCTTTACCCATTCGCCATTATACTTAGTAACTAATGCATCAGATAAATTATATTTTTCTAGTTGGTGATAAGGAAAGTCAAATAAACGAGTGATTGTTGACATAGTTTAGGTTAAAATTTAGTATTGCAATTTAGTAAAAAAAAGGATAAATAAAAAAAATGTGAGTTAAACTATCAATATTGTTATTTTTGTACAAAATTTATAATAAAAATTAATGAAGTTGTTTTTTAGATTAGAAGAATATAAAGTTTTAGCTTATAGGATTTTATTAGCTTATTTGTTCTATTTTTTTGCCAGAATCTTATTCTATTTGTATAATTCTGAAATGGTTGAAGTTTCTTCTATTATAGAATTTTTAAAGATTTCATATCATGGATTAGCATTTGATACAACTTCAATTTTGTATATTAATGGATTATTTATTCTTTTATCAATTCTTCCATTTTTTATAAATACACATAAAAAATATCAAAAAGGATTATTTTGGTTGTATTTTATTTCAAATTTATCGCTGTATTCTCTCAATTTTATAGATTTTATATACTATAAATACAATTTTTCAAGATTAACACTTGCCGCTTGGGATATTATTAAGCACGAAGAATCAAAAGGAGGTATGCTATTTCGTTTTGTTATTACATATTGGCATGTATTTATATTATATATATTAACTTGTGCATTATGGGTGTTCTTATATAATAGAGTGAAAATTAAAAATGATACCCAAATAAAATCAAAAGTAGGGTATGTTCTTAAATCAATTTTAGGAGTATTAATTGTTGCTACTTTATGTGTAGGAGGAATAAGAGGAGATTTTAAAAAAAGTACACGTCCAATCAATTTAGTTGATGCAAACCGCCATGTAGCAAAAATTCAACAAGCCGATTTAGTATTAAATTCAACATTTACTTTTTTACGAACTTTAGGAGTTAAAACATTCAAAAAACAAGATTTTAATATTTCTAATGAAGTTATTGAAGAAAGCTTTAAACCAATCAAGTTTTATAGTTCAAATAATCCATCTAAACCCAATATTGTTTTAATTATAACAGAAAGTTTAGGAAGAGAATATTGTGGAGCATTTAATAAACATTTAAATATTAAAGATTACGTAAGTTATACTCCTTTTTTAGATTCACTCGCAAATCATAGCATGATTTATACTAATGCTTATGCAAATGGATACAAATCAATTCATGGAATGTCCTCTGTTCTTTCAGGAATACCTTCTTTTAAAGATGCTTTTACATCTTCTCCTTATGCAAAGCAGAAAATAGAATCGATGGTCTCTTGTTTAAAAGAAAAAGGATATGATACCTCATTTTTTCACGGTGCTCCAAATGGTTCTATGGGATTTTTAGGTTATGGAAACATCTTAGGGTTTGATCATTATTACGGTATGACTGAATATGGAAATGATACCGATTTTGATGGCTCATGGGGAATTTGGGACGAACCATTCATGCAATTTATGAATACTACAATAAGTAAAAAGAAACAACCTTTCTTTAGTACTATTTTTACCGTTTCTTCACATGAACCTTACGTCGTTCCAGAAAAATATAAAGATAAGTTTCCAAAAGGAAATATCCCAATGCATCAATGTGTAGGGTATACAGATTTTGCTTTTAAACAATTTTTTAATGCAGCTAAAAAAGAACCTTGGTTTAATAATACAATTTTTGTAATTACGGCAGACCACTGTAATCAAGTGAATTATTTTGAAGACTATTATCATAATATAATGAATAGGTTAGCTGTGCCAATATTAATTTATAAACCAAACAGTGATTTAGTAGGAAACAGTGATGAAATTGCACAACACATAGATATATATCCAACAGTGATGGATATGATAGGATATGACAAACCATTTAGAAGTTGGGGAAGAAGTTTATTAACCAAAGAAAAAGACATAAAACCATATTTAATTAATTACAATTCCAATAATTACTATTTCATGAAAGATGGTTATATTTGCGTCTTTGATGGAAAAAATGCAATTGGCTTTTATGATGAAAAGGACAAAAAATTAATACAGAATTTAATTTCTAATCGAAATCAAAAAATGAATAAATTAGAACAAGAGTGTAAAGCATTTATTCAAGACTATTTTAATAAAATAATAGATAAAAAATTATCAACCAAATAAGAATAAATGAAAAAAAAGCTATTATATTTAGTCATTTTGCTAGCTGCAATTTATGGAGGAAAATATGCTTATGATATGCATATTAATCATAATTTTGAAACAATTACAGAAGGAAAGGTATATAAAAGTGGTGTAATTCCGCCAGATGAAATTGAAGATTATGTAAAAAAATATGGCATTAAAAGTGTTATTGATTTGCGTTTTCCAGGAACAGGTGACGATGTTAACAATCCAGAAGTACCTGCTGAATTACTTGCTGAAAAAGAAGCCGTTTCAAAAATTGAAGGCGTAACTTATTTTAACAACGGTTCAGACCAAGTACCACAAAAACATAATTTAGATATGTTTTTTAAAATTATGGATAATCAAGATAATTACCCTGTATTAATACATTGTTATCATGGAATAGGAAGAGCCGAAATGTATTCTGCTATTTATAGAATAGAATATGAAGGAATGGACAGAGATGAAGCAAGAACAAGTACACGTTTACTAACAAAATGGAGTTCTTTTGATTTAGGAACACCTAAAGGAGATTTTCTACATACTTATATTGGTAGAAAAGACAGTATAAAATAAATAATTTAGACATTAAAATATAAAAAAAACCATAGTTGAAAAACTATGGTTTTTTTTGTATTAAACTTTTATTGCTTTCAAAAGAACAAAATTAATCCACTTTTTTAAAGACAACAGTTGTTTTATCAGGATTTGATAAAGTAAGTCTATTGTTTTCTATTTTATAATGAATACTACTAGATAATGCTTTTACAAATTCACCTTCTTTATTACCTGGACCACACATCATTCGTGTTGTAACAACATTTACGAAACGAAGTAAGCCTTTTTCAAAAAACAATTTCCCATTCATTCTGTTGCAACCAGCATGTCCTGAAAAAGTATTCTCCTTAGCATTAACCTCCATTTGAGGCAATTCTTTACTAAAATCAGCAATACCAACCTTCTTTCCATTTAATTCTTCAAGAACCCAAATATCATGTAAACGGTAATCAGTAACATAATGTCCGCAACCATTAATCTTTGTAAAAGTTAAATCTTCATTCTTTTTATACTCTATACTTACTTTATAAGGCGATTTTTCACCAGACATAGCATTTGTACATTCAGATTGAGAAATAGTAATATTAAATTCATACAAATCTGTTTTTGTTCTATATAATTTAATATTACTATCCGCAGCACGAATAGGTTCTACTGAAGGAAGAGAAATAGAATCACCATCAATTGTCTTAAATATAAATGTAGAGTTAGTTAATTTAATATCCCAAAAAGGCTCAGTTCCTGTACCTATGAAATAAGCTTTTTCTTCATTTTGATTATCAGTAACAACTGTTTTTTCAATTTCTTTTGGCTCATCTACTGAAAATTCAGTACCATTTTCATTCTTTCCACTATTACACGATGCTAACATCATTAAGAAATAAAGTGCAAATAAATTAAAGACTATTTTTTTCATATCTTTTTATTTTATAATTATAATAAAATTTTTCACAAAGATAACAAATTTGATGCCATAAACGATTACACAACTGCTGCTAAAGCCAATAATCAAAAGAAAGAAGAACCAAACACTATTTTTATTTAAACCTTAAATTATGAGATATTTTTTTGAATTCAATCAAATTTTGTTCAAAATCAGTTCCAGTTATCCCATAAAAAGATATCGCCTTATCATCATTTATTAAAACGGTTAAATAAACAAGTTTTTCCATACCTTTTGATTCCGCAATATATTCAGTTTCGATACTTTCATAACCATTTATTTTTCCAATGATAGACTTTCTTTCTTCTTTTAAGCTAAATCCATTTTGCAATAAACCATTTATCATACTTTCTGTCATCATCTCTTTTGTAGTTGAGGAATCATTAGGAAGAGTAGAAATCATAACCATTGGCTCATTATTGTAAGACTCCTTGACAATCCCATTTTCTGAATAGATAAACATATTTGCACTCGATTTTGCAAATTTAAATTTTGAATCATTTGAATCAATTTCAAAAAAGCTAGTAGCTAAAGCATCAATTATTATTTCTTTATCATACTTTATTTTTAATAATGCATCTTTAATTTCTGTTAGTAAAGTTTTGTCACTTGAAGTAGAAATTGCCATTACCATTACCGAAAAAGTACTATCGCCAAAAACCAAATTGATGTATTCTTCTTTTTCAT
The DNA here is from genome assembly GCF_000967805.1 of Flavobacterium sp. 316. Lineage (NCBI taxonomy): Bacteria > Pseudomonadati > Bacteroidota > Flavobacteriia > Flavobacteriales > Flavobacteriaceae > Flavobacterium > Flavobacterium sp. 316. Next base: position 451,295 of record NZ_JYGZ01000001.1, read on the forward strand.
TTCCTTTTAAATGCGCATATTTAGCATTGTAATTATCAATTTTAATCTCTTTGAAATCTAAGACCTTAATCCCTTTATCCTCAAATTCTGATTTTGTGAAAGTGTTTGTGTTTGAATCATAATTTCCACCTATTAAATCCATCACTTGAATCATGGATTCATTTTCTTTTTCAAGACCTACAATGCTTTTTGATATTTTGAAACCATTAGGAGGAATAATTGACAATCTAGTTCCTGGAATATTTAGATATTTGTTTTGCTTTTTTTCTTTAACATCATTACAAGAATGAAAAACTTATAGAAAACAATAAAATAAAAAATAGAATGCTTCTTTTCATCAGATTTTTTTATTCAAATATAAGAATAGAATTAGAAAAGGATAAGAAGAACATATAAATTAAAAAAGACAATTTCTTGTGGAAATTGTCTTTTTATTATTTTAAAGATACATTTTTTACTTTTTTAAATTCTTTGCTAAAAAACCTAAAGTAGCCTCATACATATCAATTGAATTTTCTTCCTTATGAAATCCATGACCTTCATCATATTTTACCATATAAGGCACATCAAAACCTTTTGCTCTTAAACCAGTTACAATTTGATCCGATTCTGCAATATTCACACGTGGATCATTTGCACCTTGAATTACAAAGAGTGGTTTTTTAATTTTATTGATTTGAAAAACTGGAGAAACTTCTTTAGCAATCGCAGCTTCTTCCGGATTATCTAAATCATACCAAATTTGTTTTACAATTTCTTTATAAGGTTTCCAATATTCTGGGAATGAATCAAAGAAAGTAAAAATGTTAGAAACACCCACATAGTTCACACCACAAGCATATAAATCAGGTGTTTTTACTAACCCCATCAATGTAGCATAACCACCATGACTTCCACCATAAATAGCAATTTTATCTTTGTCTACCCAACCTTGTTCAATTGCATAAGCCACACCATCTTCTACATCATCCATTAGTTTTCTACCTATTTGTTTGAAACCAGCACGTAAAAATTCTTTTCCATAACCTCCAGATATTCTAAAGTTTACTTGTAAAGTAGCATAACCACGACTAGCAAATAATTGTGTTTCAGGATTAAAACCCCAAGAATCTCTTATACCTTGTGGACCACCGTGAGGATTCACAATTAAAGGCACTTTTTTACCTTGTAAAGCCTCTTTTGGTAAAGTAATATAGCCATAGATTGTTTTTCCATCTCTACTAGTAAATTTAATAGGTCTCATTTCTGCCATGTCAGTTTCTTTTAACTGAGGCATTAAATCATATAATAATTTAAACTTCTTCGTTTTAGCATTATATTGATAATAAGTACCATATAATTTATCACTTTGCACAATTACTAAAAATTGAGTCTCATTATCATCCTTATCAACTATGTAAGACTCTTTATTAGGAAATTCCTTTTTCATTAACCCATAAATTTCTTTGTATAGTTTACTCACAGGTATAATTTCACTTTTTTCACCTTCATAAGAAAAATTATCAATTTCATAATTTCTTTTTCTTGAAAGATTTAAACCACTCACATCAAATGTAGGGTTAGAAAACACTTCTTTAATAATTTTTTTAGTAGCTAAATCATATAATACAATACGGGTTTTGTCACTATCCAAATTAGTTATAACATAAGCCTCATCTTTATTTTTAGAAGCATAATTAAAGCTGATAATCCCAAATGAATCATCCCAATTGGTAGTAGTGTGTAATTTAAATTCTCCCGTTTTATTGTCTTTGTAATAGAATTGATTTTGTACACCATTAACCAATTTGCTATACCCTCTAAGGTTTCCGTCTTTGTCAAATTCATACCCTTGAATAGGATTAGCAATATCTTCATTTTTATACAATTGCTCTAAAGCACCTGTAACAATATTCAATTTAAAAGGCTCAAAAACTTGCTTATTGTTTTTGTTCATTGACACAATAATGTAATCCTTTTGCTCTTTTAAAATGTTATCAATACTAGCCTTAACACCATCAAAAGGAGTAAGATCTTTTAAATTACTTCCATCAAGATTTACACCATAAATATGATAATTTTCATCACCACCTTTATCCATAGCAAAAAATAAACGCTCGTCATTAATCCATCCATAACTACGCACTAGTTCATCTTTCTCCTCAATAGCCTTTTTTACAATTCCAGTAGCTAATTCTTTAACATAAACATGACGTTTGTTGTTTTCATCCTTTTCACGATACGACATGTATTTACCATTTGGAGACAATTGAAAACCAGAAGCTTTTGGTTTAGCAAAATAATCAGAAACAGAATACTTATAACTTCCTTTATCATAAACCTTCATTTTTTCTAACTCCTCTTTAGAAGAAGGCAAAGCTATATTTCCAGGCAATTTACTTTCGAATGAAGAAAGAGTAAGAGGTAATTTCATTCCTGCTTGACGAAATTCACCTATAATTTCTTTATTTTTAAACTCACCTACAAATTCAATCCCCATTTGTGGTGCTTTTAGCGTAATAGAATTATTATTTACTTCCGTTTTGTCTATGGCTATTCCTGAAACTCCTTGCATAGGAACATCCATAGTTGATGTGTAAACATTGTCCTTTTGTGCAATATGAAAAATAACCTCTAATTTCATGCCTTGCACATCCAATTCTCCTTTCCAGTCTCCAACAAATTGCTGGGCTTGTGTGGTAATACTCATAAGTAATAGAATAATTAAATTTTTTGTTTTCATAGAATGTAAAATTTAGTTTTTAAAGCACCTTGTTTTTTTGCTTTAATTTTGATTGACTAAACATAGGACTTGTTTTCAACTAAAATGTTACAGACTATCGCTTGAATATTTGTAAAATTATGACAAATTTAACGCATTATTGCCCTCTAAATCTAAGATTCGATAGTAAGACGATTAACACCCGATTTTTCAATTTTTTCAATTTTCATTTATTATTTGTTGTTTCAAATATAACTATTGTCTGCCTTAGAAGCAAGACAATAAGAGTATAAAATATAGATCAGTTAAATAAAAATAAAAACATAATTGTATTTTTAAAACAAATAATTATTTTTAACTGTGTACAAGAAAGTATAGATTTATCAAGTAAAAAAGCAAAAAATAATTATAATTTTTTACAACAAGTTATTTGTATACAAAGATGTTATCATTTTTTTTATTTCCCCACAATCTTGTCATTCCGACACTGGGAGGAATCCCATTAG